>JAJETZ010000002.1:0-140900 GCA_029784595.1 Wolbachia endosymbiont of Meromenopon meropis | reverse complement strand
GAGGTGAAGCCTTGTAGGAAATATGTGATGTTACATGGAAGATTACAAAATCTGATTTTTGAAAAACTTAGGGAGATTTCAAGTGAGTATATTCTTACTCACAAAAAAGCAGAGAAAGAACTTTCTGACTTCATAAATAGACAAGAAGAAAGGAATAGTGAAAAATTTGAAGAGTTATGGAGGAATTTTTCTGGACTTTCTTATGAAGATAAAGGGAAGGTAATTTTACGTATCTTCTTTTTTGCTGAATTTTGGGATTGTAGTCGAGATGAGAATGAAGATTCATTTCGTAATGTTGTGTGGAATAAGATTTGCGGACTAAATATTCAAAATTATATATTTAGAGAATCTGATGGATATCTTGTATCTTTTATTTTAAGCTCTCTAGCTTCTACGCACATACATCTAAATACTGCTAGATTAATACAGCGGATATTATACAGAGCTAAAACTTTTCTTTCAAGTGATGAAATTAACAGTTTAATTATGAAGATTTGCATAGCGATTTTAAATGCACGTAATACTTCTGAGAGTGGTAAATTTATTAAATCTAGCAGAGTTATAGAGTGTTTATCTGCATTAGAAGATTTTTCTAAAGTTGGTGAAAGAGATAGAATTGCTGATTCTAAATTAGATAATAATCAGAATTATAAAAAGATTTGTCAAATTTTGGGAGAAAAAGTTCAAAATGATATTTGTTCTATTATAAGATCTGCAATAAAAAAGATAAAGTTAGAGGAAACAGTAGTTAAGGAGAATGTTTTAGAACGGTTTATCAATTGTTTACGTCAGGATAAAAAATCCTTAACACAACTTTATCAGTATAGTCAGATAAGGTCATTCCTCATGCAAAATAATTATTACCTAATTGCCCTTGCTATAGATAATAGTGTTATTCGAAATAGTGATACTCTTTTAGAGCAAATATTAAATATAGCTAAAGATCATTTTTGCAAAGATGAAATGAGTGCTATGTTGGATAGGGCTTGTAGATATATTGTAAGTCAATGTAATAAAGCTCTTGGTGACGTTCCTTTCAATATTAATAAAGCTTTTTATTCGTTTTTATATCATCTTGATAGTTATGAACAATATAAAGTTTTAGAATTTTTGGCAACTGAATTTAAATTAGAGAAGAGCGTAGATTTTTCTGCTGATTATCTCGATAATATCGAGAATGTGCGTGATAAAAATTGCGAAAATTATTATCTAGGGAATTTTTTTGTCAGATTAACAAATATGTTGGATGCTTGTGAAGCTTTTGATGGTGAATATGAAATCAGGTCGTTTATAAATAGTAGGTTTTCTACTTATGGTGGCGGTGATTGTCTTTCTAAATTATTGTTAGGGGAGTTTTTGCTTAAGGATGAATATTATGCTAATAAATCACAAAAATACCTTATATTGTATTCAGATAATAGAAATATTGCATTTTTATTAACTGTTGGACAATTTAAAAGAGCTAAAAGTACACTTTTGAATATTTTAGATGAAAAGAGTAAGAATCTTTTTCCTAATATAAGTAGTTTTCCTGTTGATTATGAGAGTTTACGAATTATCAATATAGAAATGAATTCGTGCGAAAGTCGTCTGTTTGTAGATATCAGGAAAGAAGATATTGAACGTGGCTCCAAAATTAAGTTTTTATCGATAAATGAAGAGCTTATTAGCTTAGATTTATTAAGTAAATCTATGAGTGATGCGCAATCTAGACAACAAGTGATCTCTAGTCTAAGTAATATAGTAAATCTAGTTAATTATGTGGCTAATTTAAATGATAAGAAAATGAGATTTTCTTTTTTAGCAAATAAAAAAGATTGTGAAGCTCTAGTAAGTGGTTTATTGATGAGTAGTAATCATGAAACATTACTTAGTTCTGAAAGGGTAAAAAAAGAAATTGTAGATAGTCTAGTTAAAAACTATGTACAGAATGAAAGTGACTGTACAAAAGATTATTATTACTTACCTACTTCTGATAAAGTATTAGAAGAAAAAGATCGTAAAATGAAAACAGTGTATTATACGCACCTTTTTCGTATGTACGGTATTTTTTCTTCTCAAGCTGATCTTAGAAATGTTCAGTTAGACTCAGATTTATCACCAATCTATCGTGAAGATAAAAAAACATCTATTATTGCGAATAAAAAGAGATATAGCTGTAATGATCTTCATTTGGCTATTGCCAGTGAGAGAATTAGTGATGTTAAGAGATTGATACGTAATAATCAGGAGTATGTTAAAGATCAAGATCTTTATGGTAATACTTCTCTACATTTTGCCGTTCAGAAAAATAATTTAGAAATTTTCATGATCTTAATGGATTGTATTAACAAACAAGATCAAAAAGAGAATCATGTTATGATTAGAAATAGCGATGGATATACACCACTTCACTTTGCCGTTGAGGGTGGTAATGTGAGGATTGTTGAGGAGTTACTAAAATGCGTTAAAAAAAGTAAAAGAGAAAGTTATGTTGAGATTGCAAATAATGAAAATGATAATGCACTGAATATTGCTCTTATCCATGAGAATAGACATATTTTTCATATGCTTTTAGAATGTATAAAAAACCCGGAACGGAAACAGTATTATCTTGATCTTGAAGAGCAAGCAAGTGGCTTTGAAAAGATGAACGATTTTTGTCATTTGGATGATTTACCAATAAAACCTCCTTTTGTAGAGGGAGAAGAGCGATCTAACGAAATGTTGGTTTTTAAAAATGAATGCTCTAATTTAGAAGTTACTAAAAGTAATAGTAGCGCTACTACGGTTCATTCTTCTCAGAGTGATGTTCTTGCCTTTCCTTATGTTTACTCAGAAAAAAGACCACGTATTAGTGATGAAAATACGCAAAAGCCACCAGAAAAAAAACTTGCTTTGTATGATTCTTTTCAGCAAACTATAAAAGTTAAAAAAATAGAAAAATTAGTAGGAGATTCTCAAAAAGAAGGGGGTGCAATTAGTATGGAATACGGTAATCTTTCTAAGCAAGACGATAATCTTGTTCCGCAGCAAGATGTAGAGTCCAAATTTACTTCTCAATATCAGCAGCGTTATTCTGATCATAATGATGAAAAGGAGCTAAATAATAGAGCTGCTAGCAATCCTTTGTTTTTTTCTACTACTACAAGAGAGAGCGAGTTATGTAATACTGAGCTCTTTTTCGGTCATGATGATAGTATCAATGTTATTAAGATTGACGAAGAAAAAACAGACTGGATTCCATTGCATGTAGCAGTTCTAAAAAGTTATAAAGAAACCTTAAATATGAAAGATGAAAAACAAGACTGTACTTCACCTTATTCTTCTAGTAAAGAAAATAGCTATTTCGAAACTGCAAAATTACTTCTTGAGTACGATGGTCTAGATCATAATGTTGAGGAAGAGGACAAAAAAGCTCCATTAGGCTTAGCACAAGCATTAATTCGGAATTCAAAAAATAATAATTTTGAAGAAATGGTAAATGATTTGTTAAATCAGGGAGAACAACTTTCTAGTGCTGGTCATTCAGAAAATCAATTATCAGAAATTGTAGATAATTTAGATTATAGTCCTGAAACTTATTTAAGTCGAGTGATAGTGGATAGTCAATCAAAGAGATTACAAGAGTATTAATTTACTTTTTCATTATGAGATGTGTGCAGATTTTATATCTGTTAAAGAATATATTGGTTGATTTTAGTAGCATAAGATGTTATAATATTCTCATTTGACAAAAGAAAAAATTTGAAGAATATTTGAAAGAAATCACTGCTTATGCGTTTATTATTACGTGAACCTGTATTTTATGTAGAAGTTGCACAGAGAAATATGTTTTCTGAATAAAATAGTTTTGTTATGTTTAACGTGTGGCGAAAAAAATCATGGAAGGTATATTTTCCTTTCTTTTTTATGCGCTCTCTCATATTTTCTGTGCAAATTTTCCTATATGGATATAGTTTAGAACTTCTTATTTTTTTTTGAGAGAACTATCTTAAAGTTTTAAATAATAAAGAAATATATTTTATCTTTTCTATCTCATTTTTGTTGAAAGATTCAACGAATTAAATTTCTTGATTTTTATGCTTTTTATCTATTTATGAAAAACAAATTCCCTTTCTTTACTTTTGTGTTTTTCTAAGCAAAAATTAATTTCAGATCTATTCGTAATTTTTGTTCATTATTCATAGATAGATTTTTATCTTCTTAGCGCTATTTTACATTTGAATCTATATAAATTTCATCTCGAAAAAAAATCAGACATTTTCTACCCTCTTTAAAAAGCAAAATTAGAAAAATATACTTTTTCCATTAATATCTATTTTATCACTTTTAACAAACCTTATTGCATCCTTAAATTGTAGGTATTTAAGTACCATTCTAAGTATCATCAAAATATTTTATTTATAAAATAATCAAACTTTAATAATGTGGTATTAAGTCAAACTTATCAGTAATATTTCAATTATTGTATTTGAATGCCGAGAGTTTTAAAAAACAACCATTTTATTACGAAAAAATGCTTTATTATCATATAATACAAATATAGTGATGTATTTTGTTTTTATTTATTTTTTCAGTGCGCACTTTTTTTATTGCGAGTAAAAACGAGTAAAAAAAAGATGAATACGTATTTGAAATACCCTTTTATATAGGGCTAAAACAACAGGTTATAAATGAATCAAATTGTTAAAGATAGTAATAAAGATGTCTCTGTATTTATTTTGATAAGTTTCTCATTCTTCATATTAAATATTTTTAATCTTATGTTTTTCATAAGAATTAATGTTTTCTTTAAAATGTAAAAATGCGCAATATGCACTTAAAATCTTTTTATATTATTTCAGTTGTTCTAACACATTAGAACTCAATAATCAATTATGTAGTAAATAATCATTATCTTTGCTTTTATTTTTTGTGTTTACACTTAACTTAGTGTTGATTTTATCGACTAAGAAATCAAGTTTAGAACTAACGTGTCTTTCCTTCTTAACATTATAATAATATGATATGAAACTAATATGATGATAGCCGTCCATTCTCATTTCGTTTCTATTCTTAAATTTCATTAAATGAGGCGTGTTGTGCTTTTATTATTTGCTTTGTATTGTGGACATACAGTTATTTAAACTACCTCAGTTTATCACTATACTTAGATATACCTTAAGATCTAAAATGGCAACTAATTATAATTGATTAGTTTATTCGCTTATATAATGTATCATAAATTAAATGTGAAATCAATAGAGCGTGAATTATTAAAAAAATAATATAACTAACTTTACATTAAATCAAGAGTTGACAATAAGAAGCTCCCCGGGCCGGATTCGAACCAGCGACCAATTGGTTAACAGCCAACTGCTCTACCACTGAGCTACCGAGGAATAAGCTGGTTTAAATTTATCATGTCGAGTGTAGATTGTAAACGGTTTTTACGGTAAAGCAGTAGCCAGAAGTAATAAAAATCATTAAATTAAGAATTTAAGCTTTAACTACAAAACATTAAAATAATCAATTTATTTTAATGTATTTAGTTTTTAGAGATTAATTCAACTCTAAATACTTGGAAAGTTTAATATTATTTCAAAAGAAGTTTATATAAAACTGATTTTGAATTTGTTTTCAAATGTATGAAAATGTCAATTATAGCGTATGAGTTTTAAGGAAAGGGAATTAATAATATGTTCGATATGAGAGTTGTTATTTGTCGTCTCTATCAAAGAAAATAAATACTGAAATAGTATCTTTCAGAATGACAAGTGATGTGAAATAAAAATATTGAATATCAACATGAAATATATTTCAAAAAAAAGGTTTAGCAAAAAAAATCTGTTGTATTTTTATAAAATAAAATAATCTTCAGCAAGAAAACCATTAATCATTTTATTTACATGTATTACGACATAATTAGGAGAAAAATCATCGATTTTATAGTGTGATACAAAATTTTGTCCTCCTATATAAACACTCATAGAAAAATGATAGAATGAGAAAAATACTAAGTTTAATATTGAATAATATAAGCAATTGAGAATAAAAAGTAATATCATGAATTAATCAAACTCCTTCAGAGTTGTAATAAAAATTTATAAAAAATCAAAAAAAACTAAAAGAATGAAAATTGCTAAAATATTGAGTAATAAAAGGTAGAGCTTAAATCAATTTTGTTTTAAAATACTTGTGTATTTTTTTATATTTCCCTCAAATTCTTGATTTGAGAGACATTTTTAATATTAAATTTTGTCTCAATTTTATTGAAAAAAATAAAACATGATGAAAGTACGCTGATGTCATTAATTATATAGGATATAAAGTGGATATGAGAAAAATAGAAAATTAAAGATATGAAAAATCAGTAGAAAAGTATATATAGACAAGATAAAAAGAAAAACATGGTATAAAATTATATCAAAAAAAAATGACCATACATAATGCGTAATTAATACTAATTAAGCTAATAATAATTAGCTAATTGTTATTGTAAAAAAAATAATCGCTAATATAGAATTTTAGTCGTAAAAAGATAATAATTATAAAAATAAACGCGATAAAAATCGCGTTATCTATAATAAAAAAGTGTATTTGAAAAATTCAAGACTAAAAAAAATAGTAAAATATTCTTAATAAAAGAATAAGATTTTTATTTTCTTTTTTAGAAAAACTTGTCTTTTTATCAATAAATTTGAATAATTTAAAGGAATCTATAATAGAAGTTATAGAGATATAAAAATTATCCGAAAGGATGGGTTTTTATCTTTAAATTTTAAATGAGAACTGCCTATATAAAGTGGCTTACAGAGAAATTTGAAGCTTTTAATATAAAAAAGCATATTTGTTAACTATTTTAGTTTTCTTTTTTATCTTTAACGATTGAGAATGATTTCTATAATATGCTTCGAAAATTCAATTAATAGATATGTTAATTTTTCGTATTTTTGTGTTTACATTCAAAGATATCTATTTTATAACATGAACGAATGAATAAACTAAAATCATGTAAAAATTTTATTTATGATTTTAAAGATAAATTTTATTTAGAGAAATATTTTAAATTTATTATTTAAAATAAAGAGAATTTACATTCTCTCAATATTGAATTTTTCATATTTAAAAGTATTAAAGTTTTCTTTAATTATTTGGATTCTAAATTTTTATTTACTTTTATACAAAGTATATAATTTATGTAAAAATACTAGTATTTTTACATTGAAAATATTCGGGCATTTTACTTTACTCTTTGCATTATTTTAAATATAGATTTTTTTGTATTGACAAATTAGTTCACATTTTTATATTTATCTAGTATTTTTTACGACAGTAAGACGACCTTTCCTTAGTTAAAATTATTTCTTTGTTGCCTTAATGCACAGTTAGGATCTACAATATTGCGTAGATATGATCTTTATTGGGATTCACGAGAACGTTTCTACCTTCACCACTAACTTTTATAGTTATAGTTGTTGCTATATTAGCAAAATTTTAGAAAATATTGTTGTTTTGATATATGCTTTATTGATAATAAGTCTATTCTATTTATAGAATAGCATCGAATTTTTCATGTTTAAAATGGAGAAAAGCTATTTTTTTATAAACTGAAACTTCATATGCAAGAGAGAGTAGTTTTTTTTTGAGATACTATTTTGATTATAATAATATTTGTATGATTCTATCATTTTGTTCACAATTTTATTGTTAAATGATTAACTACTATTATAGAAATAAAGCTTTCATTTGACAAAATTACACACTATAAAATTCCTATATTTATAGTTTATTTTATATTGAAAATATTTTGAAAAACTTTTGTTGTTATAGATGTTCTGTTCTTTTAAAAAGAAGCGATATACTTTGTATACTACATTAGTCAATAGCTTTGTTGCTATTTTTTTTGTGTTAACATCCTGCACATTCACTTAATAAAAATTGTTTATATCTCAATTATTGAAGTAACAAATTATAGAAGCTTTGCTGCGAAGCAAATAATGACAAATCTTAACTAAGTTTTGTTCTATAAATTTACTTACTTTTTAACTATCAAGTAATTATATACTTTTGCATAAATTCTTCAATTCTACTTTTTTACGGTAATATGTGTTTTAACTATTTATTATTATAAATGTGTTGTGTTGTAAGTATACTCACCTCACATTGCATCTAAAAATAGATTAAATAATTGCATTTGTTAATTATTTAGCTAGCATTAAATGCTAGAGATTAAAAATCGATTAAGTTTGAGCATTCTCTTTAATACCGTTATTCCATTACTAAAATATGCATTTAAATCTTTTAATGACTCTTATAGGAGTAGTTTTGTTGTTTGCATTTTTTTATGGCATATCATCTTCCAGCGATTTTTATCATGACAAACATTTATATGTTCAATAGAGATAAATTATGCTAAGAATGTTTCTTCTTTTTTCTGTTTTATATAGTGTAATTCTAAGAAATTATTATTTTTAAAGCTAAAAGTGTTGATATGACGATATTTACTTCTGTTAACTTTAAACAATTTTAATCATTCTTGATTATTGTTTGATCTCTTTTTAAGAGATATTATCTTAGTAAATTTTACTAATTCTAATTGTAAGAAGATTTATTATTTTTTAATAATGTCCACCATATTAATGGAATAACTTTTTCTTCTTAAGAAGAGATTTATTTTTGTCATAAAGTACAAATTTATAGTTGTAATATTACTGCATGAATGTGGCACAGATTTAAGATATTAAAAGTCCCTCTTTAATATTGGAAGATATTTATGAGTGTGTATGTAATTATTGTGTCAATTTTTTTTTTATTTTGCTTTTTACTTTTTAAGTATAAAAATATAGAATATTTTATATTTTAATTGTTAAAGAGCTATTTAGATTTATTATCTAGAGTAAAAAATTACGTTTAGAGAAGCTTGATAAATAAAATATACAAAGCATGCACAATATTGCATGAGTAAGAAGTTATTTACTAAAATAGTAAAATAAATTTACTTTGAGCAAATACTTATCAGCAACTTCAAAGTAAAAGCAAAATCTTTACTCTATCAAAGAGTAATTTTTGAGTTTAATCACCGTGTTTATAAATATAAAATGCTTAGAGCAATTTATTCAGTATATAGCTAAAATTTAAGATGATTTTACCATTAGTTAGTAGAATAAGCAGCATGTGTGATTCTAATTTACAGATTTAGGTGATAAAGAATGTTTATTCTTTTTGATTATAATACATAATTTGTTTATTAATTCATTAAAGTGTGTCGATTGGAGATTACAGAACGTTATATGAAAAATGAATAAAGTTTTCCATTTTAAAAAGAAGGAAGCAAAAAGATGTAATTTAACTCTATTAAGAAAATTATTTTCATTGTACTTTTATAGATACAAAATAAATTATAAAACAAGAGATATGGACACATAACAAATGCGTAAACATCTAAGATGTTAAAATCTTATATTTGAGTAATATAACAATAAATAAGACTTCAACAGTTAATGAAAGAAAAATATCCTAGAAATTTTTTGTACTAATTTAAAGTAGTATTTTTGTATTGCCACTAACTCAGCACTTCCCTTTTTGTAATTTATCTAATGATCATTTTTGATATAAAAATTTGAAATACTATATCAGTACTGTATTTTTATTAGTTGATATAAAAGATTAAAGATATTTAAGACCTGAATATTCTAGATTTTATCGCAGTAGTGAGGCTCTTGTTAAAAAGTTTTCGTTCAATAAAGTAGCTTTATATTTTGGCGTCTTTTGAATAAGTTCTTACTCTTTATAAGTAAATTAATGTTATTCTTTTTTATTTCTAGTTTGAAGTTTTTATGTTTATACACTTGCGTGTTCACAGCGTTTATTCGTTACTTGAAAGCTCGATCAAAATCGAAGAATTAAGTAAGCTTTGTTTGCAAAATAAAATGCCAGCAGTTGCTATAACAGATTCAGGCAATTTATTTGGATCACTAGAGTTTGCAGAACATGCGGCAAGCAGAGGAATACAGCCAATAATAGGATGCAATATTACAATTCGACACTTAAAACAAAATCTGCCTATACTCTTACTTGCAAAAAATGAACTAGGATACAATAATTTAGTCGCTTTAGTGAGCGAATCCTTTAAAAAGCGCGTAAGTAGCGATGACATTCCTTATGTTGATTTTAGTGAACTATTAAATCTAAGTTTAGGTTTAATTGCTTTAACTGGCGGATATAACGATATACTGGCTCAATTGTTGTTGAGACAAGATAAAGAAACGATAAAAAGACTGCTTTTAACATTCAACGATCGTTTATATGTTGAATTGCAACGTCATGGACTTAATAAAGAGTTAGAGCTTGAAAAAAACTTGATAGACTTTGCCTACCAATACAACATACCGCTAGTTGCTACAAACGATGTATATTTTTCTAATAAGTCTGATTACGAAGCTTTTGTTATATTAACATGTATATCAGAGGGAAGTTATGTCACTGAATATAATAGGAAGAAGAAGTTGACAAGTGAGCATTATTTCAAATCTACATCAGAAATGAAAAACTTATTTTGCGATATACCAGAAGCAATTTATAATACCTCAGTAATAGCTAGAAGATGTTCTTATATGCCAATAAGCAGACAGCAGCCTATTTTACCAAAATTTCCTTGTAGAGAAAATAAAACTGAGAATGAAGAGTTGAAGGAACAAGCAATTGCGGGATTGAAATTTCGTATTAAAAATGAAAAGAATATAAATTCTAGACAATACTATAATCGATTAAGTTATGAATTGAACATAATAATTTCGATGAAATATTCTGGATACTTTTTGATAGTTTCTGATTTTATTCGTTGGAGTAAAGTAAACGGTATTCCAGTTGGTCCAGGAAGAGGTTCTGGTGCAGGGTCAATTGTTGCCTGGGCATTGCAAATTACGGATCTTGATCCAATAAAGTTTGGCTTGATTTTTGAAAGATTTTTAAATCCTGATCGTATATCAATGCCTGATTTTGATATCGATTTTTGTCAAGAAAAGAGAGATTTAGTTATTGATTATATTCGTAAGAAGTATGGTTATGTTGCCCAAATTATTACTTTTGGGAAATTACAGGCAAGAGCTGTACTGAGAGATGTTGGAAGAGTATTGCAGATGCCCTATGCTCAAGTAGATAGAATATCTAAAATGATTCCATTTAACCCAGTAAAACCTGTAACTTTATCGCAAGCAATAGAACTTGATCGCAATTTGCAGAAAGAAAGAGATAGTGATGAAGTAATTGCAAAATTACTTGATATCTCTCTTAAGCTTGAAGGAATATATCGTCATGTTTCAACTCATGCAGCTGGAATTGTGATATGTGATCAAAAATTAGAAAATTTTGTTCCTGTTTATTATGATCCAAATTCAGCCTTACCTATTACTCAATACAAAATGAAATATGTGGAGAAAGCTGGATTAATAAAGTTTGATTTTCTTGGATTGGGTACACTCACATTGATAGATCATGTTTGTCACTTAATTAACCGTAATGAAAAGAAAATTGATATTGCTCTGATTCCTTTAAATGACAAGAAAACATATGAGATGCTTTCAAAGGGTGACTCAATTGGAGTATTTCAACTTGAAAGTTCTGGAATGAGAGAAGTCTTGATCAAACTAAAGCCGGATTGTATCGAAGATATTATCGCTTTAATCTCTCTTTATCGTCCGGGACCTATGGATAACATTTCCACTTATATTGCAAGAAAGCACGGATTTGAAAGGCCAGATTATATTCATCCATTACTTGAAAAAGTACTAAAAGAGACATTCGGAGTAATAATTTATCAAGAGCAGGTAATGGAGATAGCACGTATTTTGTGTGGATATAGCTTAGCGGAAGCAGATCTATTGAGACGTGCTATGGGTAAAAAAATTAAAGAAGAGATGGATAAACAACGAGAACTCTTTATTCAAAGAGCAATAAAAAATGATGTTGATTATAATAAGGCAAGTTACATTTTTGATCTTGTTTCAAAGTTCGCTGGTTACGGCTTTAATAAATCTCACGCAGCTGCATATGCGGTAATATCTTGTCAGACAGCTTATCTTAAAGCTAATTATCCGTTGGAATTTTTTACAGCTTTGATGAATTTAAACATTGATAATAGAGATAAACTGAATTTCTTTTATCACGCTGCAAAATTTAGTGGAGTTTCTATTCTTTCACCTGACATAAATAAATCTAGGGCTGAATTTTCAATAGAAGAAGGACGTATACGCTATGGTATTGCAGCTTTACGTAATGTTGGTTTCTCTATAGCAGAGAGAATGGTAAGCGCACGTTCAAATGTTTATAAAAACATATGGGAATTTATTCAAGATTCAGGTCATTTAATAAATAAAAGAGCGCTGGAAAGTCTAATTAAAGCTGGAGCGTGTGATAGTATACATCAAAATAGAAAGCAGTTATATGAATCGATTATAATGTTAATTCAATTTGCAAATAAAAGCAAACAAGATAAAGAATCAAATCAAAAAATTTTATTTGACAATTTTGATATTCTTAAGCCGAAGCTTGAAGATGTAGCAGATTTCGATGAAGAGGAAAAATTAGAACATGAATTATTTTCGTTGGGATTTTATTTAACTAATCATCCATTTAGAAAATTTGAAATTCTTGTAAGAAAATTAAATATTGGATTTGTTGGAGAAAGTAAGACAGCAAAAGTTGCTGGCATAATATTAAATGTACGTATGAGAACTTCAGAACGTGGAAGATTTATTATACTCACGCTCTCTGACCCGTATAATGTTTCTGAAATAGCATTTTATAATAATAAAATACTAGAGAAAAAAAGAAGTTTATTTTCATCAGGAACGTTTGTAATAATTGATCTTGAAGTTTCAGAAAATACAACGAGATTGGTGGGAAAGAATATATATGAATTTACAGAAAGAATTACCTCTATAATAAAGAGATTAGTGTTAACTGCGTGTGTGAATTCACAAGTAGCTGTGATGGAATTAAGTTCTGTACTGAAATGTAGTGGTAAAACAAAAATTCTGTTGGAACTTCTATTTAAAAGGCATAAAGTAAGTATCTTGTTACCAAGTTCATATTCAATTACACCACAAACTATTTGTGATATATTTAATTTAAGCTGGATTAAGAACGTAGAAATTGATGTAAAATAGTTTGCTTGTGCAAAAAAATTTTATATAATGAGACTTAATTAGTATTCGAAGAACTATAGTGAGTCTCTATGAATTTACTTTTATAGTACAACAAAGTTTCTTAGAACAAGAAGTGGAAGAATTGATTCAGGAGCTTGGCGCTTTGTTGAAAAGCATTAAATTAGATATTTTGCTCCAGCAGATTAAGGAGATCATTTTCAATGCAAAAGGTTCTATTTTAGGCGGACAAGAATTGGAGATTTGTACTAAAAGTATCGAAGAAAGCGTAGTTAACTACTCTAATTTTTTGGAAGATTTTACAAGAGTTTTGTGGTTGCAATTAGAAAAAGATCTTTCAAATCTGAAAGAGGTGAAGTTGCAAATTAACAAGGAGTTAAAAAATGATTTTAAAGATCTTAAGATAACACAAGATTTTATAAAATTTTCCGAGACTGATAAGAAAGTTAATAAAAGTATGTTTATTCGTAGTGTAATTAATTCTTTAAAAGAGAATATCTTAAAACATCTCATGAAGCTTTTTCGTGAGCAATTAATAAATGGCTTTGAAGTAAAAGGGCAAAAAAACCGATCAAGTAGGGCTTTAGAAGTGCTTTTGGTAAGCCTTGAAGCTTCTGGATTGATAAAATATGAATATTGTGGTCTCTTGGATTTTGCATATCCAATAAATAAGATGAAGAGTGGTCATTATTGTATAATGTGTATAAGCTCTACTTCGGGTATCATGGATGAATTTAATCGTAGAGTAAAACTTAATGAAAATATCATTCGCTCCTTGTCTGTTCGCGTTAATAAGTTTTTTGAAGGTAGGTCTTATATGATAAATAAAGAAATTGAGGAGCGTGGTGTATAATGATAAAAAAACGAGGTAATTTTGGCGATTCTTATATATCTGTAAATAATAGGACGGGGTTTAGGCGTTCTAAGCTTTGTCCTCTTTCTCAATTAAGAGATGAAGAAATAGATTATAAAAATATTGATTTATTGTTCAAGTATACTTCTGATTATGGTAGAATTTTACCCAGGAGATTAACTGGTGTTTGCGCAAAGAAACAGAGAAAATTACGTTTAGAAATCATAAGAGCGCGTTTTTTATCTCTTGCTCCTTATTGCACTAAAAAAAACAGGTGATTTATGTTAGTGATTTTAAAAGAAAATATAAAAACTCTTGGCGGATTAGGTAAAATCGTAAAGGTAAAACGTGGTTATGCACGCAATTTTCTTTTTCCACAGAAAAAAGCTGTTAAGGCTACTAAGGAGAGTATAGCAAAAATTGAAGAGCAGCGTTCGTTTTTGGAGAATGAGAGCATAAGGAAGTTGAATTTGGCAAACGATCTGGCAGCGTCTCTTACTGATAAATTTGTGGTGTTAGTAAAACAGGCCTCTGAAGATGGAAAAATTTTTGGCTCTGTGACAGCAAAAGAGATTGCAAAATCTTTGTCAAGAGAGTATAAAATTGATCATCGCAAAATATCTTTTAATGGAGTAAAAATAAGAAATTTAGGTGAATATAGAGTGGATATTGAACTTCATAGTCAAGTAGTGGTTCCAATTACTATTTATATTGTTAAATCTCAAGCTGATGCGGATGAATTAATACAAGTGAAGTTACAAAATGAAAAAAAATTGTATTAATGGACACTTTGAATATTTTTAATAAAAAGATATTTTACAAGATAAGATATCTCTATTTATTTATTTTGTACTTTTTAAAAAAGTAACTGACAATTGTGCTTTTTATATTTTAAGTTATTTCGTTTTGATTTTAGACTGTTAAAGAATCCGTATCTAATATGGTGGATTATTATATCGTACATCATTTTATATATTGTACATCTTCTTTTGAATTTTTATTTACTTTAGGTAAAATTAATTCTAAATTATATGAGAATATATTTAGTAAAAAACTAAACTATTCAACGTAATTCTTTTTTTTTAAATCCATGATTCATTAGTATCGAGATGTTATTTTTATCTTTAGGCTGCTTATTCAAAATAAAGTGATAAAAATTTTATAAGATTTATAATCTTACATTTGATTTTTCATGTTCATTTTTTGTATCTTTTTACAACTCATTCTTTTTATAAAGGATTGTTTTGTATATGCGTATATATTTTACCTAAAATATTAGCACTAAAATTTTCTTATAGAATCATTTAGGTATGAATTAAAAGATTTATGTTACGACCAAGACTTAAAAAGTTAGATATTATGTGATTAATCAACTAATTAAGTTAGATTTCTTTTGCTTTTTTTTATTTGATAAATATTTTAAATATCTAATTTTGAAAATAACGGTATGAATTGCAGTATCAATTATTTGAGTAAAAATAAGATAAACTACTTTAAACTTTTACAAATACTTGAAGCTTTAGGTGCTTGATTTTGTAAGGTAGTACGTTTTGTACGTACACTTATTATTAGATTTAACTCAAAAACTTTGTTTATCTAATATCCCTTTTCTATATTTAGAATTGTATTTGTATGTAAATACAACATTGATATTGTTGCACGACGCAGGAATTTTTTGATCATATGTTTTTATTTGCCCATGTTCCTTCCTATTTTTTATTTCATATACAATTATTATTGAGCGAAATCATTATGCTTTTTTTATAAAAAATTTAAATCATCACTGTGCTTCGACTAACTATGTTTTACACAGGTTCTTCTCTATTGGAGAGTTCCTGGATGTATTGATACTTATTTGCATATGATTCAACATATTTTAATTTTTCATAAAAATAAGAGGAGAGAGATTGATTAAGATACACGCAAATATTTAATCAAATCTCTTCATCTTTATCTTTAATTATTTTTATTGTTTGTATGACTTATTTTGTAATACTATTTCTATATCTTTCAAATATTTTCTATCTAATCTGATTAGAAGTAATTTTCTTTATTTGTTTGTGAGAATATTAAGTTTTCATTTTACTTGAAAGTAAAGAGTTTTAATTTTATACCTTTAATAAATAATTGATTCCTTATAATTTAAAAAAAATCTCTTTTATTCTTTTTATTTGTCGTTGTATTTCTCAATTTGACGCAAAAAAGACTTCACACTCCGATCTTTTTTTTAAGCAAAATATTTTGATTACTAAAATAGTCATTAAATTTTTATTATTTTTGTATATTAAAGATAATTAATAATATTTATATTATGCTTTAATAAGTCATTCAGAAATATTAGATGTTCTTCTGATTTTTTTTCTCTACTCAGCTTTAATAATTGTATTTTCAGAAGAGAAGATTTATTTATATGAGCATTTAAAATATCTTCTCAGTTTTTTACGTTTGATACTAAAATAAATAGGATTATAATAAAATATGCACAATTCTTATTGCTAATCTTTTTAAATTAAGCAATCCTTGCATTTTTCAATGCTACCAAATATCGCGATGCATAGAAAATCGTATCAATAATCAAGAGAACGATTTATCGTAGACACACTATACATGATAAATATGAGAAAAATTTAAATATGCTTCTCCGCTCGATCAGTTAAAAATACGTTCCTTCAGCGCACACTGCTTCACAAAGCTAATTTTTATTAGATTATGTAATATTTTCAATATTATCCCTTTATTGGGATTTATTAATATTTTTAAATAAAACTATAGATATAGTGTTAATTTTTTTTTACAAGCTGACTTGAGAAAGTTGAATAAAAACCTTGAGTAATCTAAATATCTAATTTATTTAATTCAATTTTATTTATGCTTATTCTGATAATGCGAACTCAGTAATTTCGTATATTTTATCATCTTTTTACTTCGATGAAATCGATTATTTTTCTAAGTAATTTTTAAAGCACTTTTTTTTGAAGAGCGACATGTACGGCATACAATTTTTTTTTGTAAAGCGTCTTTTTTGATTTTAGTATAAACGATGATTCTTAACATTTTAGAATGTCGATTACTTCTTTCAAAGAAGTAAATACAAAATCTTCTAAAGAAATACCAGAAAGATTCCTTGTAGGTGGTGCAAAGAAAGTAGTGTATATAAGTTTGATGGAAAAAAGAAGATTGTGCATTTTATTGATGTGAGTTTTCTTAAATTAGCGTAAATGATGATCAATTTATCTTTAAAAGATAAATAGTATATACATTTTCGTATACTAGTATTTTTAAATAAAAAGCTTCACAGCGGTGTACAAGATTTTTCAATCGTTGCTTGCGGTTCAATTTATGATTTTCATTGATATATAAAATTATCTTTGATATATTAAAAGTGATAAATGATATCAGTTAAATTTAGCTTTATTAACTGAAAGTTCAAAAGTTCTATGCAATTCAATTAATTTTTAGTTTTTAGAGATGATTTTTGCTAAAGTATTTTAGCTAAAATTAGAGAGCATACAATAAAATTCGATAGAGAGATTTAACTCTTGTTTTTACTATTTTTATAAAAAATTTTTGATTTTGTATTAAATCTGTTTACTTGAGAAAGGTATCAAGTTGCTAGCCTTATGCTTTGTATCACATTAATTCTCAGTATGTTTTATCATGAAATATTAACAGCTTCATAATATTGCAAGCTCTTTAAAAAGAAAGCAATAATTTCCTGAGTTCTATATTAATTTAGTCTGTATTTTTTACGATATTAAAAACTCTTGTTTTATATTTAATATTTATCAATGTTCTAATTTAATCTTCATTAATTGAATAGAAATTTTGCAGTTACTTATTTTCGATTTATTCATTTTAAAATTAGATTTTTTATTAGTCCAATTAAAATGATGACTTTATTAAATCAACTCCATCTTACTTATTTTAACAGTTGCTTTATTTTCATTCATAATTTCTAAAATTAATTTTTTAGTATTAACTTATCTAAAAAGTAAAATCAAAGCTTCATAGCTAATACTACTGACTACTAATAAGTGAAGGTATAGATGTTACCTGTTTTTCTGTATATAGAAAAATATATTGAGAATAATGTTTTATTTATTTATTGAACTTTCAATAAGTAATTTAATTTTGCTCCCAGTAGATGATGGTATGTTTGTTTTTTTATCAACTTTACTTGCGCATGTATTATATAACTGATATCACTTATGTATGAGTAAGATTTTATGTTGATTATAAATTTCATCCACTATTTCATTTAGATTTTTATAGTTTAATACTGTTTATAGCATGAATTTTTAAAAATTCTTGAATTCTTAGATAAGGCTATGAGGTAGTTTAGAGAATCATATTTTTTTAAATTTATATATTATAGAGTATAAAGAGT
Source organism: Wolbachia endosymbiont of Meromenopon meropis (assembly GCA_029784595.1). GTDB lineage: Bacteria > Pseudomonadota > Alphaproteobacteria > Rickettsiales > Anaplasmataceae > Wolbachia. The sequence goes on along the minus strand of JAJETZ010000002.1, from coordinate 122,533 downwards.
TTTGAAATAACTAACATTCATATACCGTTATTTATAATTTACTCTTACGCAATATCTATTATCTTTAAAAAAAAATCTAACATTTTTTATTCCCTGATTTCGAAGTTTTGATGTAGCTAATTTGGCAGTTTGAGCATTTTTAAAAAATGCAATATATCCTCTACTTTTTGCACTGTTTTGCTTTGGATGACGTTTTTGCATTTCTTTTTCATATTGTCTTTTGTAATTAGGAGTTTTTTGTACTAACCGTTCTGACATTTTTTTTAAATACTGTACTTTTACTTTTGCAAGTCCAGACTTGTGAAATCCTAAAATTTTAGCCGCTTTTTCCGAAAGATCTATAATTCTACCACCAACAAACGGCCCCCTATCGTTAACTCTTACTATAAGTTTTCTTCCATTTTCTAGATTGGTAACAATAACAAAGCAAGGCAAAGGTAAGGTTTTGTGCGCAGCAGAGATCAATTCACGATCGAATATTTCACCATTTGCTGTAAGTGTACCATGATCTTCCATTCCATACCATGATGCTACTCCTACTTCCTCGTAACGATTGCAATGCTTTGGATAGTAGGTTATTCCATTGACTGTATAGCTATTGCCTATTTTATAGTAACCTGTGCTAATATTACTACACGTGCTGTAAGGATTGCAACTACCTATAAAAATAGATATGGTACATAAGAAAGTTAAATTTTTTATCATCAATATTCAGTGAAAGGATTCGATAACTATGAGGATTTTGTAAATTGTACTACAATAAATTTAGTAATCAATAAACGTCTGTTATTAGATATGAAAAATACTAAAAAAGAAACAATACATATAGTTGGTATAGGTGGAATTGGAATGAGCGCAATTGCTCAAATTCTTCATAATTCTAATTATAAAGTTCAAGGCAGTGACATACAATCAAATGAGAATGTAAATAGGTTACAAAAGTTAGGTATAGAAATCTATACTGGTCACAGTGCTAATAACATTGAACGAGCTCAAATAGTCGTATATTCATCTGCAATAAAATTGAATAATGTAGAATTAGTTGCTGCAAGAGATAAAAAAAAAGTTATTTTACATAGATCAGACATATTAACTAAGATCATGAGAGATAAATATGTGATAGCAGTTTCGGGTTCAAGTGGAAAAACGACGACAACGGCTATGATTGCCTCTATTTTTGACAGTTCCGGTATCGACGCAACTGTAATTGCTGGTGGGATACTGAACTGCTATCGAAATAATTCAAAACTTGGTAAGAGTAATATTTTTTTGACTGAAGTTGATGAATCTGATGGCACTATGTTAAAAATTCCAGTAAATATTACAGTTATAACAAATATTAATAACGATCATGTAGATTATTATGGTACATTTGATAATATCAAAGAAGCATTTTCTCTGTTTATAAACAAAGCAGATTTTGCAATTTTTCCTGATTTCTTAAATATCAGTTGCAATACATATAACTCTATGACCTTTGGATTTAAAAACGGTAGAATAAGAGCAAATAATATCGAACGATATAATAATGGTATGAGATTTGACGTTTTAATTGACAATAATTACAAAATAAAAAACATGGTACTATCAAATGCAATAGGTATTCACAAAGTTAATAATGCCTTAGCCGCAATATCTGTTGCAGTAAAACTTGGGATTGATGATGTAAATATTAAAAAGGGTCTTTTGGAATTTAAGGGAGTGGCAAGAAGATTTTCTTTGATTGCTGACGTTAAAGGCATTAAATTAATCGAGGACTACGCTCACCATCCAAGTGAAATAGATGCAACTCTAGCTGCAGCACGCTTAATTACACAAAGAAAGGTAATAGGAATTATTGAACTATTGCGCTTTGTACGTATTTACAATTTTTTTGATGAATTTATAAAAGTTTTTATGATGTTTGACTATATTATTCTCACTTCAGTTCATCCTCCAGAAGATGAGCCAATTTATGGTTGTGGAATTGTTGATATACAGAGAGTCTTGATTAGCAGTGGGTTTACTAACGTAAAAATAATGAATAATGCATTGCTTATTTCAAAATTTATCAATGATTGGGCAAATTCAGGTGATATAATACTTTTTATTGGTATTAGTGAAAATATAGCTAAACTAGCAAAAGAAACTGCGGTACTTTTATATCGGAAATAGAAGTTTAATATTAATGAGCAAGATAATTAAAAATGTATTTGCAAGAGAAATTTTAGATAGTAGAGGTTATCCGACTGTTGAAGTAGAAGCTGAGCTCTGTGATGGAGCAATAGGTAGAGCTTCCGTGCCTTCTGGAGCTTCAATTGGTAAGCTAGAAGCTTTGGAACTTAGAGATCGAGATAAAAAAAGATATTTCGGTAAAGGAGTTCTTAAAGCTATTCAATCGGTAAATGAATTGATAGCAAATAAAATTATTGGTATGAATATAGCGAATCAAAGTTCAATTGATGAAATATTAATCGAATTAGACGGAACGAAAAATAAATCAAAACTTGGGGCAAATGCAATTCTGGGAGTGTCTCTTGCTATTGCAAAAGCTGTGGCAAACAGTTTTAAAATACCGCTATATAGGTATTTAGGAGGAGAGCAGGCAAGCGTTATGCCAGTTCCGCTTATTAATATAATTAATGGTGGAGCACATGCAGACAATAAACTTGATTTTCAAGAATTTATGATTCTTCCCATTGGAGCTAAGACCTTCAGTGAGGCAATTAGAATGTCTGCAGAGGTATTTTATAATTTGCGTATTTTACTTAAAAAAAAGCATTATAGTACAAACGTAGGAGACGAAGGTGGCTTTGCACCACTTAATGTAAAAAAAATCGCAGAAGCTCTTGATTTGATTATTCATGCTGTAGAGTCCGTTGGTTATTCAATGCAGAATCATTTTGTACTAGGTCTTGATGTGGCCTCATCTACACTTTATAAAAATGGAATTTATAAATTTGAAAATAGAAAGTTTACTTCAGAAGTATTGGCTGAATATTATTGCAATCTTATAGAAAAATATCCTATTTTTTCTATAGAAGATCCAATGAGTGAAGATGATGATGAAGGCTGGAAAATACTTACCAAAAAACTTGAGAATAAAATTCAATTGGTAGGTGATGATTTGTTTGTTACAAATTCTGAACTAATACGTAAAGGAATAAAAGAAAAAATGGCAAATGCTGTATTAATTAAACCAAATCAAATAGGAACATTAACAGAAACTTTTTCTGCTATTCAAATAGCAAAGTCAAATGACTACAAAGCTATTATTTCTCACCGTTCAGGTGAAACAGAAGATACAGCGATATCTCATATAGCGATTGCATCAAATTGTGGACAAATAAAAACTGGTTCGTTATCACGTTCTGATAGACTTGCAAAGTATAATGAATTGCTAAGAATAGAGAGTGCGTTAGGAAGAAATGCCAAGTATTATGGTAGTTATAATGAATTTTATAGACGAAGTTAGATTATATTTAAAAGCTGGTGATGGAGGTGATGGGTGCGTGAGTTTTCGTCGAGAAAAATTTGTTGAATTTGGTGGTCCAAATGGTGGTAATGGAGGAAGGGGTGGGAGCGTAATTTTTGTTAGTGATGCAAATCTCAACACTTTGTGTAATTATCATTGTAAGAGACAAATTAAAGCAAATAATGGGAAGAATGGTACAAATAGAAATAAATCGGGTATAGCGGGAAGAGATCTCGTACTTAAAGTTCCAGTTGGAACACAAATAATTGATGAAAAAAGTCAAAAAATAATAGTAGATTTTGATAAATCTGGAATGAAATTTCAAATAGTCCAAGGTGGAAAGGGTGGATTTGGAAATGTTAACTTTAAATCTTCTTCTAATAGAACGCCAAAACATTTTACGCGTGGCCAAATTGGTGCAGAAAAATACGTGTTATTAAAGCTAAAAATTTTATCTGATATTGGTATCATTGGCATGCCAAACGCAGGTAAATCAAAATTTTTAACTCGCTGCTCAAACTCAAACACAAAGGTGGATGATTTTCGATTTACTACCACAAGGCCATATTTGGGCGTAGCAAAAATAGATAATAGTGAGATTATAATAGTCGATATTCCAGGAATAGTTTCTAATGCTCATCTTGATGTCGGACTTGGATACAAGTTTTTAAAACATATAGAAAGGTGCAAAATTTTATTGCATTTAATTGATATAACTCACGATGATGTCATTTCAGCATACAATACTACGTACAATGAATTGATATTTTACAATGAATGTGAACTTCTCAAAAAAGAAGAGATTGTAGTGTTAAATAAATGTGACCTGTTGAAAGAAACAGAGATTCTAGAGAAGAAGAATTATTTGGCTAATTATCTTAATAAAGAGGTATTTCAGTTATCAAGTGAAAATGACTTGGAGCCTCTTTTAAAATTATTAAATGAAAAATTAAAAAAGAATAATTATAGAAAAGCTAATATTTTCAATCCATTTAAGGAATAATTCCATTTCAACAGAAATATGTGTAAATAAGCTTTTGGTATTGCTGCTGATAAACTAAAAAAAAAGAAATTTTTTATTATAAAAACATGATGTCTTGAGAAGCAAAGTAAAAAAAAAGTACTTCCACTAATGGAAATTTAAAAAATACCTCAGATAGAATGCTGCGTAGACATTATAATAGAACATTACCACACGGATGAAATTTAAAAAAATGCACACGCACTCTTATTGTTAATTTTATTATTTTTTAATCTATTCTATTTTAACATATTTATGTACTTCCAATCAGAGATGTGTTACTGAGTGAATAGTCGAAGATTTATACAAAAGCAAGGTAATTTTGTAGCTAATAATGATGAAACAAATAAATAATTAAAGAGTTTTTCTTTTTACGTTTAAAAAATAGATAGACATCACGGTATATGATATATCACTTTATATCTTTTCGACAAGAAGTGCTAATTTTATCAAAAGTCTATTTTTTATAAATAACACATATGATTTAGTTTTTGCTATTCTGATGAATGCATATTTATTAAAATTTATCATAGATAACTTTTTTATAAAAAGCCCCAAAGTGACATAATAATAAAATTATTAAAGGGTAAAATTCAATATGTACATGTTTGGTGTGTGTCCGATAGGATTTGAACCTACGACCCACAGCTTAGAAGGCTGTTGCTCTATCCGACTGAGCTACGGACACTAATGTATATAAATTGATTCTTAATAAGAATGAAGTCAAGGCATTTTATATAAAAAAAATGACGATGTCTTTTGCAAGAGGTCATTCATTCAGTAATACAATGAAAATTGTATATTTTGTATATATGGATCAATTAATGACAGAATTTAAAAAATAAGTTATTCTGTACTTTAATATAAGGTGTAGTGTATGGTTATTAAGATTGCATCTTCTATACTTTCAGCAGATTTTGCAAAATTAGGAGAAGAGATAAAAAAGATCAGCAGTTTGAATATAGATTATATACATATAGATGTTATGGATGGGAATTTTGTTCCAAATATCACAATTGGTCCTGGTGTAGTTTCTGCAATGCGTAAGTATTGCAATCTCCCTTTTGATGTACACTTAATGATTAAGTCTCCTAGTAATCATATTGAAAGTTTTGTAAATGCTGGCGCTGATATTATTACTATACATGCAGAAGCAGAGATACACATTGAGAAACTTATTAAAAAAATAAGATCATATAAAAATATAAACGACATAGATAAAACAATGCAAGTTGGAGTTTCGATCATTCCATCAACCTCTCCAAGTGTACTTGATTACATAATGCACGAACTCGATATTGTACTGATTATGGCAGTTACCCCTGGATTCGAAGGGCAGGAATTTATCCGTTCACAGCTACGTAAAGTATCTATTGTGAAGAAGATGATAAAGGAGCGTAATCTTAAGACGAAAATCTCAGTTGATGGTGGAGTAAATGTCCAAAATGCAGTAGAAATAATAAAAGCAGGTGCAGACATCTTGGTTGCTGGATCGGCGATATTTAGGGCTAAAGATATGGAGAAAGCCGTAAAAAAACTTAAAAACCCATATTCTTATAGTTTTCCAAAAGTTTCTACAATAGAAAATGAAAAATAAAAAAACAAGAGAAAAAGACTTTTGAGAAAGAGATTATGAGAGGGCGCAATCTTAGAATCATTTTTACGAGATATTTGGGTATTGTGAGTAATATAAAAAATCCATAATGAGAAAACAACACATATCACGAATCTTTTACACTAGCTGTGTATTTTCTAATATATACTCAAATTAGAAATTAGTGCTAAATTTTTCAATAAAAATTAGATGATGAATTATCGTTATCAAATTGCAGTCTATTATTTCTATTATTGAAACTAGAACGAAAACGAGCAGGCTTCTTATTACGATACCCAGATTTTTTATTGAATAAATTAGTGTAATGGTCTCTATCACTTAGATTATCCTTTTTTTCTTCATTGTAAAGCTCGCCTTCAAAAAATTCGCCAGTTTCTTGATCAACACGGCGTCTTGACAATTTTGGACATCCACCTTTTTCAAAATCAATCACCAATGCTTTAAAAACATCTCCTTGCTTAAGTATATCTTCAATAGAGTCTATATGATGATTGGCAACTTCGCTTATATGCATTTTTCCTTTTCTTCCATTAAGAATTTCAAGCTCGACAATAAACTTATCTATTTTGATAACCTTTGCATCAACTATAATACCATGTTCTAGTTTTGTTATTGAATCGATTAACATATTTTTTGCGATTTCAGCTTCAGCGCTATTTACAGCAAATACAGAAACTTTACCATCATCTCCTATCTCAATTTTTGCATTGCTTCTTTCACATACGCTGCGTATATTTTTTCCCTTAGCGCCAATAGCTGCAGAAATTTTATCCTTGTCAATGTAGAATGATGTCATTCTTGGTGCATGACTTTTTACTTCATTACTATGTTCTGAGATTACCGCATTCATCTTTTCTAAGATGTGTAATCTTCCGTACTTTGCTTTTTGTAGAGATTCCTTAAGAATTTTAAAATCTATACCAGAAATTTTCATATCCATTTGAAGCGCAGTAATGCCCTCACTAGTACCTGCTACTTTAAAGTCCATATCGCCAAGATAATCTTCATCGCCAAGTATGTCAGAAAGTATTGTATATTTACCACTATCTTTGTCCTTAATAAGTCCCATGGCAATTCCAGCAACAGGAGCTTTCATTGGTACACCAGTATCCATTAAGGCAAGAGAAGTACCACAAATTGTTGCCATAGAAGAAGAACCGTCTGATTCTAAAATTTCAGATACCACTCTTATTGTATAAGGAAATTTGGACTTATCGGGTAAAACAGGATGAATTGCCTTCCATGCAAGTTTACCATGACCTATTTCTCTTCTTCCTGGCGCACGTATAGCAGAGACCTCTCCAACGGCAAACGAGGGAAAATTATAATGCAACATAAAATGCTCACGTCTGTCACCTTCAATATCATCTACGATTTGTTCATCTTGCGTAGTGCCGAGGGCAGTTACAACTAATGCTTGAGTATTACCTCTCGTAAATAATGCAGAACCATGAGTTTTGGATAAAATGTCAACTTCTATTTCTATAGGACGTATTTCATCGTATCCACGACCATCTATTCTTATACCTTTTTCTTTGATTATTTGTCGCATTAGAGATCTTTCGAAATTTTTTATTGCATATGTGATTAGCCTCTCATCTTTTTCAACCTCTTTGAGAGCATTTAATATATTACCTCTAAGTATTTCCAATGTTTGAACTCGATGTCGCTTTGCTGTTTGTAAGTAAGCATTTTCAAAATCTGCAGTGTATCTCTCAAGGTTTTGCACAATGCTTGACATATCGATAGGAGTGAAGTTTTCAGATTTTCTGTCAATTGCATCGATGAACTCTTCCAGAAGCTTAATAACTGGCTGAAGATGTTTGTGACCAAATTCTATTGCGTTCAAAACATCTTCTTCAGAAAGCTCTTTTACTTCTGATTCAACCATCAAAACCGAATGCTCATTACCAGATAGAAATAGATCTAAACTGCTTGTTTTAGTTTCTTGAACAGAAGGATTGAGTATGTAATTGTTATTTTTATCATATCCAACTAAAGCGCCAGCTATGATAGAGCAAAAAGGAATGCCAGAAATTGCAAGTGCTCCAATAGTACCGATCAATGCTGGCACCTCTGGAGGATTAATCATGTCATAAGTTAACAAATTGCACACCACGCTAATTTCATCGTAAAAACCTTCCGGAAATAAAGGCCTTATACTTCTATCTATCACTCTTGAAATCAAAGTTTCTCTATCAGAAGGCTTACCTTCTCTTTTAAAAAAACCACCGGGAATCTTACCCATAGCATAGCTTTTTGCAATAAATTGAACATTGAGAGAAAGAAAATCAACATTCTCTTCTCTTTTTTTACGTACAACAGTCACCAGAACGGAAGTATCTCCGTAATTCACAACTACAGAACCATCGGCTTGGCGCGCTATTTTTCCAGTTTCCAAAGATAGAATACGACCACTCCAACTTATAGATTTTTTTATAATTTTAAACATATAAAATTCTCCAATTATTTCCTAATGCCCAATTTTTCTATTAAGTCCTGATAAGTTTGATTACCGAATTTACGTCTTATATAATTCAAATGTTTGCGCCTCCTACTTATCAATATAAGTAAACCACGCTTAGAGTGATGATCATGCTTGTGTACTTTAAAGTGTTCAGTTAATTTACTGATTCTTTTCGTTAAAACAGCACACTGTACAAAAGATGAACCCGTATCATTTTCTTTAATTGCATACAAATTGATTAAATTCTTTTTCTCTTCTGGCGTTACTGACATCTAAACCCCATTTTGAATACTGAAAATACGCATAGATTTTGCACGACTATGAGCAAAATCACAAATTGTAACAGGAATACACCACCTATTACTGTCATTGTGTAATGTGCATATCATAATTCTTTAACTTACGCAAGTTTTTTAATAAAATTTCTCCATTCTTTCTGACTTTTTCTTTCCCACATTAAAAATCTTAATTTTCAACATTGATTTTAAAATTTATATTAGGAAAATAACTTTAACTTACCCTACCTTAACACTTTAACAATTGTTTGATTGCTCGATCGGCACTGATTATTTGTTTTCTATAAAACTATTTAATCATGATTTTTAATTATTATTTAATCATGATTAATGTACAATAATTAATGTAATGTATGATATGGCTAATACAACTTAATGCAATGCAATTTCAAAATTTTTCTCAAATGGGCTTAACACATAATATATGATATTGCTATTACTATTTACTATACAGAGTAGTGGTGGTAGTTAGGGTAGGGTCAGTATTTTGTTACTTTTATTGGATATTATGCAAGAGAATCAATTTGTAGTCTCATAGTTAGTAACTTATTAAGGCATGTATGATTAACAGCGATTTAGAAAGTAGGTTCTGGGTAATATATTCTATTGTGTACTTTTGTGTACTTTATAGTACAGTTGAAGAAGTAATAAAAACTTGACTGATATAGTCATTAATCATAGACTGAACCCTATTATTGTTAGTTTTTAAGAGGTTGTTATGCCAAAAAACGATGAGAAAGGTGAGAATACTTTAAGTATACGGACATGGAAAAATACCGTACCTATGACAAAAATGGGTATTGAAGTTACCGTTGCAGCCGCATCTTTAGTGACAGCAGTTGCAACAATTTTGATTGCTTCCAATTTGATTATTGGACCGGAGTTTTTAGCGTCTATTGCTAATCCCGTTGGAATCGTAATTTTATTTGGTGCTTCTTTATATTTTATTTTAGCAGCTTATTCTTCATATCAGCAAATAATACATGAAAATAAAGAAATGAGTAGAACTGATGTAACAAACAAAGTTGAAGAAGCTGTGAGAAATGCTGAAATACCAGAGAAAGTTGCTCACGCTATAAGCGATCTAAAAGGTGACTTGGTTAGTAATGATCAATTTGTTCCAACATTCCTTAATCAATTGATGCAAGGTAGAAATCTTGTAGATGTGAAAACTGCACTGGGAATATAGTGATTAAGATTGGAGCTCATTATATGGGGAAATGGGGCATATGCTCCTCTCCTCTTTGAAAAATTGTTTTTGAATTATATTATTTTCACAAGTGATCCTTTTCATCACTGCCTTTCGTAAGTATTATTTGGTGTAAAAATGACTAAATTGGTTCTTCGTAAAATAAAAAAGATTTCTTTTTTTAATTAGATATTGCATTGTTTTTTGATTCTAGAGTGTTGTATAAGCTTTTCAACCCCGATTTATAGTCGGCATAAACTAGAGAAATGCCAAGATCTCTTTTTACTTTAGTATTGCTTACTTTTTTTGATCCTAGATAAAAATCTTGTACGTTATGAGATAAAGAAGAGACTCTTGTAGGTTTTGGTGCTCTGATATTTAGAAGTTTTGCAGCATATGTTACTACTTCCGATTGTGTAGCGGGTAAATCATCTGAGCAATTATATATTTCGCCAGGTTTTATGTTTTGCATAGAAGCAAGTAGAATATTAGATATATCTTCAACATGAATACGAGAGAAAAAATGTCCTTCCTTCTTTATGTTTTTTACTTTTTTAAGCTGTAAATCAATCAATATGTTTCTTTCGGGTCCGTATATTCCGGCTAAACGAAAAATATGGACAGGTAAATTGCTGTTTAGCCATTGATTTTCGGATCTAAAACGCTCTTCACCTCTACTCCCTAAAGGTTTCGTTTCAGATTTTTCCGTAACCCACTTGCCAAAGTGGTTCCCATAAACGCTAGTTGAAGATAAATAACCGAGCCATTTGACATTTTTACAATAGTGTCCGTATGTATCCAATACATTATCGCTTTCTGGGGGAATAGAAATCAAAATATGCGTAGCTTCTTGCAATATGTCTTTGTCCACTTTACTGTAATTAAAAAGATTAACGTTTTGTGTGCCTCGCCTTCTTGAAGAGCCACTAATCTTCCAGTCCAAACTCAGCAATTTTTGCGATAGAAACCTAGCGACATATCCATAACCAAAACAAAACAAGCGCATAAATCAACTTATAAAATTTTTTCTGATAAATTCTACGCCTAATTTTATACAATCATCGTTGATAGCGTGATTTAACGCATGTATTGAATGCCCCTCAGCATTTATCCCATTTTTTTTCAAGTTTTTAATTGCAAGATCAAGAGAAGAAAAAGGTACTATATCATCGGCATCACCGTGAATAACGCAAATATTTGGTTTTGATTTAATTTTTGGTGCAACTCTTGATGGTGAAAGAAATCTTCCAGAATACGCAACAACTGACGCGCAAGATTGAGAGCGAATGAGAGCTGCGTGTATTGCAAGCATTGCTCCTTGAGAAAATCCAATCAAAGAAAGCTTTGTATCATCTAAGCCAAGCTCTTTTAATTTTATATCAAGAAAATGATTTATTATAGAAGCAGCACTTTCTACTCCATTGTATAGAGCTTCTTCACTTCTATCTTGTAAGCTAAACCACTGATAACCATTACCTATTTCTCTTTTGAACGGAGCATTTGGTACTATAAAATACGAATCAGACAAAGATTTACTCATGATTTTAGCAAGATGAGCAAATTCATTACTGCTTGATCCCCAGCCATGTAAGCAAACAATCAAATTGTTTTTATTTTTGCTCTCGCAAATTTCTAGACTGTTAAGTTCAATCATTCCTTTCTTCACTGTATCCACAACTTTTAATTTACATTAATTTTTAAATTTGTAAAATTACATTTTTTCATTATATTAAGATTGAAGAGCAAGCAAAGATAAGTTATTTCTTAAAGTTTTATTTAGGTATGCGTTCAGTTTATTTAGCGCACGGAAATTATGAGTGTTTATGATGACAGTTTAATTTTTAAAATCTATAAACCGGCAAAAACTGTAACGCAATCTGGACTAGGTAATACACGCTTTTGGTATTTAAAAACTGAACCAAGACCTTGCTATATTGAACCTCTGATGGGATGGGTTGGTTCAAAGAGCCCCAAACAAATTGTATTGAAATTTGATTCTCTAGAAAAAGCGGTATCTTATGCAAAAAAACGTAACGTTAAATATGTGGTTGAAATGGCGAAAGATATTAAGAAACGTCCAAAGTCTTACGCGAGTAATTTTATACCTACAAATTAGTTCTGTGTTTTTATAGCAAAATATGTTTGACGTAATACTGTATAATATTAAATCAAAGTTGTACAGCAAGTAGCTTTTAAATGAAATAAAATCAAAAATTTTATGTTATCAAAACACTACTACTCTCTAAAAATTCCAAGACTACTCTCTAAAGCTGTAAGTAGCTTGGATATTATTTAACTTTAAGTCTGTACAAAAACTTTATAATGATAAAAATACTAAAACTGACACCTGTTATTATCTTACGGTTTGATTTTTACATTAATATGTATTATTATATACTCTAACATTAAAGCTAGATTTTACTTTTAATTACAAACAGAAGCTTAAACTAGGTATAAGATTTAAGAGTTTTTATTAATGAAATTCAGGAAAAAATTTTCCATATATTCTACAATAGAGAAATATATAACGAGTAATTATTTACCAAAAATTTCTTTTGATTCTTTAATATTTGATAATATTTTCAATATTCAAAATTAAATGATTTAAAATTGTGTAGTTTGTGTTCAATCTGAAGGAGAAGTTAAATTTTTTTTATGTGGAAAACATAGTTAATATGCTTGGAGCATATGTTTATTTAAAATCATTCAAACAATAAGAAATTTTTTATCATTAAATCTTTGATTTCCGCAGTTTTCTGGCGATTATAAAGAACAATGCGCCGAATATTTTAGTATCATTTAATTACTTTTAGATTGTTAGCAAGTATCATTTTGATGATGCACGCAGTGTATTTATTAGTTGGAAGAATCATAATTCTTGTCAGATATTTTTTTTGATGATAAAAAAATTATCATGTACTTGATGTCAGGTACATAATATAAGTTATTTTAGTGTAATAATGTTAATGCGACTTAATCGTCTAAATTAGACATATTATGCGCTTATAAAAACACTTCTTCATCTTAACTGATTTTTTTTATCAAAAAAATAGTCAGAAATAAAAACGATGGGCTATGACACCTCGCCAACACCAAGAAAATTTTCTCGTCAGCCTATAAAGTATCTTTAAAAATCAATCACATTTTATGCTGATTTTATAATCAATTTGAAGAAGTTTACAGATTTTATTGATATATGATTTTTCAAGAGTTTTAATTCCAAGAAGTTAATTCTTTCAAATATAAAATATAAAACGTTAATTATATTATGTAATTTTTGCATCAATATCCAATCCAGAGTACAATGGTTATTTGTTTTACAAATATCGGTAATACGATGAGATCGTTAAAGGCTAATATCAATTATTGGCTATACGGAAAACATGTCTGTATATCAGCATTGAAGAATAAAAATAGGCAGTGCACTGAACTACTGGCAACAAAAAATTTTTATAAAGAGTATGAAGAAGAAATTAAGCAATACATAGAAAATAAGTCAATCAAATTTCAGTTAGTAGAAAATAAAACACTCAATAATATCCTTTCTAAAGGCGCTAATCATCAGGGAGTTGCCCTAAAAGTTTCTCCTATTTTTCAAAGCTTAAAAATCGAAGAAATAGCAAGTTCAAGAGATAGTTCTACTATAGTAATTTTAGATCAAGTTACTGATACCTACAACATAGGATCAATTCTTAGGACGTCAGTTTGTTTCAATGTTGATACAGTGATTTTATCATATAAACATTCACCAAATGAAAATGCATCTATAGCAAAAGCTGCAAGCGGAGCATTGGATATTGTTTCATTGATATATGTTACAAATATAGTAAAAACTATAAAATGTTTAAAAAAATTTGGTTATTGGTGTTACGGACTTGATTGCGAAGCTAAAGCGTATCTAGATAAGATAAAAAACTTTGAAAAAAAAAATGTGATTATTTTGGGCTCTGAGGGGAAAGGAATGAGGCTGTTAGTTAAAAAAAATTGCGACTATCTTGTAAAAATTCCAATTTCAAATGCAATTGAAAGTTTAAATGTTTCAAATGCAGCTGCAATAGCATTGTACTCTATTTACATTAGAACAAAATAGAACAAAAAACTGTTTATTGATTACAATAAAAAGTATTTTTTTTTTGCTTGATAAAGATATAGTTATATACTATACTACTTCGTATAGAGTTCATATAGAGATAAAGGAGTTATATATTATGTCTTACATGAGAAATGAACAAGATATTCGCTATCGTGGTGTCTATTACAGTGCGGGACTTAGAAATTATCTGACTAAGGTTTATAATTATATGGCCTTGGCTTTAGGCGTAACAGGGCTTGTTGCATTTTTAACGGTATTTTCTGGCCTTTATCAGGTTATTCATTCCAGTTCCGTTTTGTTTTATGGCGTAGCGTTTTCTCCACTTCTGTTAGTGATGTTTGTGTATCCTAGAATTCCGTATCTTAGTGTTCAGTCGGCATTTGCAGTGTTTTTTGCGTTTTCAGTGTTGATAGGTCTTTCTTCTTCGTATATTTTTATATTATATACTGCACAAAATATAACAAGGGCGTTTTTTATCGCTTCAATTATGTTTGGCTCTATGGCTTTATATGGCAATACTACAAAGAAAGACTTGGCTAGTATGGCTTCGTTTTTAACAATGGGGGTTTTAGGACTGTTTATCGCATCCTTGGTGAATTTATTTCTTGGGAGCAATCCTCTCTACTTTGCGATATCTCTTGTTTCAGTCATTGTGTTTACTTTATTTACTGCATGCGATGCTCAAAGAATTAAGGATATCTACTATAGATATAATGATGGTTCGGAAGTTGCAGCTACTAAATTGGCAATATTTGGTGCAACTGAACTTTATCTAGATTTTGTCAATATATTTCTTAATTTACTCAGATTATTTAATTTATTTAATAGTAGTAGGGATTAGATGTGTCTTCCCTTCTTTAGGGAAAGAAGTAGAATTTCTATAGTCTCGTTTCTAATATCTTTAGTCGTATTGATGTTTTGTCTTGCGTATGCTTCAGTGCCGTTATATAGTGTTTTTTGCAGAGTGACAGGATATGGTGGTGCAACAAGAAAGGCTATCAATACTGTAGCGAATGTAACTAATCAGAAAATTAGGGTTTATTTTAACGCTGATGTGATGCCGGATTTACCGTGGAAATTTGATTCAGAAGCTCGTTATATTGATATAAATATAGGAGAACAGGCTTTGGTTTTTTATTATACTGAAAATCTATCAGATCAGATTTTATTTGGAATGGCAGTGTATAATGTTACACCCTTTAAGGCAGGTAAATATTTCAATAAAATCGCATGCTTCTGTTTTGAGCGGCAAGTGTTACTGCCAAGACAAAAAGCGGTGATGCCCGTATCTTTTTACATAGATTCTGATATAGTGCGTGATAGTAACACAAGAGATTTGAGCGAAATAACATTATCATATACCTTTTTTAAGCTTAAATAGTACAAGATTTGTATTACCTCCTTTAAAAAAAAATAAAAAATTTTATTGTAAGTTTTGTTTTCTGTAGATTATTTACTAAATAAGAATCTATAATTTTTATTATAGTCAAGTATTTTTTTGTTGTGCTATTTTTTTATATGAGTGAATACTATAAAGTGCAATTTTTGATAGAGCTATAACACGGTTACATATTAGACAGTTGTATTATTGCCAATTCTTCGTAGCTCAAGTATTAAAAATCATCTTCTAATTAAAATCAATAGAAGTATTAATATTTTATTATTTTGATGAAAATCGATTATGCAATAAAAAATACATAAAATAGATACGTCAAGATAATTGCGATATCTTCTTATGAATTTACTAAGAATTAGAGATTTTAATTTTTCTATAATGTGGATTGTATGGTAAAGTGCTACTTTAGCATAAATACAAAAATTGTTGTATCGTAAAAAATAAATATATTTTATTCAGCTTATTTCTAATCATTTAGAATAATTAAAATTGCTCTCTCTTCAACATTGCTTTTTAAAGTTTTGCATGATATTAGAAGAGAGAAAGAAAAATTTAAAATTTTGAGATAAAGCACATATACGGCAAGAGGAGAGGATAAAAATCTCGATTTTTTGCTATTTTTATGTATAAAAAAGTAGATCAGACACTGATTTTATACTCTTCATCCTTTTTATTTATAAAGATATAAGTAGTTTTTCAATATATAAAACCATTATTGTGATACTTTTTTATCATATTAATCACAATTAATTTGAAGCCGGAATTTCGCTCTTATAAAAAATATATTTTTAACGTAATTCACTAATTTGGAGTAAAATTTTTAAAATTCACTCTTTAGTACTAAACGATAGAAGTCAAGTCAATTAAAAATTACTATGTTAAAGATAATTTTTAATAATTTCAATATCATTGAATTTAGAAATCTTTTCACTTGCAATTTGATATTTTTCATGTCCCTTTCCTTCAACTAACAAGACCATATTTTTATTACGTGCAATATCTATACCTTTTTCTATAGCCTCTTTTCTATTGTCTATTTCTAATGCATTAGAGCAATATAGCAAAATATCGCGACGAATTTTTGCTGGATCTTCATTACGCGGATTATCATCTGTAACTATTACTTTCTCTGCATACATTTGCGCTATTTTACCCATTTCTGCACGTTTCGTCTGGTCACGATTTCCACCGCAACCAAACACTAGGATTAATTTTTTATTAAAATGCCATTTCATAGATAAAAGAGCTTGTTTAAGTGCACTAGGAGTGTGAGCATAATCTACGAATGCAAAAGATTTCACTTTTTCCATTCTTCCTGGTAAAGAAGTAATTTTATGTATATGTATTTCTCTATATTTTACTCCAGATGATATAACTATACCGATTGCACATAATAAATTATATGCTTGAAATTGCCCTAAAATTGGAAAAAACGTGTTATAAGTTTTATTACCGATTCTAATTATAAGATTTTGACCATTTTGAGTTGGTATTTGCTTTAATAAAGCAATATCAGAAGATGCTTTCTTTCCGTAAGTTATAATTTTGTTGTTACGCTCTTTGGCTATTTTAAGTAATGCATAGTATTCGCTTATATCTGCATTTAAAATTACTGTTTTTTCTTTTGATAATACTTCATGAAACAACCTTTTCTTAACCTCAAAATACTCACTGATATTTTTGTGATAATCTAAATGATCTTGTGAGAAATTTGTAAAAGCTGCAGTAGTAAATCTAAGTCCATGAATTCTATACTGATTAATTCCATGGCTTGAAACTTCTAATGCTAGGTGTTCTATTTTTTTTTTGTTTATGTTGCGTAACATTTTATAAAGATCTTCTGCATCTGGAGTGGTGAGAGAGCTACTACTATTTTCTCTTTTATTGTTGATATATGTTCCAAGCGTTCCAATGGATGCAGCATTATAACCTGCATTTTGCCAAATTTGGCGACAAAATTCTATTACCGAAGTTTTACCATTTGTACCCGTGACGGCAGCAATATATTTTGGATGTTTAAATTGATGAAATCTGCTAACTACCTTGCTATATATTTCTTTAGGGTTTTGATGGAAGATATAGATATCAGCAGCATATAATGAAGAATTATTTTTTGCTATTACAACCGAAGCTCTTACACCGTTTTTCACGTATCCTTCATGTCTTTCTGATACAGAAATAAAAAGACAACCTTTTTTTTTGATCTTTTTAGGATTACACGTAACGCTCTTTATTTCGATATCAAAGTCGATATCTATGATATCATGTAATAACTCTTTTAATTTCACATTCTATCTAAAAATTATTTTTAGTATTTTTAACATGACAATCTTACTAATGCAGTATTTAAATCATAGATTAAATCCTCTGGATCTTCCATTCCACAAAATATTCGTATACAACTTCCATCGTAATCTAAATTCATTATAGATCTTAATATAGATTTGCGATCTATTGGCAATATTAAGCTGTCACATCCACCCCAAGAGGCACCAATGCCAAAAATTTCCATATGATCAACCATATTACCTAATTCTTTACATGAATACTCTTTGTCTAATATTATACTGAATACACCACTCGCTCCCTTAAAGTAACTCTTCCACAGTTCGTGTTGAGGATGAGATGGTAGCGCTGGATATAAAACTTTTTTGACTTTTGGGTGTTTTTCTAACCATTTTGCTATCAATAACCCAGTGCTCTGATGCCTCTTCATGCGTATATGCAATGTTCTAAGACCTCTATGCGCAAGATAACAATCTTGTGATTGAATAGTAATTCCGTAATTCTTGTAATTCTCATAAAGTGATTTAAAGATCTCTCCTTCAGCAATGGTAGCCCCCATTAACAGATCCGAATGACCAACTAAATACTTCGTAACTGCATACAACGCAATATCAATTCCATATTCAAGTGGCTTAAATAATAAAGGAGTAGCCCATGAATTATCGCAAATAGTTACAATGCCACTATATTTTTTAGCAGTTTTTACTATGTGTTCTATATTTGAAATTTCAAAAGTTACAGAACCAGGAGTTTCAATCATAATAAGTGAAGTATTATTTTGAATCAAATTGCCTATATCTTGTGTTGGATCGTAAAAAGTGACCTCTATTCCTCTTCTCAATAGTTCTTTTTCAGCAAATCTTCTAAGTCGATAGTAACTATTATCTTGAATCAAAACATGAGAACCTGCTTTAGCAAAAGTCAAAATAGTAAAAGTAAGTGCAAATAATCCAGATGGATAGAGCAAAGCATGTCCTCTACCTTCAATTTTAGCGAGCGCATTTGAGAGATAGTGAACAGTTGGAGCACCAACACTACTATAACTATAGTCCCTTGGAATACCATCGTTTATTACATCGTATATGCTTTTTCCATTTGTTGCGTTTAAATAATCTTTGTAAGTAGGAAACAATATAGTGGAAGAATGATAAATTGGCGGATTCATAGAGCCCATATAATCGTTATATTTTCTTCCCGCTTTAACTAACTTAGATTCTTCTTTCACGCTTTATATTATTATTTATTTTTTTTAAATTATACTCATTTTGAGTATATAGTTGAAGAGAAATTGCATGTAGCTGTTTTATCTCATCTTTCAATAACTTATAAATCAATTTATGTCTCTCTAAAACATTCATTTCGACAAAGTTATCTGATATTAATACTAATTTAACGTGTGAAAGTGATTTTGAAGACAAAGAAGAATAGTGGTGACTCTTATGTCTAAAAGATTCATCAACAATATTAATATCGATCACATCTATCGTACAACGTATCTTCTTTTCTATCACTTTAGTGATACTCATTGCAATTAAACATTATTGAAAAGCAAAAAAAAGAGCTTTGCCTTAACAAAGCGTTACGAATATCGCACACTTCTTCTTGGTTTTGTAAAAATCTCAAGAGTGGGTATACGTTCAAACGGCATGAGGAGAGAGAAGAAGAAAATTAACCATTCTCTCCCCCTTTATTATTATTTAGGTCTTTGTAATGAGAATCTACTATTTTATCTTCTTTATCACTTGAATTTTTTTCTGATGTGGAATTACTTCCAGTAGTGGTAGTTTGTTGAGATTCTTTGTATATAGCTTCTCCAAGCTTCATAGATAATTGGGAAAGATTGGAAATTTTCTGCTCTATTGAATTGATATCGTCAATGTTGTCAGATTTACTAACACTTTTTAAATCATCTAGGGCAGCTCTAATTGCAGATCTATCCTCTGGTGAGAGTTTATTACCATATTCTTCCAAAGATCGCTCCGTAGAATGAACTAAGCTATCCGCTTGATTTTTTACTTCAATAAATTTTTTACGCTTTTCATCTTCTTGCGCCTTTTCTTCGGCTTCTTTTATCATGAGATTTATTTCATCGTCAGATAAACCTCCTGAAGAGTGAATACGTATCTTTTGTTCTTTTCCAGTAGATTTATCCTTGGCAGAAACATGCACTATGCCATTAGCATCTATATCGAATGTTACCTCGATCTGAGGAACTCCGCGAGGAGCGGGCGGTATCCCTTCCAAGCTAAACTGACCAAGTAACTTATTATCAATTGCTAATTTTCTTTCACCCTGATGTACTTTAATGGTTACGGCAGTTTGATTATCTTCCGCTGTAGAAAATACTTGAGACTTTTTAGTAGGAATTGTAGTATTGCGTTCAATAAGTGGGGTGAAAACTCCACCTAGCGTTTCGATACCAAGAGAAAGTGGAGTCACATCAAGTAATAATACATCTCTCACATCTCCCTGAAGAATTCCAGCCTGTATTGCGGCACCAATTGCAACAACTTCATCTGGATTTACCCCTCTATGTGGATCTTTACCAAAAAACTCTTTAACTTTTTCTACTACTTTTGGCATACGAGTCATGCCACCAACAAGAACAACTTCACCAATTTGACCGGCAGATAGGCCAGCATCATTGAGAGCTTTTTTACAAGGTATCATAGTTCTTTCAATTAAATCACTTACCAGGTTTTCAAACTTCGCTCTCGTCAATTTCATATTCAAATGCTTCGGACCACTCGCATCAGCTGTAATAAACGGTAAATTTACTTCCGTTTCCATTGCACTTGATAATTCAATTTTTGCCTTTTCGGCAGCTTCCTTTATTCTCTGCATAGCCATCGGGTCATTTTTCAAATCAATGCCGCTATTTTTCTTAAAATCAGCCAGTAAATAGCCCATTAATGCATTATCAAAGTCTTCACCACCAAGGTGAGTATCTCCGTTCGTAGCCTTCACTTCAAAAACTCCATCACTTATTTCGAGTATTGAAACATCAAAGGTACCACCACCAAGATCGTATACCACTATTGTGTGACCATGCTTTTTATCAAGACCGTAAGCAAGGGCTGCAGCAGTTGGTTCATTAATAATTCTAAGCACATTTAGACCGGCGATCCTGCCAGCATCTTTTGTTGCTTGGCGTTGAGAATCATTAAAATACGCTGGTACTGTTATTACAGCATCCTTTACTTCCTTTCCAAGGTAAGCCTCCGCTGCTTCTTTCATATTTTGAAGAATAAATGCGCCAATCTGACTAGGGGAGTATTCTTTGCCATCTGTTGTCTTAATCCAAGCATCTCCGTTTTTTGCTGAAAATATGTTATATGGCACACTCAAACTTTTTATTTCAGGATCTGAGTACTGACGGCCTATTAATCTTTTAGTAGCAAAAAAAGTGTTACTTGCATTGGTAGTTGCTTGTCTTTTTGCAGGAGCACCTATCAGTCTTTCTCCAGATGAAGTAAACGCAACTATAGATGGAGTAGTTCGCGCTCCTTCTTTGTTTTCTATCACTTTTGTATCTCTGCCTTGCATTATAGCAACACAAGAATTTGTTGTTCCAAGATCTATACCTATTGCTCTCCCCATGATCAAACTCTCCTAATCTAAACACTATTTAACTATGGAGATATATAAGTACAAAACTTGCCAATTACAAGTCCTCCTTATTAAGGATTTCTCTAGTTAGCTCTGCTGGAGCTCAAAAAGCGTGAAATCCACTTAGATAACCAAAAATTACCTTGAAATCTACTTGAATGATCAGTTCTTTCATTATTAATATCTTCGATTTTATAACCAGAGTTTTGCAGTGGTTTATAATCATTCAAACTGACGTCATCACCTCGTTTTAAAATAAATATATCAACATTCAGATTGTTATCTGCGCTAACATTGAGCTTAACATTAAATTCTTTTTCTATTGTAGACACTGTATCACGTTTGTTATTAAACATGTGCGCTATAACAGAACCATGAGCCACTAAATCAAACAACTTATTTCGATTTCTGGCAGCAAAATACTGTAAATTTCTTAGTATTGATGCAACAATCACTTCATTTGATTTCACTTTTCCAACTCCCTTACAATGCAGACATTCTGTAGTATTAATCTCCTGTATATTTGGCTTGATTCTTTGTCTTGAAAAAACCATTAAACCAAAATCATTTATATAGCTGAATTGAACTCTAGCTTTATCATCTCTAAATGCTTGTCTGATAGCAGACTCAACAGCTCTACAATACTGATATTTCAACATATCAATAAAATCTACTACTATTAATCCTGATAAGCCTCTTAAATTTACCTGTCTTGATATTTCTGGCACTGCTTCCATGTTAGTTTTATAAGCTGTTTCCTCTATGCTATCTTCTTTTGTCATTTTTCCTGAATTTACATCTATTGAAACAAATGCTTCAGTTAAAGTTATTATTAAAGATCCGCCGGATGGTAATTTTACTCTGTTGCTATATAATTCAGAAATTTGATCTTCTATTCCATAGTAAGTGAATATTGGAATAAAACCTCTATACAATCTGTATCGCAATTTACCACATTTTAATACATTTTTAGCATATTGTCTTACCGTTTCGAAAGCCTCTTTTCCAGATATCACAATCTCTACATCGTTGCTACAAAAATCACGAACTGATTTCATAATCAGATCTGCTTCATTGTAAATTAATGATGGGGCGTTTACAGAAGAGGCATTTTCTTGAATATTTTCCCACAATGAAAATAAATAATTGTAATCTTGTTCAATTTCTCTCTTGCTTTTTCCAGATCCAACAGTTCTGATAATTAAACCAGATCTTTTTGGTAACTCTATTGAATTTAATATATCTTTTAACTGCTTTCTGATATTGATATCTTCTATTCTACGAGAGACACCACCTCTACTCATGGAATTTGGCATAAAAATACAATATCTACCAACTAAAGTTATATATGTTGTAAATGAGGCGCCTTTACTACCTCGCTCCTCTTTCGTAAGTTGAACCAACATTTTTTGATTGACTGAAATTACATCTTGTAATTTATATCTCTTGTATAAGGATGTCTCCCTTGTAAACCAATTACCTGATTCATTTATACTTCTACTAGTTGTAGAATCTGAAGAAATATTTGCTGATGTGCTATTATTAGCCTCCTCTGTATGATCATTACCTGAATAGTTCTCAAAGAAAGTCTCTTTTTCTTTTTCTGGAATATTAAAATAGTCTGGAGATATTTCGGAAAAGGACAAAAATCCCTGTTTATTCTTTCCATATTCAATAAATACAGCTTGCAAAGAAGGTTCTATACGTTTTACATGGGCAATATATATATTGCCTCTTAATTGTTTTTTTTCCCTAAATTCCTGTTCGAACTCTACAACTTTGTTGTCCACTGAAAAAGCAACTCTCACCTCATCAGAACAAATAGAATTTTCTATTAAAAGTAACTTTCTTACCACTATTTACCACTATTCATCGTTTACCTTAATTGCTCTGAAGGCGATCTTATCGTATTAGACGCACTAATTATTGTCAAGAATTTTAGAACATATTTACAGTACACATCACTTTAAGAATGTAAATCCTGTTGACTTTTTGTGTCATGTACGATACGTTTGTATGTGTTTTATATTAATGTTTGAACATGGCAAAAAAAGGTGCTACCTTACTTGTTAAATTAGTTAGTAGTGCAATTAGGGTGACAAGTGCTGGTGAAGAGAAATTAACGGGTTACTTTTATATAAAAAAGCGTAATCCTAGGAGGCTTACTAAGAAATTGGAGTTTAGAAAGTATGATCCAGTAGTTAGAAGGCACGTATTGTTCAGAGAAGAAAAACTAAAATGATTTTATAAGGAAATTTGTCATCATGCAAGATTTACAGCTAAGTTATCCAGTAGTTATAGAGTTAAGTGATATAAAGAGTACAAAATTGAAATTAATAAGGATTGTTGCGCAATTAATAAGCAAGAGGTTCAGAACACAAAAGAAAGCTGCCGCTGCTCTAAAAATCGATCAACCCAAGGTATCTCAAATTAATAAATCGAAGATTGAAGGGTTTTCTCTTGAGTACTTGCTTAATTTATTGGTTGCGTTAGACCAAAGCGTACAAGTGAGAATAAATTATGATCTTGAGTCCTTAGAAAAGACATCCGCGATGTAAAACGAAGTAAATCTTTTTCATAATCCATTTAGTTTTTGGTAGTTTTTTATGTAATGATGTTAAGAGATTTTCAGTATGATAGTTACCCTTGTTTGGTGGGATTTTTGTCTCTAAATAATATCGCGAAAACGAATAAATCAGATGAATCCTACAACAGGTTATCTAGAATTGGCCTTAAGTTAGGTAAATATGTTTAGATCTATTAACACAATTCATGTGAATCTTTTTCTGATTACTCTAGTTCAAATTTAAATGGCTGAGGAGGGATTTGAACCCACGACCAAGAGATTATGATTCTCCTGCTCTGCCAACTGAGCTACTCAGCCTAGTCAAAGACTCTGTTGTATATATAATCTATATGCTTTGTATAATAAGCAAAATCAAACAAAGATTCAAGCTTTTCAGAATCAATAACTTTAAGTAAAGATTTATCTTGCTTCAATTCAAAAAGAAAGTCATTGCCACCTTGCTTTACTTTCATTGCGTTGCTTTGAACAATTTTATAAGCTTTTTCTCTACTTAGACCGTTACTTACTAACTCAAGTAGCACACGTTGTGAGAAAATTAGACCTTTTGTTGAATTTAAATTTTTTTTAATGTTTTTTTCATTAATTACCAAATTATCTATTAGATATTTTAATCTTGTTAGAGCAAAATCCATCACGATACAAGCATCGGGAGCAATGCATCTTTCAACGGAAGAATGTGATATATCTCGTTCATGCCATAATGCAACATTTTCTAAAGCGGGAATGACATAGCTGCGTATTAAACGAGAAATTCCAGTTAAATTTTCACTTAAGATAGGATTACACTTATGTGGCATAGAAGAACTTCCTTTTTGTCCAGTAAAAAAATATTCAGAAATTTCGCCAACTTCAGTTCTTTGTAAATGACGAATTTCAATTGCAATATTCTCCATTGAACTTGCAATAACTCCTAAAGTTGAAAAGAATACAGCATGTCTATCACGAGGAATTACTTGGGAGGATATAGTTTCTGGTGTGAGTTCCATTTTTTCTGCTAAATATTTTTCAACAAATGGGTCAATATTCGCAAAGTTGCCTACTGCACCTGATATTTTACAAATTGAAATTTCTTTTTTTACATTAATTAGTCTTTGATAGCTACGTTTAAATTCTGCATAAAATCTGGCAAATTTTAATCCAAATATAGTTGGCTCTGCGTGAATTCCATGGCTACGTCCAACACATAAAATACTTCTATAATCCTCAGCCTTTTTCTTAAAAGCTATAAGTAAATTTTTTAACTTTTTAAGCAAAATGTCACATGATTCTTTTAACTGCACAGCAAAACATGTATCTAAAATATCAGAACTTGTCATTCCATAGTGTAAATAACGCATATCAACTCCTACTTTTTCAGCAATATATGTGAGAAAAGCTACAACATCGTGTTTTACGATAGATTCAATTTCGTTAATCCGCTTAATATTTAATTTAATAGTGTTAGAGAGTCTATTAGGAACATAATTTGGAATTATTCCTAATTCTGCTTGAGCTTCGCATGCTAATTTTTCTATCTTTAACCATATATTTAACTTATTCTTCTCTCCCCAAATGTAAGACATTTTTTTACGACTGTAACGAGGAATCACTAAACGACCTCCTTATCATTTTTGAATATCAGCCAGTTTTTAACTTTGTAACAATTTAAAAAAAACATAATTTTTTTGACTAATTCATTATTATGATATCTGTTTCATTATTAGAAATGGTAAGTTTTAAAAGGAAGAACAGCGAACAGTGCATGATGCAAAATAAATTTTTTTAAAAAAATAGAAATACATCCTTTCATTTATTCCAAGATAATTTGAGCATGGTTCATTCTAACTAGAAACAAAGAAAACTTCAATTAGATATTTATTGAATACATATTAATTATTCTAAAATACATGAAGTATTTTTAAATATTTCTATAACGTAAAGACTTTATATAAGTTTATTTGGGCTTATTAAGCTAGATTAAATAAAATTTAATTTTTAAAAGATATATGAAAGATATTAAAGATATGATATATAATGGAGTGATGTAAAGGTTAAGCCATGATATATAGGTGGGTGCAAAAAGTTAGTACTTTTTATTATTTAAATTCTGTAAGAGTTTTAAAAGGCCGGATGAAATCTTATTTCCTGTAATGATGGAGAATATGAAAAAAGCTGTATTCTCTATAATATTGGATATCAGAGTTTTCGCGTGTTAAAACAGATGCACTATTCTAAATTCTAGAATAATTTTCTAAAAAACCTTTCTATGTAATTCAATTTTTGAACATCACTTGCTGCATAAAGTGGCACTGTTTGCTTCTTAATACCAGGTATTTCTATAAGAATTTTGCCTACTTCTTGGCCTTTTTTAATTGGCGCGGGTATCATATCTTTGTGCTCAATACGCACTCTAATTTTATTATGTAAATTGCGTTTATATGTGATAGTAACATCTTTTATAACCGTAATGGGTACTTTTCTATCTTTTCCATACAGAACATTTACTTTTTCAATTATATCGCCCTTAGCAAATATCTTTTTAGTACTAAAATAATTTAAAGAGTATTGTATCAATCTTTTTGCTTCTTCTATTCGCTCTCTTTTAGTATTTAGTCCATTTATAACAACGAAAATTCTTCTATTATTGCGTTTTGCAGATGCTGCGATGCCGTAACCACCAGCATTTGTATAGCCAGTTTTTAATCCATCAACTCCTATATCGTGAAAGAGTAGAAGATTTTTATTTTCTTGTGAAATATCGTTATACTTAAAATATTGCTTGGAGAATAAACCGTAATATTCGGGAAAATCAGTAAAAATCCTTTTTGATAAGATTGCTAAATCCTTTGCACTCATAAAATGATTTTCATCGGGCCATCCGCTTGAATTGACGAAGTGACTGTTATTGAGATTTAGATTATGAGCGACTTCGTTCATTTCTATTACAAAATTCTCTTCCGATCCTGCAATACCTTCAGCTAAGGTAATGCAAGCATCATTGCCTGAAACTATTACTATTCCTTCAAGTAGTTCTTTCACTGAAACAAATTGGCCCTCTTTTAAAAACATAGAAGATCCTTTTCTTTCCCATGCTTTTTTACTTACTTGAAACTTATCTTCCATATTGATTATTCCATCTTTTATGTAATCGAAAGCAACATATAAGGTCATTAATTTACTCATCGAAGATGGAGCCATTTTTTCATCAGAATTATGTTCAAAAATAAACGAATCTGACGCGAGGTCTAAGACCGCTGCTTGATTTGCTTTAGTTCTGAACTCATATGGATATGAAGAAAAAGAGAGTAAAAAGATTAATGATAAAAATACTAATTTATCTAATGTATTCATAATATTGAATTTAGAGTGAATTGATCAATGATATATTTGTATGTGTATTTTAATAATAGTAGACCAACTATTGTTCTTCTTGTATGAAGTAACAATAGTCCGTTTGTAGCGCTGTATATGATACTCATTAATAAGAAATAAAAACTTGATATAAGTTGCACAATTTTCTCATTCATAATGATGAGTGGTTAGAAGCTATTTAGATTTTAGCCTCAATTTGTACAGAATAAACTACAAGTAGCATTTTAGAATTACTTATCTTGAGTTTATTTTTTTTTTCGCAATATACGTTTTTAAGATTATTATTTATATGATGTTTCATCTTTAAGTTTTTAATTAAATAATTCTTAATTATAGAAATTGTGTAATGTGCTACAAGTCACTTATACAAAAATGAGAGTGTAAGTGCGCTGATAAATTATACAAATTAGAAACTCAACAAGCTTTCTACTATATCGAATGTTTTATTTCTTTATATATTTTTGAACAAGTTTTTGTATTTAAATTCATGTGTTTTCTGTTGTAATTTAAAAATTATCAAACTGCAAGCATTCATAACATTATAAAGTGTCCAAAATATTAAAGAATTTTAGTATTGCAATTATAGTGTCTTTGTCATTTTATTTTGACGCATATCAATATATATATTGAATTAATTTCAACATTCTACCTCTTCGAATTAGTAATAAGGCTTATGCATAAGAGAACAACATGTTGTAAAAATATTTGTAGGTTAAGAAACCATGACTAACTCTATGTTAGATGTTGTATCTCTGTCTAGATATTACTTTTTCTGAATGAGAATGATTTGAATTTATTAACGTGTAGTATATCTGCTTACATTATATTGCTAATGTTTTTAGATATATTAATTTTGCAATTAGTCTTAGTATTGAAGTTTTACTATTTAAGTAGTAATACCATTAGTAATACCATTATTAGATTTTTTGCTTTAAAATTTGTACTATACTATTTGTAATAGTAAGTATATTCCCTTGTAGGAAAATTTTTGCATACTATTTAAAGTATATCAATATTAAAATTGACATTTTAAGTAGTGCGTTTTCTGCAAAATTATTACATATTTTATTATTATAAATTTTGATAGGCAAATGTAATTTTTACATGCTCGATACATGGATATTATTGTTTCATTTTATATTTATACCTGAATGTAGTTTTTTCAGAGAAAATAAATGTCAACTGCATTTAGTTTTACATTGTTAAATTTGCATAAACTTAAAAAATAAATAAAAGCTTTAATATTAAATGAGTGAGGAGCATAAGTATAAAAAAGCTCTCAGGAGATTAGTGTTTGCTTCTGCTGAATTAGGCATAATTCATTGTTATTTATTAGCTCTTTACATATAATCTAAGGATAGAATAGAGGGGTGTATTAACAATTGCATTTTATGCATTACAATGATAGGGTGCTAGTCTATATATAATTTTGATATTATGATCAGTTTTTTACTTATTGTTATGTTCTGTTTTTATGGTGATTTTGCGTTTACAAAACAAGAACCGCGTTCAATAGCTGCAGATAATCATATAAAAGTTATCAACTATAATCCACAAGCTATACATAAATATACTGGCTTTTATGGTTATCAGTCGAGTATATTGTTTGAGTCAGGTGAAATAATACAAAATTTTTCAATCGGTGATCCGACTGGTTGGCAACTTATTACTCAAGGTAATAGATTATTCATCAAGCCTATAGATGATATAGCTGACACTAATGCAACCGTGATTACCAATAAAAGGGTCTATTATTTTGAGCTTCATGCTGAGGAAGCAACTGGATTGGATGATCCAAGATTAGCATACGAAGTGAGATTTATCTATCCGCTATTCAATAGCGATGAAATTTATACAACGAATAATGGCGATATTCTTGAACAAGTTAATCCCAATACTATTCCAGATATAAATGATATTGAAGTTGCAAAGAGAGGATTGAATTTTAATTATTTTGTTTCACATACAAAGGGTAGTGAATCAATAATACCTACTAAAGTTTTTGATGACGGAAAATTTACATACTTGCAATTCAGCAAGACAAATTCTAACTTTCCAGCGATTTTTATAGTTGATTCTGTAGGACGTGAATCTTTAGTAAATTTTCGCACATTTGATGATTTTCTTATAGTTGAAAAAGTGGGTTCGGTCTTTACATTGAGAAATGGATCAAGTACAGTTTGTCTATTCAATGAGAATATACCCTTTAAAAGGAATAGATAGTGCGATCCTATAAGAAGTGTTGTACTAGATTTTATTATATAAAATCACAACAAAGAAAGAAGGTGGTATACGAGCAGCGAGCAATTCTTTATTTCACAGTATTGCGTGGAGTGTATCCGTTTCACAAAATGTGTTATTATAAAAACTAGTATTTTTATTAATTTTCAGTATTATACACATTTTTTTCTTTTTCTAATCTCTCTTGTTCCTCAATGCAGTATGTTGCAAGTAAGTTGGCCTTGAGCCTTTCAATTCCTATTTCTTCACCTGTACCTTCACAATAACCATAAGTACCTAATTTTATTTTTTCCAGCGCTTCTTTGATTTCCCCCTTTCTATCCTTCCTGCGTTGGATTAATTTTTCGTTTCCACTGTCTTCATTAGAATAATAGGTTGTAACATACTCTAATTCTTGTTTTTCCAATTCAGCAAGCATTGACTGCAACTTTAAATTGAAATATTCCAGTTGCTGTATGTTCATGTATTCTTCTTCTTCTGAAGGGGTGTAATTTTCAGGTAATTCTATTTTTGGTAATTCTTCCATAATTTTATAATTAGATAATAAAATTTATATAATTTGAGACAAAAATTGTATTACGTATAAGTGAACAGTATAATTCATAAAAAATATTTAAAGTCCCTGTTATATGATTAATTTAATAAAAAAAATATTCGTTTATGATAAAAATTTTATTTATGTGTTATCCGTTTTTATTATAATGCTAAGCTTATCATTATTCACAATTGAAAGTAAAAGCGAGCAAGAAGTTATATTGACATTAATATGGATATGTGCTACATCTAGCTTGCAAATCTCTACAAGTAATTTATTCACTGCTGATTATCATAATGGTTTATTAGAACAAATTTTTATACAACCACTTTCTTCTAAACTTATAGTTAGTTGTAAAATCTTTGCTCATTGGTTGTTGTTCGGATTATCAATTTCATTAATTTCCTCTATATTTAGTTTTGTAATCTTTGATAACAATATCCGCTATTCAATAGCGGTAGGATTATCTCTATTATTTAATACATTGATAGTGATTAGTATTTCAGCTGTTGGAAATGCGCTAGTGCTTGGTCAAGCTAACTTAGTATCTGGAATATCACAAATTCTTGTTTTACCGATTATAATGCCAATTTTTATATACTTTAAATTATTAATTCAGACTGAAAACTTATCTTTTAATATTTACAAATTGCTTATTACTACTTTGATTTTTTTCATTTTACTAATGAATAGCATTATAGGTACTCATTTTGCATTAAAATTTGCCTTAGAGCAAGATTAAATATCAAAGTCTTTTTTCTCTTTCATTATTTGATATATTTATCTCCTTTAAAGGCTAAGCCTATTAAATACATCTCATTAGATTCAGATCTACTTGATTTTGGCTTAAAATATTTTACTTTCTTAAAAAATTTTTTTAATTCATTAAAGAAATTTTTTTCGTACTTTCCATGAAAAATTTTTACTACGAATTTGCCATTGTAATTTAAAAAATGTTTTGCAAGATTCAACGCTACTTCGCATAAAAGAATAATTCTGATATGATCTAATGATTTTAATCCACAAGATTCTGGGGCCATATCAGATAAAATTACATCGAATTTTTGATCTTTAAGTTTGTTTTTTAAAATTTCAAATTCATTCACATCGCATTGTATATATTTGACTTGAGGAATTGGATTTAATGGTTTTATATCAATTGCCACTACATTTGTTTTTTTTTTGAATGCAATTTGCGACCATCCACCAGGAGAAGCGCCAAGATCAACGACTCTTTGCCCTTTTTGAAATAATTTAAACTTATTATCTATTTCTATTAATTTATACGCAGAACGTGACCTGTAGCCATCCTCATCTGTTTTTTTTACGTATTTGTCATTTAAATGACGATAAAGCCATTTGATTGAAGAAAACTTTTTGCTTTTTGTAGTTTTTATTTTAGTTTTTATTGTTAATACTCCATAAAGAATTACTTACTACCGATTATATTTTTTAGTTCTTTTTCGATTATTTCTCTTACTAATGCATGAAGATGTTTATTCAACCATTCAGATAACTGAGGTTTTAAAAGAGATGTAATTAACTCTTCAACAGTAAGATTTGTCATTTTTTGCTGCTTACATTGCAGCTCAATTTGCACGCTTTCAAGCAACTTTCTGATTTCTTCTATATTTTCTTTTAGGATTAGATAATCATTATTCTTGTTTAAATAAATATTATCTAATTTTTTTTCATTTTTTATCTGAGTATCACTTCTAAAATGAATTTCTTCTTTTTTGTGCGAATTACAATTATGAGCATAAAACTTTGTTTTATCGAAAATTATTTCTCCATTCCGAGTATTGTTATTTTTTTGACTATCTTCTTCTTCTTGATGATCTTTTTTAAAATTTTCTAAATATTCATCTTCAAGATATAATACATCATCAATATTTTCTTTGCTTTCTACTTTATCGACATCTTCATTTCTATTTGATATAGCTTCCTTTATATTTTGCAAGATACCTTTTACAGATTGATTACTTTTTACATCATTCATAATTTTAATACCGTTTTTGAACTTAGAGAAGTATACTATTTATCATAAATAACAAATTATAAACACTAACTACATAATTACTCTTCGCTTCAACTAGATCTGAACGTGCTTTGAGTAAAATATCTTCAGCATCCAAAAGTTCAGTTGCGCTTTTTAAATTTAAGCTGACTTCTTGTTCAACTCCTTCCAAAGCCAAAACCGCTGCTTTTTCGGCTTCATGACTTGCTTTAATGATAGATCTTGCTGTAATAATATTATTCCAAGCATTTACAATCTTTTTTTCTATATTTTTTGTTATTTCATGATAATCGTAGACAGATTTTTTTGCGTCCATTCTGGCTTTACCAGTATTAAAGGCATTGATTCCTCTTTTAAAAATTGGTATATCAAGGGTAAACATGATGTGAACATTATTCAAGATGGTGTCAAAGTTAATAAAGTCTCTTCCAAATTCTTTACTTGCAGTAAAACTCAAAGAAGGAATCCATTTAGAAAGTTCGGTAACAATTTTCATTGTAGCTGCTTTTTTTCGATACATCGCTGCTTTTAGAGATAAATTGTTAGTTTTTGCTAATTTTAAGCATTCATTCAACTCTGGAACAGATGGTACTAACATATCGCTAACTTCTGAAAGCTCGTCAGGATAATCACCAACTAAATGAAAATAAGCAATGTTTGCCAATTTCAATTTACCTTCTGCATCAATTCTTTCTGAGACGGATGATGAAAATTTTGCCTTTGCTAATGAAACTTCAGCATTAGTAACTTCCCCGAGAGAAAGGCTTTTTTTCATTGCTGATAAGTGTTCCAAAGAGACGCGCTCTTTATGCTCTCTTAATTTTAATATTTCTGTTCTACGTAGAACGTCTACATATGCTTCTACAGCGCTGAGCGCAATTTCTTGTTTTAATTCTTGAAGTTGCATCTTTTCTGCTTTGAGTAAATGATTTAATTGACTCAATGTGGCAAAAAGACCACCACCATCTATTATTTTTTGATTCACCGTGAAGTTTTTTTCACTTTTAAAACTAATTCTATCATTACAACTGTAGTAATACAGAAGATCTTGAAGATCGAATTTTTTGTTCAATTTATATTGAAAATTAATCTCTGGTAGAAACTCAGCTAATCCAACAGACTTTATCTGTCTTTTTGTACTCTTATATTGGTAATATTGAGATTTTAGTTTCGAACTATTTTTAATAGCTCTACTTATAACCTCTTCTAGGCTGATTCCATAGCAACTTACAGCACTAAAAAAAATGGTTGTAAATATAATAATTAATCGAAACATTCTACTCCTAAATTAGAGATATGTTAGTTATATACAAAAAAATTATTAGCGTAAATTGCTTTAATAATCAATAACCAAATGTTATTGACTCTATTTAGAAACTTATGTATACCTTGGAAAATTCCGTTCTTAATTTTAATTATGAAAACTTTTTTTTTAAAAAAAAAGCAAATTGATAAAAAATGGTTTATTATAGATGCAGAAGGATTGGTGGTAGGTAGGCTTGCGGCATTTGTTGCAACTTTGTTACGTGGAAAACATAAACCTGAGTATACGCCTAATATGGATTGCGGTGATAATGTAATTATCATTAACGCAGAAAAAGTGCATTTTACTGGGAGAAAATTCAAAGATAAAGTCTATTATAAGCATACAGGTTATCCTGGTGGTTTAAAAACAACTACTCCAGATACCATCTTAAATGGTAGGTTTCCTGAACGCGTTATAGAAATGGCAGTAAAGAGAATGCTCGATAATGGTCCCATGGCGCGTAAACGCTTTAGTAACTTGTACGTTTATTCTGGTTCGCTGAATAAACATGAGGGACAACAACCTGAGAAGATAGATTTTGCTTCTTTCAATCGTAAAAATAAAAAAAAATAATGTGATAAAATGGAAAATTTCGTAACAAATCAATCAAATAAAACAACGAGTAAGCCGATTTTTGATTCATTAGGCCGTTTGTACTCGACGGGTCGAAGAAAAGAATCTGCAGCAAGAGTATGGATAAGATCCGGCAGTGGAAAATTTAATATTAATCGAAAAAACGAACTACTCGATTACTTTAAAAGAGAGTCAGTGTGTAAAATGATAAAAATGCCATTTATTGTAACCTCTACACTCGATAAGTATGATGTATTTGCCACAATAAAGGGCGGAGGTTTATCTGGTCAAGCAGGTGCGTTGGTTCATGGAATAAGTAGGGCTTTGAGTAAAATAAGCCACGATTTGCATTCTATATTACGCAAAGGAGGTTTTTTAACACGAGATTCGCGTATTGTTGAGCGTAAGAAGTATGGTCAACATAAGGCTCGCAAAAAATGTCAATTTTCTAAAAGATGACTTGTACAGTTTTATTGGTATTATATAAATATTAGAATCGAAGTTTATAGTGTGTATTCTTAAAATACTGTTCGTGTGAGTTTTTAATATTTTTAGGTAATTTATGAGTAAAGAGGATATAGTTAGGCAGCTGAAAGAAAGTTGCTCTTATCAAAATATAAGTATAAAGAAGTCTGACTTATCTAAAATTCACGATTCGTTTATAAAAATAGTAAAAGATAAATTAGATAACGAAGGTGAGGTACGTTTGCATGGGGTTGGTACGCTTTCTATTGTTATAAGTAGAGAGAAGCAATGTCGCAATCCTCATAATGGTAAAGTTATGATTATTCCAAAAAAGACTAGAGTAAAATTTAAAGCGAGTAAGACTTTTTTGACTATTTTAAACGAAAAAGAAAGGGCTTTGGTCAATTAGAAATTATAGTTTTCATTGTTTTCACTACATTGTGAAAGCCATAAAATACAGCTTCACTGATTAAAAAGTGGCCCACATTGATAGCTCTGATGTGTGGTATTTCCTTTATTTTTTTAGCGTGTGCATAAGTTATACCATGTCCTGCATGGCACTCTATTCCCAGTTCATTAATATATGATGCAGCGTTGACAATTGACTCAAATCTTTCATTTGATGGATTATTGCAGTAATCCCCTGTGTGAATTTCTATTATATTCGGCTTTATTTTTAATTTTTCAAGACATTTTAGTTGATCAATATTTGGATCGATAAATAATGAAACCTTTATATTAATTCTATGCATTTTCTCTATTACGTCAGCGAGTTTGTTGTGCAGACTAACTATGTCTAAGCCGTTTTCCGTTGTTAATTCCTCTCTTCTTTCTGGTACTATATTAATAGAATATGGCCTTACTTTTTCTGTTATCGAGATCATTTCTTCTGTAGCTGCAATTTCAAGATTCAATTCAGTTTTAATATTTTGTTTTAGATGAAATACATCCTCATCCTTAATATGTCTCTTATCTTCTCGCAAATGTACTGTGATAAAATCTGCTCCTGCCTCAATAGACATTTTTGCTGCCTTCAAAGGATCCGGGTATGAAGTACAGCGTATGTTACGAAGTGTTGCAATGTGATCGATATTAACACCTAATTTCATAATTTACATCTAAGATTATCGATAAGTAACATATATGTTATTAGTTGTTTTGCATAGCAATTTTTAA
Organism: Wolbachia endosymbiont of Meromenopon meropis; assembly: GCA_029784595.1. Classification (GTDB taxonomy): domain Bacteria; phylum Pseudomonadota; class Alphaproteobacteria; order Rickettsiales; family Anaplasmataceae; genus Wolbachia. Next base: position 86,856 of record JAJETZ010000002.1, on the reverse strand, counting down.
TTTTATAATAATAAAAATCAGTAAGATTTTTCATTTTTTGTGATGTTTTAAAAATTCTAAAAATTAAAAAAAATAAAAAGACACTGTATAGTGCAACATATAATCTTTCAACTTGGATTTTTAAAGCTTTTAAGCGTTCTAATTCTATAATTTTAACTGCAATAAAAACATTTAAATCTGAATGCTATAATATAACTTCAAAAAATAAAGAAATAAATATTTTCGATAAAGTAGATAAAGTTATTTACATTTTAAATGTGTATGTATTTGAGAATAAATTGCATTTTATTGTAAACAGAGGTTTATTAAGTGCATTATATGTTTTATAGTAAAAAATATATTAAAATTTTAAAACGAGAAACATTATGTAAATATGATTTTAAGACAGATGTAATGTAAGTAAAGAATAAACCCGAGGGTGAGCAACTCTGATACTTTATATTATTTTTGTAAACTTGCATAGATTGAAGCTAAAATTAAAATAGCATTTAATTTCTCATTAAACGAAAAGAAGGTTGTGAGTATTTTTAGATATTTTTTCTGAGCTCAATCCGTTTCTGTTCCACTCAGATGATATTTTATAGAAGGGAGGCGATTCTATTTTTGTGTAGTAATTAATTACTCAGATATCTTCTGCTTCCTGGATTAACTACAGGTAATCTTTTCAACTTTTCAGGAAGGTTTAATTTCTTATAATTTTTAATATTTAGCTTAAGTAATGATATGACGGAAAAGGGTAATTTTGCCTTACTAGTTCTCTTGACTAGCGCAACTTCAGCGACTACTTCACCACCATTTCTTTCTACGCATTCCACTGCTTCTATAGAAGATTTACCAGTAGTGATTACATCTTCAATAAGTAATATTTTTTCATTTTTTTTGATCTCAAATCCGCGTCGTAATTCAAATCTTCCATTAATGCGCTCGCAGAACATCGTTCTGATTCCAAGTTGCCTACCAATTTCATAACCAACAATTATTCCACCAATTGCTGGGGATAATATTAAATCTATTGGATTACTTAGTTCTTTTTTTATCTTGCTTGTTAACAATTTACAGACTTTCATAGCTCTGTTTGGGTTCTCAAAAATTTTAGCACATTGTATGTAAGTATCACTATGTAGACCTGATGATAGAATAAAATGTCCATGTAAAATTGCACCGGCTTCCTCAAAATCTTTTAATATTAGGTGATCATTTTTATCTTCTAACATTGTTTTATGTCTTATATTTTATATTTGTAATCTTTATTGATTATCTGAGTTATGCAAACATCAGACCACACATTTATTGGAGTTTCCCACATATCAATGATTGTGTAAATAGGTAAAATTAATCCCATTATATATAAAGAAACGTTCATTGATATTAGATAATTAGTTGCCATAAAATAACATCCCATCGGCACTCCAGCATTACCAATTGCAGATCCTGTAGCTAAAAAAACCCATATAAACATTTCGCTTAAAGAAAATATTCGTTCATTCATCTCCGCAACAAATATTACTGTAATCAAAATAAATGCAGCACATGCGTTCATATTGACCGTTGTGCATATTGGTAATATGAAAGACGATATTTTTTTTGACACTTTTAGTTTATTTTGAACACAATTTATTGTAGTTGGTAGAGTTGCACTTGATGATTTAGAAAAAAATGCGAGTGTAAGTGCTGGTATAACTCCTTTTAGTGTTTGAATCGGTGATATACCCTTATAGTACATAAGTAGAGGTAAAACTAAGAATGCCTGTACGAAGTTTGCAGACATTATACAAGCAAAATACCATAAAAGACTATATAATTCATCTCCATTTTTTAACTCATACAAAAAACACGTAATAAAAGACCATGTAGCAAACGGAATAAAGTTCAATAGCCATTGAGCAATTTTAAGTAATACATCGAAAAGTGCAGAAAATATTTTATGCAGTAAATTCTGTTTCTCTCTTGAGAGGGAAGTGATAGCTCCACTCATTAAAAATGCGATTAATATACTGCCAATAACGTTATTTTCAAGAAAAATTTGTATAAAATTTGAAGGAACAAGTGATTTTAAGTATGAAAAGTAATTGTAATTTTCATTGCTCACGTTTTCTATTGTGTTATTTACAAAAGTTTTTCTTGCTGGATCCATGAGTAAGTAAAAAGATAATGCAACAAACGCAGCAATAATAGTTGTAAGTAAAGTATAAAAAAATGTTTTTTTAAGTAGGATTTTAATCCTAAATAAGTCTTTAAGTTCTGAAACTGTAGATACTATAGACAGAAAAACTAAAGGTAGACTGATCAATTTGAGTAAACTAATGAATATGTAGCTAAATATTTTTCCTACTTCAAACGCAATTTTATTGTTTAAATAGTAGGCGACTACCGCAAGTAGTATAGAAAAAGGCATCGTAAATCTAAACATTAGAAATAAAACATAAAAGTGACATTATATAATAATTTTATTATTTTGAAATTAGTTAGCTTTTAAAGCACTAATTTCTTTGGATCTATGCACAGCTCTATCAGAAGCTTTGTGATTGTGATTGCAGAAAACATTGAGCACAGGACTCCTATTGACAAAGTAATAGCAAATCCTCTTATTGCTCCACTACCAACGGCAAACATTATTCCCCCAGCAATTAATGTAGTGAGATTTGAATCAAGAATTGTTTTTATTGCGCCTTTAAATCCCTCTTCAATTGCACGAACTGTTCTTTTTCCTAGCTTTATTTCTTCGCGAATACGTTCGAATATCAAAACGTTTGCGTCAACTGACATGCCGACAGTTAGGGCAATACCGGCAATTCCAGGTAAAGTTAGAGTTGCTTCAAGTAGTGTGAGAATTAATAGCATAAAAATTACATTGAAAAGTAGCGCAACAGAGGCCAATAAGCCTAACTTGCCGTAAATTATGATTATAAATGAAGTAACAGCGACAACAGAAATTATTGCTGCTATCTCTCCTGCTTTGATTGATTTTTCTCCAAGATTTGGACCAATACTTTTTTCTTCTATTATTTTAAGTGGTGCTGGCAATGCGCCAGATTTTAAGAGTATTGCAAGTTCACCTGCTTGTTTTTCAGTAAAATTACCACTAATCTCTCCTTCTCCGTTTAAAATCGCTTCGCGTATCACTGGAATAGCTATTACTGTATTGTCGAGGACAATTGCAAAAAATTTTCCTATATTTTCTTTGGTAATTTTTGCAAATCTTTTACTTGCTACACTATCGAATTTAAAATGCACTGTAGCTTTTCCAAGCGAAGTGAATCTTATTGATGCATTAACTAGCGAATCTCCACTTATTTCAATTTTGCGGAATATAGGATAAGAATTACCCAAAGAATCTTTAAGCATGATAGTAGTTTCATGGTCTATATCTTGTACCTTGGTAACACTAGTGTTCATCAAATGAAAAGTTAGCTTAGCAGTTTTGCCAAGTAGAGATTTTATTTGCTCTGTATCCTCCACTCCAGGTACTTGAATTAATATCTTACTCTGTCCTTGTTTTTGTACACATATTTCTTTTGTACCAAGTCTGTCTAAACGTCTTTGGATATTATTTATCGATTCTAGAATTATTTCATTGGTCAGAGAATATTTATAATCAGGTTTGTATGAAATAATAATTGAAGAATCTTTTCTATTTAGATCTAGATTTGAGTTCATTCTGCGAATTATCGTTAAGATTTTTTTATGCTCATCGATATTAAATAAAGTTACAATTACTTGCTTATCAACTAAAATATTAAATTTTATATTATTTCCTAATAAAATTTCTTTTATTTCATCGGCTAGTATAGTAAGCTTTTCTTTGAAGTAAGAATCTAAATCTACGTTAAGAAGAAGGGATGAACCACCCTTCAGGTCAAGACCTAAGTTTATTTTCTTTTTTGAAATAAAAAGTTTATTTTTGAAGAAATTTGGTAATATCAAATATAAGGCAAGAAAGAAAATACAAAATACAAAGAAAGATCTAATTACAAGTCTGCTCTTCATAAATTACGGATTTAAAAATTGCAGTGTAAGTTAAAAATAGATTTTTGTAAAATCATCTCAGTAATGCACTGTATTGTTGGAATGTTTCACAGAAGTAAATCATAATTTATTCATTAAGATGAAATTTATTTCTATTACTTTCTAAATTTAATAAAAAAGTTATAAGAAATTATAATCCAACTTAAGCAGATTAAAATAAATGATAAAAAATAAAGTATTAGATATTGATATATTTATTTTCAAAATTTGATTTTTACAGTATCTATAATTACTTATCTCTACTGGAGATCTCTAAAAATTAGATTTTGATTTTTATCTAAATAACACAAAAATTTAAGTAAACTTATGTAAAGTTGTTTTATTAGAAAATATCAAAAACTTTTTAATGCATTTTATGTGACCGAATGTGGTATATTGTAACTATACAATTGAAGTTCTTTGTTTTTCTATTTAAGTTTAGCATCATTAAAACAAACCAAGACAATTTTTTGTATCACACATAAACGCGATATTATTTGTTATAATAAAGCAACACCATGAACTACTGAAAATAGTATAATTTGATATAATCAATAAACAACTATAACAAAGATACAAGTTTAGTATAGAAAGGCTAATGTATGTTATAATATTTATTTTTAATCAAGGTCTGTTGGGTTTCTTTCGTGTGATCAATTATCATAGAGTATATTAAAACGTAAGTACAATTCATTGCTAAAAATTACAATAAAATTAATTAAAACTTTTTAATGAGAACTACCTCTTTCACCAAAGAATATGTCATTTAATCTTTTATCCACAACTTCTTCTATGTCTTTGAGCAGAAGTTTCCTTATCATTATTACTTTTTGTTTTTCCTGGGCGTATCGTTGCGCATTATTGCAGTTATAGTAGTCTTCACTACTGTAGCTATTTTCATTTCTACAGTTATTATGACTATTAATATCAATTTTAAATCTACCTTCTCTCTTTCTGATCATTAATTTAAATATTTGCGCTATCTTTTTCTTTAAAAAATGCTTCCAGCTAATGCTAAAAAATAATCTATAAAGAAAATGTGGAACAAATAATGCTACTAGTATTTTAAAATAAACTTCGCAAGTTACAACGTCTTTATTATAAAAATACCACTTGCAATACTCAAATAAATGATTAAATGCTTTTTTAAAAGAACTAAATTTTACAGCGTATTCAAAACCATTGTTGAGAAAGATAAGAGTAACGCTTGATATATAAAGGTATAGCATGAGAAAGAATAATCTCACAATTATATCCTTTAAACTACACAGTATGCCATTTAATAATCTGAGTCTATAGAAAAACGATATCATTTTGTATTGCATTTAACACGGCTGGGGCGGAAGGATTCGAACCTTCGCATGGCGGTATCAAAAACCGCTGCCTTACCGCTTGGCTACACCCCAAATACTGCTTACATCAATAACATTATTGACCCAATTAATAAAAGACTTATTTGCTTTTTCTATAGGCATTACTATGACAGCAGGTTGATCGTAAGAATGTACTGCCTCAATTTTTTCTATTATTTTATAAATCTGATCGTTTCTGCTTTTCATAATTGTTACTGTTTCAGAACTACTATTAATCTTGCCCTTCCATAGATAAAGAGAATTTACCTCTGGAAATATATTCACACAAACAATTAACCTTTCACTTAATAATTTCCTAGAAAGAGCTTTAGCATCTTCAAAGTTTGCAAAAGCCGTATAAATTAAAACTAAACTACTCATTAAATTTACACAAATGTATTTTTATTATACTTTGCTTAAATTTACTCATCAAGAGAAAAATATTTAAAGATGTTATTTTCTAAATAACATCTTTAAATAAGAAATTTGCTTATTTGTGCATCACTCCTAAGTTGGCAGGCTCTACACTAAGCTGGTCCATAGATATGTGTAGTTTTGTAAATTCCTGTTTGAGTTCCTTTTGCAAGGCTTTTCTAAAAAACTTTTGTTTTTTATTTTCTGTATCATTATAAACTTTCGTTTCAAGCATTTCTCCTGATTTGGAAGTTGGAATGATATCTTTGTCATGAGATTTTTTCTCTACCTTTTCAAGTAAAACTGACTTTTCAGGTAAAACTGAGTCAGAAGGATTAGATCTTCTTGTTGAGTCGGATTGGACAGAAGAAGATGCGCAAAATCTATCATTTTTATTAAACAACTCAAAATCAGAACAAGAAGATTTCTCTATTTCACTTGGTTCAGATTTTGTAGAACTTTTTTTTCTTTTTAATGAAGAGAATGATTGTAAAGATTTAACTAAACCTCTGGAAGAATGCCTTCCTGCTTTTTTTTCGACTACATTGAACATATTGCTTACACTTGAGTACAGGTGATTCTCTTTATATTCTTTGATAACCTCCATAATCTCACTATGGTGTTCAGAGAAAATACTGTCAATTAAATAGTCATCTTTAGGTAAAGATCTTCGCGTTAAGAGATTGTGCAAGCTCTTTTCATTTAAATTGCGAATGAATTCCTTCTGAGCTTGCCAGTTAGATGTATGTTCCGTCCATCCCGATTTTGTTTCTTCTGCTATCTTTAAATCAATTTTTGATGATATACCAGAGAGTATGTCATTTATTAATTCAGTATTATTTCCCTTATCAGCAAAAATCTTTTTTATATCATTTTTTATTTCGTCAGATTTCTCAATTTTATCTTGAGTAAGTCTCTTTACTTTATCGGAATAATCTACTTCACCAGATACTTTATATAATGCATCTGCTGCAGAGTAAGCTATACCGCTTATTCTTTTTTTTATTTTTTTAGTTGTCAAATGAGTACCATTCTTTAATGAATCTATTGAGTGTTTATAACCATCTTTAATTTTTTCAGCAGTATACCTTTGTACTTCCCATGTTTTTTCTGTTGACCATTTAAATCCCTTGTAACCGTACTCAATTGCTTTTGCAACAAAAAAGAACGTAAGAGCAGCTGCTATACCTATCACAGCAGTTGGCAAAGCAATCGCAATAATTGGAAGCAATGCACCAAATATTGTACCTACTGCGATTACTGTAAGTATTTGTTTTTTTTGAGTCCAATCAAAAAAATTTTTAACATCTATTAGTTTATTTTGTAAGCCTTCTTCTGAAGCGGAAGAAGGCTGTTTGAAATTAGAATCTATTTCGTGACTTAACATTTTAAACCTCACTACTAATCAAAAATATATTTGTATTTTATATTTTTAATTCTTAAATTAGTGTTAATTCAATTGTCAGTATTTTTATTTACTCAAAAATGATTTCGTTTGATTCTGATGAAGCGAAAAAAAACAAAGAATTTGAAGTTAAGGTGTTAAACTTCATTATGATACATAGAAAAAGAAAATTGATCCTTTTAACGAGAGTCATAATAATGATCGTCATAATTTTAGCGATTTTTTTATTAAAAATATATCGTCATCTTCACGAAGATGATATAGTGCACTTCAAAAACGAGAGCAAGGAATTCAAGAAGAAACCAGAAAATTCTATAGAATCAACCGTATTATACAGAGAAAGAGAAGTATATGATTATATTTTTCGATCGAATGATTAATTCGTAAATAAATGTCTTGCATTTTCTACTTTAAGGAAATAATATTTAGAATGTTAGTTTTGGAACTAAACATTATGTTTGATGAGAACAATCCTTGGAATTTTGGAAAGAAGCCAGTTGGGGATAAGGGTCCCGATAATGAAGATATTTTTAGTAAAATCATATCCGAAGTAAAGTTGTTTTTTAATACTTTAACTAGAAATAGTGGTAGAAAACCTTATTTAATTATTTTTTTTGTTGTTTTGTTTTTCTATGCTTGTACTGGATTTTACATTGTTTATCCAAGCGAAGAGGGTATAGAACTTATCTTTGGTAAATATTCTAATACAGGAATGCCTGGTTTACGCTATCACTTTCCTCATCCAATTGGTAAAGTTTTTAAAGTAAATGTTAAAGAAGTAAATCGCGAAGAAATTGGAATTGGTAGCTCATATGGACGAGACACGGATCGTGGCGAAGGGGTAATGCTCACTGGAGATGAGAATATAGTTAACGTTAACTTTGAAGTTCAGTGGCGCGTGAGAGATGCTAAAGACTATTTGTTTAAGGTACGAGATCACATACCTGGATTTAGTGTTAAAAATGCTGCAGAGAGTGCTATGAGAGAGATAATAGGTAAAAACACAATCTCTTTCGCACTTGGTCAAGGTAGGCAAGAGATTCCTATAGATACTAGAGCTTTATTACAACAGATTCTTGATGGATATCAAATGGGCATAGAGATTTTGTCTGTACAAATGAAAAAAATAGATCCACCAGAAAAGGTAATCAGTTCATTCAGAGACGTACAAAGTGCTCGTGCTGATAAGGAGCGTACTATAAATGAAGCGTATGCCTACAGTAATGACATTATACCTAGAGCGAAAGGTGAAGCAATTAAAATAAAACTAGAAGCAGAAGCATATGAAAATGAAATCATAAACGAAGCAAAGGGTAATGCAGGTCGTTTTTTGTCTCTATACGAAGAGTATAAGAAAAATCCTTCTTTAGTAAAGAGTCGTATTTATCTTGAGACTATGGAAGATATTTTTAGTAAGGTAGATAAATTCGTTGTAACAGATAATTTGAAAGGTATGTTTTCTTGTCTGCCTCTTGCAAATTTAGGAAAATAATTATGCGCATCAATGTAAAAATTGCCTTTATCTCTTTATTTGCTCTTTTATTAATTGCCTTTTTTAATTCAATGTTTGTAGTAGAAGAAACGAAGCAAGCAATAGTTATACAATTAGGTAAGGTAGTAAGAGATATTAAGGAAAGCGGTCTGTATTTTAAGCTGCCATTTATAAATAATGTGGAATTTTGTGATAAAAGAGTTTTGGATTTAAGCCCTGATAAAACTCAGAGAGAGGTAATAACTGCAGATCAAAAACGCATCATAGTAGACGCATATGCAAAGTATAAAATAGTGGAGCCAGTTATTTTTTATCAAACTGTGAGAAATGAGTCAGGATTGGTTAGAAGATTATACCCAATCATAGAAGCTCATATAAGAGAAAATATAGTTAAATTTTCATTAATTAGTTTGTTGAATGAAAAAAGATCGGAAGTTATGCAATTAATTCAGCGCGGAGTTTGTTCTGAGGCTAGAAAATTTGGTATAAAAATAATAGATGTGAGAATTAAGAGAGCAGATTTACCAGAAGAAAATAGCTCTGCAATATTTCTTCGTATGCAAACTGAAAGGGCAAAAGAAGCGAAGGAAATTAGAGCAGAAGGTGAGCAAGCCGGATTAGAAATTAAATCAAAAGCTGACAAACAAAAAAGGGAAATTATTGCAAGCGCAATAAAAGAAGCTCACGAGATAAGGGGGCGCGGTTATGCTGAGGCAACTAGAATTTACAATGAGGCATTTAAAGTTGATGAAGAGTTTTTTAATTTTTATCGTTCTATGAGAGCTTATAGCAAATCATTTGCTGAAAATAATACTAAATTTATACTTTCACCAAATAATAGCTTTTTAGATATTTTAAATAATGGATGGAAATAGTTTATGAAAGATAAGGTTTTATCTATATTTGCATGTTGTTTGATTTCATTTTCTTTGTATGCTAGTAGCTTTAATCAGAATGCAAAAAAAATCTCGGATACTATAGCATGCAAATGTAATCAAAGACTTGCTGACTTGGTAGAAGAACTTATTCCCGCAGTTGTAAATATATCGAGTGAACAGATCATTAAACAAGACAGTAACAATCGAGGCAAAATACCTTTTACACCAAGAAATAACTTTTTTGATGATTTTAGAGAGTTTTTTGAACATTTTGATCAGTTTTTTATGGACAAAAATCAAAACATCAATAGAGAAGTGGTATTGCTTGGTTCTGGATTTATTATAGATAAAAATGGGACCATTGTGACTAATTATCACGTTATTAAAAACGCTCAGGATATTACGGTTACTATGAATGATAATACTTATTTTAAAGCAGAAGTTTTAGGCTATGATGCAAAAACTGATCTTGCTGCACTTCAGATCAAGGCTGATAGAGATCTTTCTTTTGTAGCGTTTGGTGATTCCGATAAAGCAAGGGTTGGCGATACGGTTATGGCAATAGGTAATCCATTTGGTTTAGGTGGATCTGTAAGTACTGGCATTATATCTGCAAGATCTAGAGATATCAGTATTGGTACTATGAATGAGTTTATTCAAACTGATGCTGCGATTAATAGGGGCAATTCTGGAGGGCCATTATTTGATTTAAATGGAAAAGTAATAGGCATTAATACTGCTATTTATTCACCATCTGAATCTGGCGGTAACGTGGGTATAGGGTTTGCTATACCATCCAATCTTGCTGTCTCAATTATTGATACACTTAAAAGTGGTAAGAGGATAAAACACGGTTGGCTTGGCATACAAGTTCAGCCTATAACAAGAGAGTTTGTAGAGTCTTTGAATTTGAAAGATACAAAAGGAGCATTAGTTGCAGACGTAGTAAAAAATAGTCCAGCAGAGAAAGGTGGTATTAGAGTAGGTGATATATTACTAGAATTTGATGGTAAAAGGATTGATAGAATGACACAGCTGCCTCAAATGGTTTCGAGAACTGAACCCGAAAAAAAAGTGCGAATTAAATTACTAAGAAGTGGCAAAGAAATGAATCTTAGTATTGTAGTTGGAGAGTCCACAAGTGATAGCCAAGGTAATAGTCAAGAAGAAAATGAGTCAGCGTCTGAATATGTAACTGGTTTAACTGTTTCAAATTTACCACATGATTTAAAAAATGGTAAAAGTGATCTACCCATAAAGGGTGTAATAGTTACCAACATAGAAGTTGGTAGAAATATTACGTTACGTGCTATCAAAAAAGGAGATATTATCATGCAAATAAATGGAATTTTTATAGAAAACGTTGAAAATTTTCAAACTCAAATAAATTTAGCAAAAAAGAAAGATAAAGAAAAGGCAATAATGTTGCTTATTTATCGTAACGGAAATCAATTTTTTACCTCAATAAAATTAAAAAAGTAGAAGATTTTCGTGATGAATTATTACTCAATTTGCAAAAAAAATAAGCAACATTGTAAGTCTGTTGTATTGATGTGAATATTTTTTTGATAACTTATAATAAGAGTGTAAAGATCAGTCTCTATTGTAGAAAAGACGATTTAACGTTTGCATTATATGATCTTAATCTTCCTATAATTTTAGGACATGCGACATTTTTATATATTTTATATAAAAATCATCATTTAATATATCTGGTACATTTATCATGAATACTGCCTTCCTTACTATTAACTATTTAAGTAAGTTACTAAATAAAGAATAAACAGAAAAAGCAATATATTATAGCAAGTTTTTTATTTTTTATGCACACACAACAAATATTTTAAGAAGAAAAAATGACAGTACATAGTGACACAACTGAAAATTGTGGCCACAAATATATATGTAAGTAGATTTTTATATGAAAAATATATAGAAAAATAAAAACGGAGAAGAGCTGTTAATCCTGATTTCCTTCCTGGGAGATAAAGTTTCTCTATTAAATTTTAGAATTTTCTTGCACTTTTTTTTGTAGATCAAAAAAATAAGTTTTGTAGATATGTTAGAACACGGTTAATGTAAGAGAAGCTTTCAGTTGAAAAATTTTTAATTAAATATTTTCTTTTACTTTTAAGTACGTCAATCTAAGTTAAGGTGATTGATAATTTAACTTATATCACGCAGACAATGATACTACTGTCATCAAAGATTGATTAAAGTATAAACTTTGATAAGTCCAGTTGCCTTGAAATTGATTGAAGTTTATTTTTTACATATTCTCCGTCTATAATAAACTTCTCACCGTTTTTTTCAGTAGCAATAAAACTTATTTCATCTAATAGTTTTTCCATAACAGTATGGAGTCTTCTTGCGCCTATATTTTCTACTTGTCTATTAACTGTGAACGCTATTTCCGCTATTGTTTCAATTCCATCATTAGTAAATTCAAGCATAACATTTTCCGTTTTCATTAAGGCTATGTACTGCTTTAACAAACTAGATTCAGGTTCCTTTAATATTCTCACTAAATCCTCTTGTGTAAGAGCTTTAAGCTCTACTCTGATAGGTAATCTACCTTGTAACTCAGGTAAAAGGTCAGAAGGCTTAGATAGATGAAAAGCACCAGATGCAATAAACAATATATGATCTGTTTTAACATGACCATATTTAGTTGAAACAGTTGTTCCCTCAAGTAATGGCAGTAAATCACGTTGTACGCCTTCTCTATTTACCTCGCCTTTTACTTCAGTGCGTGCTGCAATTTTATCTATTTCATCTAAAAATACTATGCCTTCATTGCTAACAAGATCAATCGCTTCCTTGATTATCTTATCTTCATCCATTAACTTTTCACTTTCTTCATTAATTAATATCTCTCGAGCTTCTTTTACCTTAACTGTAATAGTTTTTGTCTTTTTTACTCCATTAAACATTTTACCTACTAATTCTGTAACGTTTACAACTCCAACTTGTCCACCTGGCATACCAGGTATATCAAAAGCTGGTAGTACATTTTTACTTTCTCTCACGTTAATGGAAACCTCTCCGTCTTCAAACTCTTTATTCCTCAATCTTTTTTTAAAAACTCTTTTGCTTTCTTCAGTTGCATCTTCACCAACCATGCAATTAATTATTATTCCTTCGGCTAAACTCAAAGCTTTTTTAGCTAGAGCTTTGCGAGCTTTTTCCTTGACTAAAACTATTGCTGCATCAACTAAATCACGTACTATTGAATCAACATCACGACCAACATAACCTATTTCAGTAAATTTTGTTGCTTCAACCTTTATAAAAGGTGCGCCTGCAAGCTTTGCTAAGCGACGAGCTATTTCTGTTTTACCAACTCCAGTATGACCAATCATGAGTATATTTTTAGGTATGATTTCATCACGTAAAGGAAGAGGGATTTTGTTACGACGCCAACGATTTCTTAGTGCAATTGCAACAGCACGTTTTGCATCATTTTGTCCAATTATAAATCTGTCTAATTCTCTAACTATTTTTTGCGGAGGAAGATCATCTAGCAAAACTTGTGCGCCGCTTCTATTAACTTGGTAATTATTGTCATCCAAATTACAAATATCTTTATCATTTTCACAGATATCACCACTTCTCTTCTTATCATAAGTATCACTATCGTAAAATTGCCTCTCTAAAAGCATTACGGAATGATTGGAAAAATTAGTACGTAAAATTATTCTTTTTTCAGAAGACATATTTATCCCTCTACTTTTTCAATGACCACATTATGATTTGTATAAACACATATATCAGCTGCTATTCGCATAGCCTTTTTTGCAATTTCCTCTATCGATATTCCCTTTATGTCAATTAGGGCTCTTGCTGCGGATAGAGCGAAGCTTCCCCCAGAACCAATAGCCGCGATTCCATCTTCAGGTTCAAGCACATCACCCGTTCCAGTAATGACTAACGAAATAGATTTGTCCGCAACAATCATCATAGCCTCCAATTTTCTTAAGTATTTATCCATTCTCCAATCTTTTGCAAGTTCAACACATGCTCTCATTAATTGATCTGGGTGCCTATCGAGTTTAGATTCTAGTCTCTCAAAGAGGGTAAATGCATCAGCTGTTGCTCCCGCAAAACCAGCAATTACAGAATCACCAGAAAGGCGTCTGACTTTTTTTGCCCCAGACTTTATAACAGTATAACCAAGCGAAACCTGCCCATCACCTATTACTACAGCGCTTTTGCCCTTTCTAATTGATAATATAGTAGTTCCGTACATTTTACTGCTATTATGTTGAATCATTTTTCTATTACTTTCAAATAAAAATCTAATCGCATTTTAATTTTTAATCAAATTAGCTAGATACGTTCTATAAAATTTATTATATAATAACTCCCTTATAACATTAAAAGTGTACATGCAAAATATAATTCATTTCAAAAACTTAAAAAAAAGTTTAAATAATTAATTTATGAGAAGCTCAGATAATTACACATTATAATTTTATATACTTTCATATGAAAATTTACATGATCCTTCTTCTCTTGGACGATCAGGTGTGTTGTATTTTATCAATATTATAGAACAAAAATAGAACGTATTTCGAGGGAAAAATGCGAAAGGTAGAATGCGCGAAAGGAAATGTACATATCTCCTAAAAAATGGAAGGAGAAAATTTCTTTAAATATTTTTAGATTACCGTTGTTACAGCTCTTATATAATATTTCACCAACCTTGGAGTGAGTCTTGGAGTGAGTTTTAAAAAGTAATAGTAGTAATACTAATATTAGAGAGTTATAAAATTCACATAAAAATTCTAATTTTAAGAAATTATACATAAAATAAAAATGCATATTCTAAAAAATATCATTTTTAATAAATTTAAAGAACAAGAAATGTGTAAGTTTTTAAAAACTAGAATCGATTTCTTCTCAGAAGTTATATCATATTTGGTAGATATAATGTGATTTTTTAAAAATTCTCTTCTGAGAAGAGCTTTAAAATTTGTATTTGCAAATATTGCTGTACTGAACTATGACATAGAAAATTGTATTTTGAAAATATGTTAAGGATTCTACATAAAAATCGTAAAAATAATTAAAATTCATTACATACATATATGATTGTTATGAACAGGCAGAAAATTTCATGTATATATTAGAAATATATCAGAATTACTGTTTGCGAATTTTTCGTAGTGAATTTAGATAAAATTTTGTTTATTTACGAATTTACAAAAAGTTGTAGAAATACTAGTTTTTAACTATTTAGTTTTCTAAACTATTAGAAAGTTAAAGTTGATAAAGTATTGTTTTCAGTATAAAAAATATGAAAATTTAAATGAAAAATCTGATTTCGTGTTTTTCATTGATTAGATTATTTAAAAATTTTATTAATTAAAATCATTTTAAAAAATGAGTACAAAGCATTGTCTAATCTATAGACGACACATTAAAAAGTTAACAAAACTTTTATAGTTAATCAGATATTTTGTTTTTTTACGCTATTTCTCTAAATAAGTTTCTTAGCATTTTTTTTTAAACTCAAATATTTTCTATTTTGATTTAAAATTCGCCAAATTAGAGCATTTAGAGCTTTAAAAATCTGTTTTAATATTAGAAATATTAAATACTATATTGCTTTTTATAATTTATATTATGCACGAACTCATATTATTACCATTGTCATTGACAATATGATGCTTGATACCATTAGATTCAGTGGAAGAATCACAGTAGTTAATTGTTTGACTGAATAGTTTATTAAAATGAATCGCTAAAAACACTGCGCCATATACAATACTAACTATTACGCTTAAATTAAAATTATATATTACATCATTGCCTAAATTTATCGGTGTAGTTGAAACGTGTATTCTTTTTAATGCAAAATTAAGCAAACCTAATGAGAAAGTTATTGTGCCGATGATGAAGCTCTTTCTGCATTTAGTAATCTCAGCCTTATGTTCTATGCACTTATCAGTTTTCTTTTTTTGATCTTGATATTTTTTACAAATTTCATGACATTTTTTATGTGCATTATGATATTTTTTACATTTATAGAGATAATCTATAGGCTCTGCAATAAATAAAAATAAAACTGTTGATATCAAGTGAACATTATTCAATACGTTTGCATTATTTGCTGTCAAGAAATGAAAGATTTTCAACATAATTAGAGCCTCTATAATACTGCTTGTAAGGCCGGCTAATTTAGCTGCAATTTCTGTCAATTCTTTTTTATTTTTTGGATCTTTATAGTTTTTAATTAGATTGCACAACGTAAATGTGGAACAGGCAATATATAAAATTGAAGTTGGAAACTTTATCCACTTAGCAACATTTCGTATAAGAAAAATATTTGACCTATTAGTATTAATAAATTCACAACAAAATTGCAATGAAATTCTACATAACAGCATCGTTAAGCCCGTTGCAATGCAAATTACTTTTCTAACATCATGATCGTAAGCATCATGCACTTTTTGCGCAAACGTATTTGATTTTTTTAGTCTATTTAGCATAAATAGCTAACAAAAACAACCTCTTATCATTCTATCACATAAAGTTTTAGAAGAAAAGTATTATAAATCTAAATCTTGAGAGCAATTTCTACACAAATCAGCCAAGCATTTTATAAATAAGGAATTGGTACCGAGAGTTGGTATACGAAAATAATATCCGTCTTTGATTATTGCTTTATACTCTATATCAAGTTCAACAAGTGTTTCTGAATGTTCAGAAACGAAAGATATAGGCGATAAAACCACAGGTACATTATCAGCTTTTGCTCTCAGGAGTTCGTTTTCTGTGCTGGGTTCTAGCCATTTTAAAGAGCCTATTTTGCTTTGATAGCATATTGACCAATCAAGATCATCGATATGTAATTTTTTTATTATTAGCTTTACTGTTTCTTCTATTTGTAAGGCATATGGATCACCCATTTTAATAATATTTAATGGTAAACTATGAGCTGAAAATAAAATTCTCGGTTTACCAACATTGCTTGCCAATTTGTAATATTGAGATATTAGACTAATGTGAGCTTTAATAAAAGTTCGATTATGATAATAATTACTTATTACTTCCGTATTGCATTTCACATTGTATTTTTTGGCTTTTTTATTCCAATTTTCAATAGATGATAAAGTTGTAGTAGTAGAATATTGAGGATATAGTGGTAGCAGAATTATTTTGTCAGGATTAAATTGCTTTACGTTTTTAATAACTTCATCAGCAAATGGATACCAGTAACGCATACAAACAAATACTTTGAATAGTTTTAGTTTCATTTTAGAATACGAAATTGAAATCTGATTCTTTTTTTTAGATTTCAATTTAATTCTACTTGAATAATCAGAGCAAGAGACGGATTTGTTAAGCTCTCGCTCAAGCGCTTCAGCTTGCATTTTTGTATTTTCTAAAATTGGCGATTTGCCTCCAATTTGCTCATATATTTTTCGTGTAGTGCTTTCGCGCTTTGCGGATATAAATTTTGCTAAAAAAAATCTAAAGGGATTTGGTAAATTTACTATTCTTTTGTCATAAAAAAGATTGAATAAAAAGGGACGAATCGCATCTGGTGAATCAGGTCCACCGAGATTGAATAAGACAATTGCGTTCTTCATTTATAATACACTTCATTTATTAGAATGATCAATAAAATTAGTTAAACACCTATTAGATATATATAAATATATGTATCTTAAATTTTTTCACGCTAAAATACAATATATGGATAGATTTTGTGAGTTATTTTTTTTATGTATGAATGAAGTATTTCTATACAAAATATAAAAGGAAGTGGCGCACTAAAGATTTTGTATATCGATTCAAGAAAATTTAACAATTATTACAAATGAAATTTTACAAACACTTTATAAGTAAAACCAAAATACAATTAAGAATTGAAGTATTATTGTGCTGTATATCTATCTAATTAAAAGCATCATATTTGATATGTTTTTGTTTTATTAAAAATATAAAATATTCGATATTTTTCTTGAATTTTGTCTCTAGATTCATTGCTTCTATATGCAATTAACTATCTTTGACATATTACGAATTACTCACTACATGTTGAAAATTTTAAAATATTAAGAACATAGATAGCGTGTAAAAGTTATGCACGATAGAGTAATTAGTGAATATTATCAAGTGTTAATTTTTGTGCTATGACTAGTAATACAAAATAAGAAATTAGTAATAAAAATAGTCATTGTTGAATGACATGATATGCTTTGATGCATCCAAAGATATAGCGCGCACTCATTCATTTTCTGCAATTTTTTTTATTGCAACGCAAGATACATTCTAAAATAACCAATCGAAGTTTAAATCAAAAGTTCTTTATTGTTTTACAAGAACATAATGACTTTGAATTTTTAATAAATTTTGGCAAACAGATTGAGTATTCTCGCGGTAGTTCTATCACTTCTAAAAAAAATCAATTTTAAGAATTAATTCTAAAAATAAAAATAAAAAATTACTTTATATATGAAATAAAATTTTTTATACAATAGACTTGTGAATATGAGACATTATATAAGCAATCATAGCATGATAATTGAAAAAACGCTTTCGATATTGAAACCTGACGCAGTAAAAAACAATATTACGGGTAGCATAAATTCCTACATAGAAAAATCAGGATTAAGAATTGTGGCGCAAAAAATGATGTTCCTGACAAGGAAACAGGCAGAACAATTTTATATAATACATAAAGATAGATCGTTTTTTGATGAACTAGTCGAATTTATGAGCTCGGGTTCTATAATAGTTCAGATTTTAGTTGGTGAAAATGCAGTGAGTAAATACAGACAAGTTATGGGAGCAACAGATCCAAAATGTGCTTATAAAGGTACAATTAGAGGTGATTTTGCTGATAATATTAGTGAAAATAGAGTTCATGGTTCAGATAGCTTGGAGAATGCTAATAGAGAGATAGCTTTCTTTTTTACGGAGTGCGAGTTAATACAGCTTTGCATTTATTAAAATAAAATCTTTTGAAATCTTTGATTGTATTCTTACTGAGATTCAGTAAAGCAAGATTTGAAATTTTGCGCAATATCGTTAATTATCGTTAAATATGCTTCTTTTCCAGGTTTTATACTCGATCCGATAGGATCAAGGGTTACTATTTTTGTATTGTTAGAAAGTAATTTGGACTTTATGCTATCTTCTCTTGAAGAGGAGAAGATGCACTTAATATTTTCTTCTCTTATCATCTTTTTTAATTTTATTAAACTTTTTATACTTACATAAGCATCTTCTTCCATCGAAAGAATTGCATTTGGATGATTTAAACCAAAATATTTTTCGAAATATTGGTAGGTATCGTGAGTAACTATATATCTTTGCTTTCTAAAGTCATTCAATTCTTGTAGAATTTTTCTTACTTCTTGGTCCATCTTATTTATAGCTTTGATTGCATTTTGATTGTATTTATGAGAATTTTTTTTATCTATACGAGATAGTACTGTACTTATATACAGTATCATGTTCTTTGCATTTTCAGGATTGAGCCAGACGTATATGTCTTTTTCGTTTCGAATATGAATAATGTTTTTAAAAAATGAATATGTTCGAACTGGAAGAAGATTTGCCGCTTGTGATAAGCGCACAAGTTCTTTCCCCCTTCTAGCGAAAGTTTTGACGAATGTTTCTAGATTATCATCAACATAAAATATAACATTGCTTGAATCTAAATTACTTGCATCAGATGGTTTTAATATATAATTATGTACAGATTCTGTGTATCCAAGTAGGATGGGTTTTGAAATTCCATCTGTAACAGATGCTACAAGAGAATGTATTGGTTTTATTGTAGCCACAATTTTTAAATTGTACGAAAGTGCGCTACTGTGATATAGTGCAAGCAAGAGTGATACAAAGTAAGTTAGCAAATATCTCATGAAAAATGTTAAGGAAAAAGTGAATTTTGTCAAAAAATCGAATAATGTCAATAATAGCGTTTTAAAGATAGAAAATCTTACTCTTACATACAATAATAAGAGGGTTCTCGATAATATTAATATTTCAATAGAAAAAGGGGATGTAGTTACTATACTTGGTCCAAATGGTGGAGGTAAAACCTCTTTAATAAGAGCAGTTGCCGGTATAAACAAGAATTGTACTGGTACTATCATTTTTGCTCATAATATAAAAATTAGCTATATGCCACAAAACTTTTGTATTAGTAATTTAATGCCTATAACAGTTGAGTATTTTCTTTTAAATAGCTTTTCTACAAAATTGAAGAAGGATCGATCAATTATTACAAAGGCAATAGAATTAGTTGGTATTGGTAGTATCTTGAAGAATCAAATATTAGAGATTTCTGCAGGGCAAATACAATTGTTGCTGCTTGCACGATGTTTAATTGTAGAACCTGACTTAATTATTCTGGATGAACCTGTTAGTGCAATGGATGTTAGCGCACGAGCCAAATTTTATGAAATTATAACTAAAATAGCAAAAAAACGATTGATTTCAGTTCTTATGACCTCTCATGACTTAAATTCCATAGTACCATGTTCAGATTATATTATCTGCATAAATAATGCTATATATTACGAAGGTAGACCTGGCGACATTATGAAGAATAAAACCCTAAATGAAATATTTGCTAGTTATGCAGAAAAATGATTCAAAATATTTTGCGTCTTTTACATATAACTGTAGTACTAACTCGGTACAATATACTACCTCATTTATTTTCCTCCTCAAGAAAGTCAATAAATAAAATACAAGGTTACAAATTAAAGTGTGCTCTTGAAAAATTAGGTCCTATATTTATTAAATTTGGACAATCTATTTCATCACGTACTGATATTTTAGATAAAGATATAACAAATAACTTGTTATTAATATGTGATAGGCTGTCATCTTTTTCATACAAAATAGCAGTTGAAATTATAGAAAGCGAATTTAATTGTAAGATGAGTGATATTTTTTTAAGCTTTTCTAAAGAGCCGGTTGCTGCCGCATCAATTTCTCAAGTGCATAAAGCAATTACAGTAGAAAGCAAAGAAGTTGCAGTAAAGATTTTAAGGCCAAATATTGAGAGAGTTTTTTTAAGAGATATAAAAACACTTTTTTGGCTTGCAGAAATTACAGAAAGATTTAACGAACAATCAAAGAGGCTAAAACCGATCGAAATAGTTAAGACCTTTGCTGAAATTTGCAAATTAGAGTTAGACCTACGCTTTGAGGCAGCTCATTTTTCAGAGTTAAAGAAAAACACAAAAAACGACAAAGGTTTTTATGTACCCGAAGTAGATTGGAGTAGAACTTCAAGAAAAGTTTTAACATTAGAATGGATAGAAGCAACACCAATATACGAAATTGAAAAACTAAACAATCGTAAACAAATAGCTATAAATCTCATACAATCATTTTGTAATCAAGTATATAGAGATTGTTTTTTCCACGCAGATATACATCCTGGAAATCTAATGGTCGATAGTGATGACAATATTATTGCTCTTGATTGTGGAATTATGGGACGAATAGACCGAGAAACGTGTTGTTATGTTGTAGAGATACTAAAGGGATTTTTAAATCGAGATTATGATTATGTTGCAAAAGTACATTTTAGAGCTGGCTATGTTTCTCGAGATCATAAAAATTTTGTTACTGCGTGTAGAGCAATAGGTGAGCCTATTATAGGGCAACCTATACAAAAAATTTCTTTTGCCAGCTTACTTGCTCAATTATTGAAGATAACTAGTGATTTTGATATGAAGGTTCAAACGCAGTTGTTATTACTTCAGAAAAGTATGATTTTACTAGAGGGGGTATGTAGAAAAATATATCCAAAGATTAATATGTGGAAGATAGTTGAAATATGGACAAAAAATCAACATAAATATAAGATGAGTTATAGAAAAAGAGTCAATAGTTCTTATCCTGTAAAGACAATTTATGGAATTTTTAGCCTTGTGGAAAAGTTGAATTTAATAGCAGACCAAAAACTAGAAAATATCCAGGTTAAAATTAAATCAAATCGGAAAACCTATTTTTTGCTGTGGTTTATTATTGTAATGCTAACAATTAAAGTTTTTGTCTTTTTATAAGTGTTGCTTTTTAAATTACCATGGTTAAAATGAATGGAATTTACCTCGGTCCCGCTAGAAGATAGCGGGATTTTACCGACTGAACAATTATTTAGATGAGAATTCAGAGAGTGTATTATCTCCAAGAGATGTTCGCTGTTAGAGGTTTAGTTTTCGAGTTAAAGTTTTTATAATTGCATCTTATAAGATAAGCTGCTAAACTAGCAAAGTTAAAGTTAATGAATATTTAATATCTATGCATGATGGTGCAAAGAAGGTGACGGCAGAAGAAGAAAAGGGTCTGTTAAATTGGATAGAATATAGGTTGCCTGTGTTTTCTTTTTTAAAACATGTCGCTTCTTATCAAGTACCAAAAAATCTGAATTATGCTTGGAATTTCGGTTCTCTGGCTGGTATGGCGTTACTTTTACAAGTAATAACTGGTATTTTTCTTGCTATGCATTATACTCCACACGTCGAATATGCATTTAATAGTGTAGAGCATATAATGCGCAATGTTAACTATGGATGGCTGATACGTTACACTCACTCTGTTGGAGCGTCGCTTTTTTTTATTGTAGTTTATACTCATATAATTCGCGGATTGTATTATGGGTCTTATAAAAAGCCACGGGAAATAGTTTGGTTTATTGGCATATTTATATTTTTTGCGATGATGGCAACGGCTTTTATGGGATATGTTCTTCCTTGGGGACAAATGAGTTTTTGGGGAGCAACTGTTATAACTAATTTATTTTCAGCAGTACCTCTAATTGGTGATAAGATAGTTGTGTGGCTATGGGGTGGTTTTTCTGTTGATAATCCGACACTCAACCGTTTTTTTGCCTTACATTATCTCTTGCCTTTTATAATTATTGCTTTGGCTACTTTACATATTATTGCTCTGCATAGATTTGGTTCTAGCAATCCAAGTGGAATAGAGGTAAAATCTGCTAGAGATACCATTCCATTTTATCCTTATTATGTAGTGAAAGACTGTGTAACTCTTGGTCTATTTTTTATAGTTTTATTTGCGTTTGTTTTTTACGCTCCTAATTATTTGGGGCATCCCGATAACTATATAGAAGCTAATCCTATGGTTACTCCAACACATATAGTGCCGGAATGGTATTTTTTGCCCTTTTACGCAATTTTGCGTTCAATTCCAAATAAGCCTATTGGTGTGTTTGCCATGTTTGGATCTGTTTTAGTCTGGTTTTTATTGCCTTGGCTCGATAGATCAAAAGTTAAAAGCGGCACCTATCGTCCGTTGTTTAGAAAATTTTTCTGGATTTTTTTGATAAATTTTGCGTTTCTTGTTTGGCTTGGAGGAAAGGAGGTTAAAGAACCTTATGTTACTTTAAGTAGACTTTCTTCTTGTTATTATTTTGGGTACTTTTTGATAATTTTACCACTTCTTGGCAGATATGAAAAATTAGGTAAACTACCAAAAACTATAAGTGATTCTATACCGGAGATGAAATAAAATGCTAATTAAGCGTGTATCAACTATGTTTTATATTTTATTTTTTGTGCATTTTTTATCTGCTGAAGAATTTAAACCATTGCCAAATAAAAAAATGAACTGGAGTTTCGATGGAATCACTGGATACTTTGATAGAGAAGCAATTCGGCGTGGCTATAAAGTATATAAAGAAGTTTGCGCTGCTTGTCATTCAATGAATAGAGTAGCGTTTCGTAATTTACAGGATATCGGTTTTTCTGAAGATGATGTAAAACGGATTGCAGCATCTTATAAGGTTAAAGATGGTCCTAATGACTTAGGTGAGATGTTTGATAGGCCTGGAATACCTTCTGATTATTTTGTTGCGCCTTTTGCTTCTAAGGAAGCTGCAGCTGCAAGTAACAATGGTGCGATTCCACCAGACTTGTCATTGATAATTAAGGCAAGACACGATGGTGCAAATTATGTATATTCGCTTCTTACAGATTATCAAGATAATAAACAAGATGAAAATGGATTATATTTTAATTCATATTTTCCAACTGGAAAACTGGCTATGGCACCACCACTTTCAGAAGGAATAGTGGAGTACGACGATACAATGCCTGCTACAGTTGAAAACATGGCGTACGATGTAGTAAATTTTTTGCAGTGGGCAGCAGAGCCAGAGCTAGAGCATCGACACAAGCTTGGATTTAAGGTGATAGCATATTTTGTAGTTTTAACAGTATTTTTTATACTAACCAATAATAAAACTTGGAACAAACTTTATAAATGGAAAAGGTAGGATTTTATCTCTTTCATTTCTGAGCTTTACCTATATTGTCAAGTATATTGGTGGTGAGTCTGTTATAAAAATGTAGAAACTATGAAATTTCAGATTGTTACGAATTTTAAACCAGCAGGAGATCAGCCACAAGCAATAGATAAATTGGTTGCAGGATTGAATAATGGTAAAAAAGACCAGGTTTTGCTCGGAGTTACTGGTTCTGGCAAAACTTTTACTATGGCAAACGTTATTGCAAGAACAAATAGACCTGCATTAATTATGGCGCACAACAAGACTCTAGCTGCACAGCTTTATGAAGAAATGAAGGGATTTTTTCCTTATAATGCCGTTGGATACTTTATTTCTTATTATGATTACTATCAGCCTGAAGCTTATTCTCCACAAACTGATACTTATATTGAAAAGGATTCTGTAATTAATGAAAGAATTGATATGCTACGCTATTCTGCTGTTTGCTCTCTTTTAGAGCGCAAAGATACAATTATAGTTGCAAGTGTTTCTTGCATATACGGTCTTGGTTCGCCAGAAAATTGTTTAAATATGACTATAACTTTAAGTACTGGAGATGAAATTTATGTTAACGATTTTCTAAATAATTTAATTAATATACAATATAAGCGTTCTTGTGTGAAATTTGATAGAGGATATTTTAGAGTACGTGAAGATATTATTGACATATTTCCTGCTTACTATGAGAATAAGGCTTGGCGTTTATCTTTGAGTAAAAATAAAGTAAAAGAAATTTTTGAAATTGATGTCATAACAGAAAATATTATTAAACGTATAGATAAGATCAATATCTTACCGAATAGCCATCACATTACTTCACGTGAAACTTTATTGCAGGCAATTGAGCTAATTAAAAAAGAGTTAGATGAACGTTTGAATTATTATTACTCACAAGGAAAAATTGTTGAAGCAAAACGTCTTGAGCAACGCACTAATTTTGATATAGAGATGATGTTAACAACAGGAACGTGTAAAGGCATCGAAAATTATTCGCGTTATCTCTATGGTATGAAAGCTGGGGATGCACCACCTACTTTATTTGAATATTTGTCAAAAGATGTAATTTTATTTGTAGATGAGAGTCATGTTACTGTTCCACAGATTGGAGCAATGCATAGCAGTAACAAGATGCGTAAAAAAAAATTAGTAGATTATGGATTTAGACTTCCTTCTACTTTTGATAATCGTCCACTAAAGTTTGAAGAATGGGAAAAGATGCGACCACAAACAATTTTTATTTCCGCTACACCAGGAAAATATGAATTAGAAAAAGTCAGTAATATATTTATAGAACAAGTTATTCGTCCGACTGGGCTTACAGATCCGATTTGTATTATTAAGCCAACAGAGACTCAAGTTGATGATGTGATTTATGAAGCACAAATAACGATAAAAAAGGGGTTTTGTGTTCTTATTACCACATTAACTAAAAAAATTGCTGAAAAATTAGCAGAATATATAAGTGAATTAAATATGAAGGTAAGCTATTTACATTCAGATATTGGTGCACTAGAGAGAATTAAAATTATATGCAAATTAAGATCAAAGGAAATTGATGTTTTAGTTGGTGTTAATTTATTACGAGAGGGTCTTGATATTCCGGAATGTGGATTGGTTGCAATTTTAGATGCTGATAAAGAAGGATTCTTGCGATCAGAAACTTCGCTTATTCAAACAATAGGTCGTGCTGCTCGCAATATCGAAGGTAGAGTAGTTTTGTATGCGGATAAAATGACAGGTTCTTTAGAACGTGCATTAAAAGAAACTGAAAGAAGAAGGAAGAAACAACATGAGTACAATATAATACATAATATTACCCCAAAAACTATAATAAAGGCTATATCAAATACTCTACAAGATAATTTGGCAGTTGAGAAAAAAATTGATATTAATAAAGATAATTTAGTTAATTTGGAAGAACAGATGTTAAAACATGCTAAAAATCTAAATTTTGAAGATGCAGCAAAAATAAAACGTCTTATTGAAAGATTTGATAGTTTACGTACAAATAAAAACTGAACAGAAAGTGAATAATTTACTGCCTAACTTAGTCAATATTACTGGTACGAGTTTTAATCGAAATTACAAACACGTATTCAATTTGATCTTCGACTTTAAATAGTCGGAGTTTTGCAAAATAAAGAAAACAAAAAAATTTTAAGTAGATAATTGCTCAATTAATATTGTTGTTGTGATTTATATCAAGAGTTTTTTTGATTTATTTAATAAATAATTTTTTATTTTACAAAAACCTGTTTAAGTTCTTGCTATTTAGGTTAAAATGAAACCAACTTTGAAAGTGTATGCTTTAAAATAGTGTAAAAAATTGAATTGCGAAATATCGATTTCGATATTTTTATAGTTTTAATGACTGTGTCAGTTTTAGGCTAAATTAGTAATAACTTCAATTAATTTATTATGTGAGGTAGTAAATGTACGCGTTATCTATTTTAGATGATTAGTTAAGAGTGGCTTTTAAACTAAATTTAGGTATAAGTGTATTGTTAGACATATCTAATTAGGTACTTTAGTAAATTTTGATTGAAAAATAGTTTCTCTGTTATATAAATGCTATTTTAAAGTAATCAAAAAATGAAAGACCATAAATATAATTTAGGCTTAAGAATTATTCATTGGCTGATGGCTACTTTTCTTATAGGCATGTTCTATTCTGGGTTTTATATGAAGCGCCTACCAGTTAACAATGAGCTTAAATTTACCATGTACACTATTCATAAGATTTGTGGAATTACTGTTTTTGAATTTGCGATAATACGTGTATTTTTTCGCATTTTTACTTGTACTCCGCAATTTTCAGCAGGTTTATCGCGATTTGAGATTACTATGATTAAAGTAGTACATTTTGTTTTATATATTTTAATGATATTGGTACCTTTGTCTGGGTACGTTATGTCTTCTGCTTCTGGAGCTAGAATTAAATATCTTTTTTTTCATATTCCTTTGTTGATTAGTAAAAATAAAGAGCTTGCAAATGCTGCTAGTACATTACATGCAATACTTGCATATTTTATAATGTTTTTTACAGTGCTTCATGTACTTGCTGCTTTAAAACATACATTAATGGATAAACAAAACATTTTTAGACGCATTGTATAATACATTATATGTTGAGAGATCTCTCGAAAAAAGGAATAGATTTTCTTGGTAGTGAATTTGCAATAATGGGCGGCGCTATGAGTTGGGTTTCAGAAAGAAACTTGGTTTCAGCAATTTCAAACGCCGGTGGTTTTGGTGTAATTGCGTGTGGTGCTATGTCTCCAAAATTGCTTAAAAAAGAAATTTTAGAAACACAGAAACTAACTAACAAGCCATTCGGCGTTAATTTAATAACTATGCATCCAAGCTTGAGTGATTTAATAGATGTATGTATTGAAACAAAAGTAAGTCACATAGTACTTGCGGGTGGGTTACCAACAAAACATAGTATAGAAAAAATTAAGGATGTTGGTACTAAAGTTATGTGCTTTGCGCCGTCATTAAGCCTTGCAAAAAGATTAGCAAAGATAGGAGTAGACGCATTAATAATAGAGGGTATGGAAGCGGGTGGACATATAGGTCCGGTTAGCACCTCAGTTTTAGCGCAGGAAATATTACCTTATTTTAAAAGTGAAAAAACGCCGATATTTGTTGCAGGTGGAATAGGAAGAGGTGAAATGATAGTTAATTACTTAGAAATGGGAGCGAGTGGTTGCCAAATAGGTACATTATTCGTTTGCACAAATGAGTCAATTGCTCATAAAAATTTCAAAGAGGTATTTATTAAATCAGCTGCGCGCAATGCAGTTTCTTCTATACAAATAAGTGCTGATTTTTCTGTAATTCCAGTGAGAGCTATAGCTAACAAAGCGAGCGATGATTTTGTAAAACATCAAAGAGAAGTAATTGATAAGTATCAAAAAGGGCAAATTTCAAAAGAAGATGGACAGCTTGAAATAGAAAAATTCTGGGCTGGAGCTTTGAGAAGAGCAGTTATAGAAGGAGATATTGAAACAGGGTCATTGATGGCTGGCCAAAGCGTTGGTGTTGTTGATAGAGAAAAACCTATAAAAGAAGTGATAGATACGTTAATTCAACAAGCAAATAATTATATTAAGAAAAAATCTTTAGAAGTTGAAAAATTAATCATTAGTAAATTATAATATTCTTTTCTTTAATGTAGTATTAGAAGAATAGCATTTGAGCATGTCGATTTTAATTTAAAATTAACACCTATATAATATCATGCGTATGGTATACGACATATTGATGAGTATTTATGCTTACTTTGTTTAGTAAAAAAAATAACTCAACTCAATTTTTGAATGTTAGTTTATATGTTAAAATGCAAGAGTTTGTTCAATCATTGAACGATGAGAAAGATCGTAAACTCTGCAGAGTTATATGTAAGGGACTAATAGAACAAAGTCAAAGAAAGCTCAACGAAAGTGTAAGAGAATGTAAACAATTGTTCAAGCAAGAAGCTGATACTAATGTTTTAAGCGAATTAAAAAAATTGTTGATAACGGAGCAAGAGAAATATCAAAGATATTATCTTGAAAAGTTTCTTCCAGAGTTACTGCAAGAGATAATACAATCAGAGAAGTTAATACCAGAAAAAATAGAAAAAATATTAAAAATAACTTTAGAAATCATTAAACAGAATAATAAAGAAGAATTCAATATACTGCTTTCAAAGCTAGAAACAAAAATAATAGAATCAGCAAGACTAAGTTCAAAATCAAAAGTAAAAAGAAAAAAAATAGTTATGAAGTTAAAAATTTCAGACTCTTCTAAAGATAATCAAATAAGTATACAAGATAATATATGCGTTATTCAAACAAGTGAAAATATTGAAAATAGGGTAAATTTGCCTTCTTCTAACAATAAGAAAGACTCACCACTATCAGTAGTGAGTAACACATCTGATAGTATAAGCGCAATGTCAAATTTAATTGAAGTAAGTAGTAATTTACAAAAAGAAAAAATTGAGAATCAAATACAATCAAAGCATCTTGTAAAAAAGAGAGAGAATACGCAAGAAAGCAAAAATTTAAATGATCAAATTAGTATGATTAACAATGATAATTTACAAAGAAAAAATGAGCATCAACAAATGTATACACTAAGACAAAATTCGAAAGAAAAGTCAAAGAAAAAGCAAGAAAATGAAAATTTATGGTTCACAAAGCGGCTCAATAGCAAAAATTTTTGTGCTGTAATTGCGGCGTGTTATGTCCTTTTAGTAGGATGTTTTGTTATAGAAGCAGAAATTTTGAGAATGATGTGTATAGAATTATTGATTCTGTTTGTAGGGTTTACTATAGTAACAATTACACAACATTTAACCCTTCCTTCAAGTAGATTGACGTCTAACAATTTAAATTTTCCCCATATTGAAAACAGCAGTAAACAGTTATAATAGTAAATATATACTCTACTCATAGTAAACACGCAAGTTAGGTTCTTGTTTGCTGATATAAAAGTTGTTATAACTGAGTGGTCTTTTCACAAAGAGGTTTTTTGAGTTGATGCGCATTCAATTGAGTAGAATTTCAGCTTTTATTGGATTACTTGGCTTTATTTTTATGTCATATTCAAGCCAAGCCACTTCAATTAATAACGAATTAAATGATATACAAGAGGTTGTAAGAAATTTTATCTCTTCTTATTCATTTAAGAATACTATAAAAAATATGAGTCCTTCAACAATTATGGGATTATGTATAGCTATGGTAATGCTTTCTATATTGTTTAGGGGTATCATCGTTTTTTTTATGATAATGTTTGGTGTACTGATAATGATGTTAGGTAGCGCGGAAAAGCCAAATAATTATTTGACAGAAAAATTTAATTTCGCGGAAATAAAACCTAATAATACTAAAGATGAAAGCTAAACATCGCAAGGTTGTACTAAATACACATGATATTTTATGAAATCAAAAATGCCAGGAACTAATGTTAGATTAGAAAAAAAGAGTAATCTAGCATTACTAGAAAGTATTGATTTAGATTTTATTCCATATGCTTGTCATTATGATGAAGAAACCATACTTACAAAACAGGGTGAATTGTTAAAAATAATAAAATTAGAAGACTATTCTTCTGTTGATAACTACGGCGATCTTAGAACTGAAATTAGAAAAAGCGTATCAAAAAATATTGATAGTTTATATTTTACAGTTTGGATTCACACTGTCCGAAAGCGCAATAAATTAAACTTAAAATGGAATAAAACTGGAGATTTTTCCGATAAATTGCATTCAACTTGGCTCAGTAAACTTACTAATAGTAAACTTCAATATATAAACGAATTATATATCGTAATATTATTTAGCGATTTTGGTGAACATACTAGTAGCTCATTTTTTCTTAGCAAGATAAAAAATCAGCACAAGCTGTTTCTACAACAGAACTATTGTAAATTACAAAGAGTAACTGATTTAATTCAAAATGATCTTAAATTTTTCGGAGCTAAAAAACTGAGTCTAAAGTTTAATAAAAATGAAATATATTCTGAAATGATGGAATTTCTCTATTATATAGTTACCTTAACACGAAAAGATTATCAGATATGTGAGATGGATCTATCGCAACATGTTAAAAATTTAAAGGTGGCTTTTGGTTTCAATACATTTCAAACAACATTTGAAGATCAGCAAAAATTTGGTTCTATTTTTTGTATAAAGGAATATCGAGAAATTACTTTAGAAAATATAGATAAATGTTTACAACTTGACTCTGAGTTTATAATTACAGAAATAGTAATATTTACTAGTAATAGTAAAGCAATTAAAGAGTTTAAAAAGCAAATAAATATGCTTCAATTAAGTGAAGATAGCACTTTACTCCAAAAATCAGAAATTAAAGAAATAATAGAACTTGAAAAAACCTCTGCTATTGATTTTTGTCAGCAGAAAATTATTTTTACAATTTTTGCTGATGATAAAAAAAGATTAGCAAAAAATATTAGCGATTTGTCTGCTATAATGTCGTTGGTTGGTTTAATGATGTTTAGAGCTGATTTACATATGGAAGATCATTTTTGGGCGCAACTTCCAGGCAATTTTATTTTTGTTGCACAACCAAAAAACATATTAAAAAAATATGCCTTCAGCTTTGCTATGCTACATGATTTTAGATCAGGTACATTAAAAGGTGGGAGATGGAAAGAAGCTGTAACGGTCTTTTTTTTAAAAAAGGGAAATCCTTACTTTTTTAATTTTCATGGAAAAAAAAATAGTGGTCATACTACTATACTTGGCGCTCCAAATTCGGGGAGAACTTCTTTAATTAATTTTTTATTGTCGGAGTCAAGGAAATTCGACCCTAGGATCGTTATATTAGATAATACTGGAAAGTCAATAATTTTTACAAAAGCAGTGAATGGCAAATATTATATAATCGATCCAAGGTATAAAGACCAAAGCCTGAAGTTTAATCCATTAAATATTGAGGATAATGAGTCTAATCGCACTATGTTAGTTGAATTGATTAGAAGAATGGTGGTTGATACAAATTTAATAGATATAGAAGATAAAATACGGAAAATCGTAGATTCTATATTTGTTATACCCAGGGCATTACGCTCTATTTCGCAAATTTCTGAAGTTCTTTTACTTCTTGGAGGTAAGATAAGTAAATGGTGTGATAATGGTGAGTTTGCTTATTTATTTCAAGATGGTGATGAATCAGGTATCGATTGGACAACTAAAACTATATCTATCAATACATCAAATCTTACAAAACGAAAGGAATGTATGTCCGTAATACTTTATTATTTTTTACACTCTTTTGAAGCAAAATGCGATGGATCGCCTGCAATACTTGTTTTGGATGAAGCATGGGAAATAAGCAATATTTTTCCTACAGAAAAAGAATTTGATAATTGGATGCATAGGATGACAGAATTAAATGTCGTGGTAATTCTAAGTACTGAAAACTTGGACTTAGCATTCATTAGCAAATTTACTCGATATCTCGATAAGCATGTTGATACAAAGATTCTAATGCCGAACATCAACGCAAACAGGTTATATATGAAAGCATTTTCTCTGTCAAGGGACGAGTTAAACGTAATTTTACAAACACCAACACAAGAAGGTTTGTTTTTAATAAAACAGTATAGAGAATTAGTAACCTTGAATTTAGACTTGAAAGATATGCAAGAAATATACATACTTTCAGCCAATAAAAATACTGTAAAATATATGTATGAAGCAATAAAGGAAAATGGGGAGGAGGTTAGTAGATGGTTGCCGTTGTTTTATGAAAAGTGCAAAGCTTAAGATCAAGTTTTCTTTTCTAATTTTGATTTTATTTTGCCCAAGTAATGGGTACTCCAATCTTTGTAAAGATATATATGTCCATACTGATACTGAAATCGTAGATAGATCAATAGGAAAAGGTTTTTGGAACTTCGTTACTGGTCAATGGGGTGATTTAAAGTTCGATCCTTTATTGTTAAAAGAAATAAAAGTAACGGCAGTAAAAGACTTAGGGATGAATAATTATTTCGATCCCAAAATTCAAGTTTGTAACTACGAAGGAGATAATTGTTATATACTGCCCAATAAAACTTCGTGTCATCAGATATATGGAATGCAAGCAACTGGAGGTGGAATTTCTGCGGCAGTTTTTATTGATTGGGAAGGAGATATAATATTAGATGGTGGTAAAATTAAAAAAGGAGTTACAGAAGGTATTGGATGGGAATGGGCAGAAGGTGTCACTGATGAAGAAAAAAGTAAATTTGTTCATTCTCCTAAAATATGTGCCTGCAGTCAAAAAGCAGCTTGTACAAAGAGGGGTATTTTTCATTCTTCTAGAATAATCAGTGAACAAGCAAATATTTTTCATTCTGAAAATTTGGTAAAAACTTGCGATACTTGCTATCAAAAAATAATAAAATGCGCTCCTGTACCAATTGCACCTGGGCCTCCTCCATTTTGTGAACAAATCACATCGTCGCTGTCGCAGGTTAGAATTGTTCCCATAACAAATCAAAAAAATGATTATTTTGATCCTAGAGTTAAGGTGATTGTTGGCAATTTAATAGAACATGACGGAGAAGTTGGAGAAAAATTAGATTTTCCTAAAAAATATAGGGAAGATGAAACTGTTAGAAATTTTGCCTCAGGTGAAGTTAAGAAGCATTCTATTTTGGATAGAGATGGAGCTACGCATTATTTTGAAACATATAGAAAAAAAAATAAACTTTGTGCTGAGTACTACGGTACTGAAAAAGATGAGTTTCGGAGGAAATTGCAATTTCCTGCCCGTTGCTTTCCATCACCTCCAGCTCCAGAACCAAAGATAGTGAAGATAGTGGATGAAAGTACGTTAAAAATAGAAATAAAGATGAGTAGGAAGAGTTGCATGCAACAAGTAAATGCGAGTTATAACGATGGTTATTGTACTTTTGATGTTAGTCTTGATGCTAGTAATGAAAGTGAAAAAGAAATTAATCCGCATTTTTTTAGAGCGATCAAGCCAAAAATAGTAGAGAAAGTAACAATTAAAAATAGTAATAATGAAAATAAGATTAATAATCTTATAGAAGATATCTTAAAAAAGAATCGTCAATTCGCTCTTTTAAAAAGATATGGAATTATTCCTGATGTTGACATTCGATTTATTAATAATGAGAACTATAATATGATTAATTTAGTAAAGAATAATAAAACTAAATCTATTAAGCTAGAACTGGATGATATGGGATTTCCAAAAATAAAAGTAAGTTACGTGGAAGAGATAGATCAAAAAAAAACTAAGGGAAAAATACTCTGTCTTTCTGGTTGGCATCCAGATCCGGAAGAATTTATACTTAAGAGAGATGATGAGATCATATCATTAAAACTGATAGGAGCAAGATATATTAAATATAATATTGTTTATTCAAAGGAATCTAATCAATTTTATTATTTTCCTTGCGATGATACAACTGATATTTTGGCAAGACCGCAAAATCAGTTAGATAAAATAGTATTCAATAAACAAGGATATATTTCCATTCCTGAAGAAAATATAAATAAAAATCATTGTATTGCAGAAAAAGATGAAGAATTAGATACAAAACGAGATTGTAATAAATGTTGGGTAGTTTATAAATTAATAGATGAAAAGCATAAGGAAAAAAGAGAATGTAGGCAAGGTCAGGATGGTTGCCTTTGCTCTGATAATGTTTGTAGTCGTTCAACGCAGTATTTGAATAAAGAAAACGGTAGATTATTTTATTTAAAATATGAGGAGGTGGATTGCAAAGATAAAGATGGTAAAACACTAGAAGATGAAAAAGGTGAGATACAAAAGTGTACACAATTGAAGGATGAATTGATTAAAGTAGATAGAGCAGAAGTTTTTTATATTGATAAATTATGTAAATTTGACTTATTGGGTTTAACAAATAGATTGAGTAAAGTAATAGTGAGGCAGTTAGGAGATAAGAAGCAGAAGCTTGAAAAAAGTAGTCAAGAATCTTATGGTTTTGGAGATACTTATTATGATCTCGTAAATAGTTACAAAGATGATTTGTTGATAATGTTTGATCATATTGAAATAGAGGTATGGGGAAGTGGCGAAGCGGGTCATATAGAAGGTACGGCTCATTCTATAGAAAGTAGATTAGGAATGCCAGGAGATTATGTTAAAGCTCAATTAAAAATTGATCCTGACTATCCTGTAATTAAGGTGCGAATTACAGAGGCCGGAGGCAATAAAGAATTTATTTATACAGATAAAGATGGAGGACCTATTTTTATAGAAAAATGTCGTTCAAATAAACAAGATTGCAAATTACTAATCACCGTTGCAGGCGGTGGTAAATATAAAAAATACGGTGGACATAGTTATGAAGATACAGTAGTTCATGAACAAAATTTAAAGCTAGAGGAAATAATTACAAAACTGCATAAACTAAGTTCTAGTGAGGATAATAAAGTAGCATATGTAGAAGATGGCATCATAAAATATGAGGCAATAGAGTGTAGTAGTGGTTTGAGGAGTAATAAACCTGGTGCAGGCGGCTGTATTAATAAAAGTAAAAGAATTTATGGTAAAGGATCTCCAGGATATTTGAAAATTAGACCTGTTATAAAAGAATTTAGTGAAGAGAAAATAAATGCCGCTATCGAAAAAGTTATAAGTGATAAATATTCTATTGGAACTATGACTGACTTTTCAATAATGGAACTTGATGTAGGTATAAAAGAGATAATAGAAAGAGAAATTAAAAAGGAGTTATTGAGATAAAAGGGAAAGAGTTTAAGATCTCAATTTTTATTAGTCATAAAGTTTTATAAGCTTAGATCGCTTTAGTGTTATTATTTTATTTTTTGCTTTAATAATGAATTTCAAGTATAAATTGGATGTTAGCTCAACGTTTAGTTGAGTTGTTAAATTTTAACAGTTTAGTATCAAATTGAAATTTTTGGTTTTTAAATAAAACAAGATTTTATATTAAGTAAATATAACTATTGCCTTAAACAATATACACGATCAGAATAAGTAGAAAATATTTCTAATATAATTTTTTGTTAAGATAAAAATTAAAGAAATCAGCAAAAATAATGCAATAAACATAAGGAAATAAAATTAAGAAGGTAAAATTGAAAAAGATATTTTTTGAATTTATCTTTAAAAAAATGAAAATTGACGAAACAGCAGATTTTACTTTATGTTGAATTTATTCTCATCTACATAAAATACTATAGAAATGTTGTAGCTAACACTACAGTTTTATAAGAAGACAGTTGAAAATTAAATTTCAGAATAATAGATAAACAATTTTTAATTTGCTCTTTTTAATTTAGAAGGATTTTATCACATAAGATTTATAAGAGATAATATATAACTATTCAATTCAAGGTTGATTAGTTTTTAGAACTAATCAACTCCGTATATACATTTTTTTTGTATCCACGCCTTACCTTTTGAGAAGGACAGTAAGCACCATTTCTCACTGCATTTTTCTATTTTCATTATAGCATACTTATCTATTTTCATAGTAATTTTGCTGTTCATATTTTGTTTTTGATATCCATAAGTATTTTCTTTTATCATTGCATAGCGTTTGTTACTGAGTAGATTGCTTCTTATCCACCCACAGTCTTCTTTTATATCACAGACTTTTTTCCAGTTTTCAAACTCTTCTATGATTTTTAGTGGTAGATTTTTACAAGTGTATATCCATGTTACAGGGTAGTTAACTCCTGGACCCGTTCTCATATTAATCTTATTTGACTTAGTTGAAACAAAAGTATTAGCAAACAAACCCTTGCTAAGAAATAAAGACAACATAACTACAGTACATAGGAAAGGTTTAAAACTATAATACATTTTGCAGCAGTGTAAATAATTTATTATAAATTCTAATTCACGATTAGATTGACATAAGATAAAGAGTAAATTAAAAGTTGAGTAGATTTTTTTGATTTAACAATAGATGCCTACTATAGAAATATTAATGCCTGCTCTTTCTCCCACAATGAATAAAACTGGTGGAAAAATT
Source organism: Wolbachia endosymbiont of Meromenopon meropis (assembly GCA_029784595.1). GTDB lineage: Bacteria > Pseudomonadota > Alphaproteobacteria > Rickettsiales > Anaplasmataceae > Wolbachia. The sequence continues at coordinate 50,515 of JAJETZ010000002.1, read as the reverse complement.
GTGAAGTGGTGTAAAAAAGAGCAAGATAAAGTTAGTGTGGGCGATGTAATTGCTGAAATAGAAACTGATAAGGCTGTAATGGAATTTGAATCTGTGAATGATGGAATTTTAGTGAAAATTCTTGTACCGGAAGGAGTAAGTGGAGTGCCTATAAATCAACCAATAGCTCTGATGTTAGAAGAGGGGGGGGATGATAGTAACACGATTGATTTACATTTAAATGATGATGCCGATTTAGAAATTAAAAAAGAAGCTGAAAAATGTTCTTTTTTAACAAAATCTGACTTTTCAGTGTCATCTAATTCATCATTATCGCACCATTTAGCGTCGTTTGAATCTAGAAAAGAAGAAGATTGCGGGATAATAAAAAACAAGATAAAAATAAGCCCATTAGCAAGAAAGATAGCCAAAAGTAAAAATTTGGATATAATGGGATTGAAGGGCACTGGGCCATATGGACGCATCATTAAGGATGATGTATTGGAGTTTTTAGAGCGCGATGTACGAACTGAGAATCGAAAAAGATCTAACAAAGATGTTATAGTTGAAGTAAGTAATATGCGTCAGGTGATAGCACAGCGTTTAGTGGAGTCTAAGCAGAGTGCTCCGCATTTTTATTTAACTGTGGACTGTTATGTTGATAAGCTAATATCTCTCAAAAATGAGATTAATTCAGTAAGTGAGGATAATAGAGTAACAATTAATGATTTAATAGTGAAAGCTGTAGCTTTTAGTATTAAAAAATTTCCTAATATAAATTCTTCCTGGATAGATGGTAAAATACTCAAATATGCAGATGTAGATATTTCAATTGCTGTAGCACTTGAAGATGGACTAATTACTCCTATAATAAAAAATGCTGATAGAAAAAGTATCTTATGTATATCGAAAGAGATAAAAGATCTTGTTAGTAGAGCAAGGTCTGGAAAATTAAAATCTGAAGAATTTCAGGGAGGAGGATTTACTGTTTCTAATTTAGGTATGTTTGGTATTAAGACTTTCAGCGCTATAATTAACCCACCCCAATCCTGCATTATGGCTATTGGTGCATCTAAAAAACAGCCTGTTGTTATTAAAGATAAAATAGAGATAGTGGAAACAATAATGGTAACACTTTCCGTTGATCATAGAACGATTGATGGTGTGCTTGGATCAAGCTTCTTAAACTTATTTAAGTATTATATAGAAAATCCTTTGACAGTACTTCTTGAGAGAGCATAAAATACTATTTATGAAACTAAATTGAATTTAGAAAATATTCGCGATATAGATTAAAGTTGATACAGCGATAATTTAAAGTAAAAACTAGAGTTTTTGTCAGTACTATGTATTAAACAGTGGGATCCAAAGTAGGTATTAATAAATAAAAAATAGGTGTTATAAATAACAGGAATTAGAATTTTATTCTTAATGGAAAAAAATATATGAAACTTTATGAGATGTTTATCATGAACAGATTAAAGTTAGATTGAATAATTCAATTTTTATTATTAGGTTGGATGAGATTGTATAGAAGTTATCGATTTTTTTTTGTTTTATAACATTACACAAATTTATTTTGTTGTTTGGAGAGCTGATTATTTAATAAATTTATTATTCTTTGTTATTTTTTAGAATCTCTTTTTAAAGATAAGTTATAATTTATCTATCGATCTCACCAAAAACTATATCGAGCGAACCAATAATTGCTGCGATATCAGCAAGCATATGTCCTTTTGACATAAAATTCAAAGCTTGTAAATGCGCGAAGCCTGGTGCTCTTATTCTGCATCTGTACGGCATATTAGTACCATCTGAAACTATATATACTCCAAACTCACCTTTTGGGGCCTCAACAGCTGCATAAGTTTCGCCTGCTGGCACACGATATCCTTCTGAAAAAAGCTTAAAATGATGAATGAGAGCTTCCATAGATGTTTTTATTTCTGCTCTTGGTGGTGGAGCGATCTTTCTATTTTTAGTTTTTATTGGTCCTTTTGGCATTTTTTCTATGCATTGCTTTACCAAGTTAATAGATTGTCTTATCTCATGCATTCTTACTAAATAACGATCATAGCAATCACCATTTTGACCGATTGGTATGTCAAAATCTAGTTGATCATATATTTCATACGGTTGGCTTTTTCGCAAATCCCAAGCAAGTCCAGTAGCACGCAACATTGGTCCAGTAAAACCCCAATCAAGCGCCTGTTTAATTGACATTTCACTGATTCCTACAGTACGCTGTTTCCATATCCTATTTTCTGTTAAAAGCTCATCTACATCGTCTATACGCTGTGGAAATTGTTCTATGAACTTTATGATATCATCAATCAAGTCTTCTGGAATATCTGCCGCTACTCCTCCTGGCCTAATATAAGCTGCATGAAATCTTGCACCAGAAGCCCTTTCATAAAAAGTTAGTATTTTTTCTCTTTCTTCAAAAAGCCATAAAAGAGGAGTCATTGCTCCAACATCTAGCGCATGAGAAGAGATATTAAGCAGATGATTTAGTATTCTGGTTAGTTCACAAAATAAAACACGTAAATACTTTGCCCTGATTGGCACTTCACATTGTAGCAATTTTTCTACACACAATGAATATGCATGTTCTTGCGACATTGGTGATACATAATCAAGACGATCGAAATATGGCAAAGCCTGGAGATACGTTTTGTGTTCTATTAATTTTTCTGTGCCACGATGTAAAAGACCAATGTGAGGATCCGCTCTTTCAATTATTTCGCCATCCATTTCCAATATAAGACGCAACACTCCATGTGCAGCTGGATGCTGAGGTCCAAAATTCAACATCATTTTTTTTAAATCTGACATATTATATAGTTTAAGAAATTAAAATCATATAAATTTAGGTACATCAAAAAGTGAATTTAAGAAACTTCCACAATATAATTGACATTTATTGTAAAATTATGCAATATCAAATGATTATAATAATTTAAAGCGAAAATTACATACTTGGCCAAAAAAAAAGTTACTACAGTATTCAGTAGTAAGTATATCAAAAACTGAGCCTATACAGTCTTATGTATTACCTTGACACTTTTTTCTACTATTACATAGATCTTTGTACTCGTTCTTTAATTAAGAATATTTATGATAGATAGATTGATGAATTTAAATGGATGAAGTGACAATGGATTAGCAATGTGTGATTTTGATAATAGTCTTTGGTATGAGGAGCTTGGATTCACTATGTGTTTTGGTTACAAAAAATGTGTTTAGAGCATAATGTTAACACTGAATCTTTATTTCAGCTGATTAATCAAAATGATCGAGAAGAAAGAGAAAAAATCAAAAAGTTTATTAAGTATTTTTATAATTTTGTTTATGACAGTGATTTAAAGATCAATGATAAATTTCTTCTGCATATTGCAGAAGATGCATATAACTTCATCCTTAAAAAGGATGAAAAAGAAAGTAAATTAATGGTAAAAAATGTAAATGATGTACCGGGAATAAAGGGTAATTTTACTGTAATTAAGATAGCAAATGACAATATGCCCTTTTTAGTTGATTCTGTTATCGCTTCAATTGAATCTCATGATTTAACCATATGTTATTACAGTAACAGTATAATCAACGTTCAGAGAAAAAGTGGCATTATTGATAAAATCTGTCACCTGGAGGATAACAGTGGTATCAAGGAGTCAGTAATATATGTGGTTATTAAGGGTATAAGCGATAGTTTTGTTGATGTTTTAAAGGAATCTTTAGACAGAACATTAGAGGCAGTTAATTGTGTTGTGAAAGATTGGCACCTGATGTTGCAGAAACTCGATAGAGCAAGTCATTCTTTTATTCCAACACTTAATACTGAAATTCAAGAAAAAGATTTTCTAGCTTGGTTAAAAACCAATAATTTTTTATTTTTAGGTTATCAAGAATGTATCTCTGATAGAGATGGAAAATTTATTTCTAATAATAAAGACAATCTTGGTTTAATGAGAGCAAATAAAGAATATCAAAATTCATTGATTCCATACATAAATATGAATCGTTTATACATATTAAGATCAGATTTGATTTCAATAGTTCATCGTCGTGCATATATGAATTGTGTAGTAGTAAGAGAATTTGATGATCAGGGTAGCATAACAAAAGAACGACGCTTTTTTGGATTATTTACTTCTATAGCTGAAGTACAAGATATTCGAACTATTCCGGTGATAAAATCTAAAATTGAAATAATAGAGAAGAAGGCAGGTTTTATGCCAGGTGGCCACAACAGTAAAGCTTTAGTTTCTATTCTGCAAGCATTTTCTTGTGATGAATTATTTCAATTCGATAGAGATGAATTGTTTAAAATTTGTACTTCAATTATGTCTCTTGCAATTAGACCAAGAGTAAAATTTTTTTTAAGAAAGATAGGCTATTTTATTAGCTGTATAGTATTAATACCGATGCGTTATGCTAGTGCAAGATTAATGTTTAAAATACGCGATATATTAAAGGATGAGATAAATGCAAAAGATGCAGACATACATAATCATCAAATTATAAACGAATATGATTTGATGAAATTACATGTAGTACTAAAATCTGAAAATACTATTGCTCTTGATAATAAAATTCTATGTATCGAAAATAAATTGAGAAATATTACAGAAAAATGGGAAGATCGCTTTATAGATAATTTGTACAATACATTTGGTACTGTTGAAAATGTATTTATTCGTTATTGCAAAGCATTTCCCATAAGTTATCAAGACAGCTTTGAACCCAACGATGCATATTATGACATGAAAAAATTAGAAATAGTAAGAAGAAAGAAAGTAAGTGAAGTCGATTTAAGACTTACTTATGATAATCTTAATTATCAATTAAAGGTTTATACTCCTGTTAATGGAGGTCTTGAATTATCAAAAATATTGAGAATTACTAAAAATCTTGGAGCAAAGATTTTATCTCATAATGGTTATTATATAGAAATTGATGGAGGAATATGGATACATCATTTTGTATTGTCGAGAGTGGACAAGCTTATAGATAACATCACTTTAAAAGCACAATTTGAGATGACGCTTGCAAAGGTCTTTAAAGGAGAAATTAAAAATGATTATTTCAATAGTTTAATCATTATTGCTGGATTAGAGTGGAAAGAAGTACTTTTGATCAGAGCACTAAGTGCTTATTTAAAGCAAACTGCGTTTAAATATAATTCAGAATACATTCAAAAAGTAGTTTCAGAATATCCCAAAATAGTTAAGTATTTGATACAATTATTTCATGCAAGATTTGATCCGAATATAGATATTGATAGAGTAGAAACTACGGATATTTTTAAAGAAAAGATTGAAGAGCTTTTGAAAGAGATTAGTAACATTTCTCATGATTATGTTATACGTTCGATATTTAATTTAATAATGGCTATTTTAAGAAGTAGTTATTACCAAAATAGTGGATCGTATTTATCTATAAAATTTGATTCAAGTAAAATAAATGGTTTACCTAATCCACGTCCATATCGTGAATTATATGTATATTCAAATCTTTTTGAGGGAATACATTTAAGAGGAGGTAAATTAGCACGTGGTGGTTTAAGGTGGTCAGATAGAACAGAAGATTTTCGCACTGAAATTTTGGGACTTATGAAAGCCCAAATGACTAAAAATGCAGTTATAGTTCCTGTTGGCGCAAAGGGTGGATTTGTAATAAAGAAATTTTATAAGGATAAAAATATTTTAAGAAAAAAAAGTGTTGAGTGTTATAGAAATTTTATCAGAGGAATGCTTGATATTACTGATAATATAATTGATGGTACAATAATTCCACCTAAAAATTTAATTAGATACGATGAAGATGATCCATATTTGGTAGTTGCAGCGGATAAAGGCACTGCTTCATTTTCTGATTATGCCAATCAAATAGCTTCTGAGTATAATTTTTGGCTTGGCGATGCATTTGCATCTGGTGGGTCTGAAGGTTATGATCACAAAAAGATGGGTATTACAGCAAGAGGTGCGTGGATTGCAGCACAAAGACATTTTTGGAGAATGAATAGAGATATTTATCAAAAAAATGTAGTTGTTGTTGGAATTGGAGATATGGCTGGCGATTTGTTTGGCAATGGTATGCTTCTTTCGAGAAACATTTGTTTAATCGGAGCATTTAATCATATGCATATTTTTATTGATCCAGATCCAGATATAGAAAAAAGCTTTGCGGAACGTAAACGTCTTTTTGAACTGCCGTTTTCAACCTGGATGGATTATGATAAAAATTTAATTTCTGAGGGCGGTGGAGTATTTGAACGTAGTAGCAAAGAAATAATTATTTCTCAAAAAATAAAAAAATGCTTTGATATAACAGAAGATATACTATCTCCGAATGATTTAATTCGATATCTTTTGAAAGCAAGGGCGGACTTCATATGGAATGGAGGAATTGGAACGTTTGTTAAATCAAGAAGCGAAAGGCATGATATGGTTGGTGATAAGGCAAATGATGAATTAAGAATAAATGGTGAGGATATTAGAGCTTCTATGTTTATAGAAGGTGGTAATCTTGGTTGCACACAGCTTGGAAGGATAGAGTACGCTCAGAGTGGCGGATATATTAACGCAGATTTTATCGATAATTCAGCGGGAGTAATATGTTCTGATCTAGAAGTCAATATCAAAATTGCATTTGTTTCAATTATGAAAGGCGGAAGACTTTCCTTAAAAGAAAGGAATGAGATACTGGTTAGTATGGTAGAAGAAGTTGCCTCTAAAGTACTCGAAGATCATAATAGAATTGAAACGAAAGCATTGCTTCTTGAATGTTTACAAGCCAAGAAAAGGTTGGAGCAACATCATAGATTATTGCTTAATCTAGAAAAATCTGGATTGTTAAATCGAAGTATAGAATTTCTCCCAACTGACGAAGAAATAGCAAAAATGTTAACTGAAGCTGAGAGTTTCAGTTCTCCGCAGCTTTCTGTTCTCATGTCTTATACTAGAACAGCAATAGAAAATGAAATTATACTTTCAAATTTGCCTGAAAAAGATTCTTTATGTCTTGATTATTTACTAAAATACTTTCCACAAAAAATGATAGTAGAGTTCAAAGATTATATCTTAAATCATCAACTGCGTAGAGAAATTATCTCTACTTGCATTGCAAATGATGTAGTGAATAGAATGGGGTGTATATTTATTAATAATTTAGTTGAAAATACTGGAATTAAGGTACATGAAGCAGTTAATGTATATATTGTGGTTAATCGTTTATACAAATTAAATGATCTTTGGCAGAAAATTGATGAGTTAGATGGGAAGATCGATGTTAATTTATACTTACAAATAGTAAGATGTGTTCAAAAATTCATTGGTAGAGTATCATTTTGGTTGGTAAAAAATCTCAGTAAACTCGATTGTGTAAAATTAGATGATATCATAAAATTTCAGAGTGCAATTGAAATTTTGAATCATAATTCAACCTATATTTTAGATAAATATCTATTAAAAGTCTATTACCACGAATCTAATTCACTAATAAAACTTAATATAGATAAAGATCTGGCAAAAAAAGTTGCTGATCTATACATTTTGATGTATGCATTAGATATTATATCAATTTCTAAACATACATCATTGCCTATTCTTGATACTGGTAAGATATATTTTGAATTAAAATCTATACTTAGATTTGATTTAATCAGAACAATTGCTATTAAAATGAAAAGTAATTCTTCTTATTGGGATCGAAGTTTAATTAATGATTTATTGGATGATTTAAGCGATTATCATTATGAGTTAGTTATTAAGATCATAAAATCCAGCAGTAATTATGAAGATGAAGTTCAAATCTGGACTTGTAATAATGCAGATTATATAGAACGTTATAATAATTTCTTGGATGAAATGATTGTTGCCAAGCTTGACTTAAGTAAATTAATATTTATAATAAGAAGAATTAAAGTACTTTTACTATAGCAAAAATGTTTAACATAGGTTTTTCAGAAATTTTGATAACAGCGTTGATAACTATAGTTGTTCTTGATAAGAATAAAGTGCCTACCTTTATTAGTTTTATTAAAAATATATACAGGTATTTTATGCTTGCAAAGCTGAAAACTAGAAAATTCTTAAAAGATGCCGGGGTTGAGGATTTATATAAAGAATACAGCGTTGAAAAAGTTAATTGTATATTCGATAAGGGTACTAAGTTTTATTCTAGCTATAATATAGATAATACATCTAAGGATCATGACAGCGAAAATTCTGGTAGTAGATGATGTGTTGTCTAATGTTAAACTTTTAGAAGCTAGATTAAAAGCAGAGTACTATACGGTTATAGTAGCTTATGATGGTGAGGAGGCTGTGGATTTGGTGTCAAAGCAGCAGCCGGATATTGTGCTGCTCGATGTTATGATGCCAAAAATAAATGGTTTTGAAGTTTGTAAGAATTTAAAAAGTGACCCATTAACTACACACATTCCAATAATTATGGTGACTGCGTTACACGACACTCATGATAGAGTACAGGGTATTAATGCCGGAGCTGATGATTTTCTCACTAAGCCAATAGATGAGACAGCGCTATCTGCGAGAATCAAGTCTCTTACACGCTTGAAAATGATAATAGATGAATTGCGTTTGAGAGGACAAACTAACGCTGAAATTGGTGGGGTAGCAGGAAGTACTATTATGGACTATTCAAACCAGGTTTTTGATGCCAATATACTTGTTGTTGATGAGGATATCTCTCAAGCAGAACAGATATATAATGTGTTGAGTCAACGTTTTACTTCAATTAAAGTACTGAATGATCCAAATGAAGCGTCCAAAATTGGCATTGATAATAATTACGATTTAATTATTTCTGATATGCAGTTTTCACACACTGATGGTTTACGTTTATGTTCTGAGTTTCGTAGTAAAGTGGAAACACGCTATACACCAATTCTAATTCTCTCTGAAGATTATCATAAAAATAATTTAGTAAAAGCACTTAACGTTGGCGCTAACGATTATCTTACAGTACCTCTAGACGAAAATGAATTAATAGCGAGAGTTAATTCACAAGTAAAGCGTAAGAGATATCAAGACGCTTTGAGAATGAATTTATTCAATAATGTAGAAATGTCCATAAAGGATCCATTAACTAATTGTTATAATAGAAGATATTTCGATGCGCATTTAAAAAATATTGTCAAAGATTCTGTAGAAAAAAACAGGAAATTATCTCTTATGATACTTGACATAGATCATTTTAAACTAGTGAATGATGATTTTGGACACAGCGCTGGAGATGAGCTTTTAAAACAAATACAAAAAAGAATTTCTGAAAATATTAGAGTGATGGACTTGCTAGCTAGATTTGGTGGTGAAGAATTTGTTGTTGTAATGCCAGATACAGATCTATCAGATGCATACTCTGTTGCGGAGAGAATACGCGAAATTATCGCTACGGAACCTTTTATACTCTCAAGTAAAAAAATAACTCACAGTATCACTGTGAGCATTGGAATTGCAGAAATGCAAAAATCTGATTTTAATAATATTAAAAAGTTTATCATACGTGCTGATCGATATTTATATAAGGCAAAAAACAATGGTAGAAACAGAGTATTCACTAATTAATTTGGCGTGTGTTAATGTATAAGAATTGTAATTAGTCTAAATTGATAACTTTTAAAAAGTTTTTATATGCTAGAAATGTCAATAATGTTAGCATTGAAATTTATATAATTTAATAATAAGTTCAGAGAACTTATTTTAAGGGAAATTGTTTGAAATTTATTCAATTATTTATGATAAAGCAATACATACTTAGAATGTAAAATATCTTAATAATATATTATAATATATCTTCAAGAGATTGGAATAAATATTGAATATAAAGTATATGCATTTCTCTGCGTTTACGAAGTAGTTTTGCGTGAACATCATTGAATTCATCTTTTAAATGAGTGATTTGACTATTAACTTACAATAAAGATTAAAGAAAAAATTGTGTACATACTATAAATCATTCTATGAGAAGATATCTATACTAGTCATTATTAATTTTTTAATTAAAATAGATATTGTATCTCTTATTTATGCAGAAATAAGCACATTACACAGTATAAAAATTTATGTAATACAATTTTTCTGTTACTACAGAAGTTTTATTGAGTGTTATATGCTTGCCTTTAGCAAGGGATATTAATTTTTATACAAGAGTAATTATAATAAGTGCAGAAATAAAATTTTATATATTACTACATGAATATGGCGGTACCGATTCAAGATATTATAAATCTCTTTTAATACTGAAGATGTTTATGAGTGCGTGTGTGTAATTATTGCGTCAATTTTTTGATTTTTTTTAAAAAATCAAAATGATGAATATCATCGATTATAGTATTAAGTGATAATTGCTTTATGCACTACTATACTTTTCAGTATTTTGAAAGATTTTTAAAGAGAGTTTAAAGCTTCTTAAGCCTTACTACTGAAAGATCTGATAATGTGTACTTTTTAGAACTACAAAAGTGATTAAATCTAAATCTAATCTCTACTTTAGATGAAGATTTATTTTGTTTAAATATCAAGATATTACCTCATAAATAAAGAAAAGTATGGTTTAAAATACATAATTTAATTATTCAGAAAGATATTTAATATGTTTTAAGTTTGTTATAATTAATAATTATGCTATATTTTTCAATATTTATACTATTATTTCAGTAATATTCTCTAGATATAATAAATTTATTAATGTAAAATTTTAAGAATTAGCTATAAGATGTTTTTGATACTAGCTAAAAAGTAAAACTCCATGTTATATAAAAAATATCCTCTGACCTTTTGATAGGACTAATTTCCATATTGAGAAGAAATATCATGGTATAAAATAGATACAAATAGATTCTTGATTTAATTTATTAGTACGACAGTAATCCACAAAATGTATCAATCAAAAACTAGTAAAATACAATTTTTGATTTTGCTTTTGAATTTTTAAGTATAAATATATAATATATTTTATATATTAATTGTTAAAGAGCTATTTAGATTTATTATCTAGAGTAAAAAATTACGCTTAGAGAAGCTTGATAAATAAAATATACAAAGCATACACAATATTGTATGAGTAAGAAGTTATTTACTAAAGTAGTAAAATAAATTTACTTTGAGTAAATACTTATCGGTAACTTTAAAGTAAAAGCAAAATCTCTATGTTGAGAGTATTTTAATTAAATGCGTAATGTAGTGTTGAGGAAAATAATGAAGAAAATAAAATATTTACAAAATAAATTTGAAGAAACGATTATTAAAATAGGTTGAAAGTATCAGAATAAATAAAAAGAATTTTGTTAAAAGGTTTTGTATCAGTGTACCTATACAGTATATCTTTTTAATTGATAGATTATAAATTATTTTATAGTTTAAAACTTATTAAATATTTGGTACTGTAGAATTGGGCTGGTGTGAACGATGGAAAGAGGTCAAGGTGATGAAAAGTTTTCCGAGAGAAAATTACGATTTTAGTGATAATTCAATTTTCAAAGTTTGTATTAGGGAAGCAGACATAAAATTACAAGAGCAGCTCCAAGAAATTCATGGAATTGCAGACAAGATTGCCAGGCAAGTGATTATTGATAAGTTAAAACAAATACAACAGGTAGAGTCTGAAAAATTTGAATTCGAATTTAAACAAAAAGAAGTTTTTGATAAAATCATTGAAACTTCATCTGACATTAAGCTTAATATTGCAAAAAATGAAACTTACTTTCTAAGTAATATAGATAATTTGTTGGTGAAGTTTTTTAAATTTTTTGGCTTTATGAATAACGAATCGAAAGTAGAAATGGATTCACAAGTTTATGGTACTATAAAAAAAATTGAAGAAGAAGAGAGAAAAGCATGGATTGTAGAAGTTATAAAGTTTTTACGTGATAAATCTAGCAAGCTAATCAAAGCGATTTTTTCTCGAGATTTAAGTTTTCAACAAAAAATTGATCAAGAAATAGAAGGACTTTTTAAGAGGTTATTTGAGAGTGATTTATCTCAAAAAGAGGAAATGGCAATATTGGATCGTCTTAAAGCTCTTCGCGATCTGAAATTAAAGCTTCAAGTTTTTGTAGCTGGTGTGATTATTTGGATATTTGCTGAGCTTTTTTCTGTTGTAATAAAAGCTTCAGCAATAGAAGAGGAATTTAAAGAAAAATTATTGACTGGAAAAACGATTAAAGAAGTTTGTGAAAATTCAGAGAAAAAAGTGAACTTAAAGGAGGAATTTCAATTTAAACATGATATATATTCAATATTTGATGGTGAAAATTGGTTGAAAAAGCTAATTATTCTGACTAAGCAGGAGCATGATCTTCTACCAGATACTCTAAAAAATACATTTTTCTTCCCTCTATTTAGAGATTATACGAACAAAGGAAATAACGAGAAACTAAAATTAGAAATAAAAGAAATAAATGAGAAAGTAAATAAACAAATGAAACAGGAAAACCAAAAGGAATGGATTGGATATAGATCTTTTCCAAATAAAAAATTTGAGAAAGAGAGAATAAAAATAAAACGAAAAGTTAATAGAACGAGCTGTAAATCTGGTATGAGTGTAGATGAAAAAAATAATTATAGCAATGATAATATTCAAGAAGGAGAAGTAAATAGAGGAAATATTACTCAACCCTTAAAAAAGTTGACTGGTGATGTAAGAATTAATAATCATATAGAGTCAATAAGCAAAGATGATAAAATAACTGGAATTTTTCAATGAATTCACAACTTTAATATATAAGCTATAGCTTAGTAGATAAGTTGATGAGATAGTATTTTGTAAAAAAAGCTAAATTATTTTATTATTTCAAATTTATCATTTAAAGTTTGTATTTATTTTACAGTTTTAGTTTTTAGTATTGCAATGTTTAAAATTAGATCATAGAGTAAAAATAGATAAAAATTTTTCGAAAAATATGCACAAAGCGTTTGCACTTAAATTTATATTTACTATACTAGTTACATAATATTTTTACTAGAGGACGGTATGCCGAGGAATGCTGATTATATTAAACGTACGTATGGTGACAATACGGTACCTGGAGGAAAGAGAATTGACTTAGGTAAAATAAATCAAGAAAAAATTGATGACTTGAGCACGAGATGGAAGAAGAAAGAGGAAAAAGTGGAAAAAACAAAATCAGTTTTGCAGTCAAAATAATAGTGAAGATCGTTCGTTTATGATAATTTAGATAGAGGTTAGGTATTATGTCTAAAAGTAAAATGATTGAAAAGTTAGTTAAAGCGTTTAATGCTGATAATCATTTTTATGAGATTATTGATACCAATCTTACTCTAGAAAGAGAATGGAATGGCGATTTCATCGTTATTAGATTTTGCAAAGGTATTAATCATGATCAATGCATGCGCTATATGAATGATCTTAGAAGTAAAATGATAAAAAGATTCTTTATAAACGAAAGTGATGCGAGTATAGCTTTTAATATTAAAGCCTTTCCATTTTTTTTAAAAAAAAAGAATATACAACTTAGTAAAGAGGGTATGAAGTATGTAACTCCGGTAAATGAAGGTATAGTTTTTAACTTAAAATGTTATCTAATGTTTTCATTTGCAAAAGATATTGAAGGAAAACTTGGAAAGATTTTCGGAGTGGAATATATAGACAATTTAATTACATCTGAAGAATTCGATCAAAAATACTATTTATATTCTACGGATTTTGGAAATAAGAAAGTAAGGGATAAGTTTATTGAATTATTTCAATCAGATATTGCGAGTTATGGTAAAATTGCTTCTGAACTTTTTGAAGTTGAAGATAACTGCGTACGTATCAGAGATATATTTGGAAATAATACTATGTTAATTCATAACATAATGCAGCGAAATCTATGGTTTTCAGGACGTTATCTTGAAACTCCTATCAGTAAAAATAAACTTGTTGAAGCAGTTAAGATAAGAATAGTTGATCTGATTGATGCTAGATTAAATCTTACGGTTCATAGTATTTTGCGTGCACCATACCTAGATAGTAAAGAAGATACAATTCTTATACCAATTGTGAAAGATTGTGGTGGATTTTTTAGATTGTTATATCAAAAAGAGACGAGTGCTATTAATGAAATATTTGATTTTACGATACTCAATAATGTTGATAAGTGTATTCCTGAAGATTATTTAATAAATTTATTAGGAGAGAAAAGTTATAGAACTGGGGTATATGGTATAGATTTTTATGATAAAAAAATCTCATGTTGTGTAATGAGTAAGTTAATAGAAGAATCCGTAGTTAATATAGATGGTGAATTAGAAATTGACTCAATACTGTCATCACATAAAAAGAAGCAATATTTACAATCGAATCCTCCTTCTTCTATTGATGAGGGTGCAAGTGTTTGTACTAGTTTGTTAAGATCTACAAATTTTTCTTTCAATAAGTCGCCTTGCAATAAGTCGTCTTGTGCCTTACTTAATAAAAATTCTGAATTTTTGCAAGAATCGCATGAACGGCCAAGTTCAGTGATATTAGAAAATCACTTGACAGAATTTACTGACCAACAGGTGATTCTTAAAAAGATGCTCAGTCATTAAGATTAGGTCTTTCTTTATTCAAAATACAAAAAATAATCCCGTTATCGTGTTGATAACAAGCATAGATGCGGTATATTTTACCAAAAATATTGATAATAAGATAGGAGTGTTATTCTTTTTGGAAGATTGTTTAAATGCAGTTTCATCTTGTATTTCTATTGAATATAGAATGTAATTAGTTTTCTTTATTTTTTTTTGGGTGTGGTGATGTGTCTTTTGAATTTGATTCTCGTAAACGGTTATGAAAGAAGAATTATTAAAGCGTATACTCGATAGTAAAATTCATATTTTTGTGCGCGAAGAATAGATTTCGGTTGGAGTATTTGGATCATTCTCTTTAAGAAGAAAAAGATCGAGTAAAAAGTGTATTTATGGAAAATGATATTTCCTTAGAGAGGTTTGTTTTCTTTCATATGAAATAAAGACTTTCCCAATAATTAGATTGGATATTAAAAAAATATTTCTTAAAATGGTATTGTGTAGAAAACACTAGAATCAAAAGTATCATTTTAATGTAGAGTTTTTGGGAATAAACTTATAATGTAAGTTTGTTTTTTAAAACTTAATAAAAAAACTTTTGAGCTTTTATCCGGGAAAATCGATTGTTGTTTAGCTTTAAATATGATAAAAATTTAATTTAGTTTAAATTAAAAATATTTTACTTTTATTGATTTTTCTATCTTATTTAAATTTCTCACAATTAAGAATAGCCTTTATTTGTTATTTTAATTTTGTACATGGTTGTTTTAAAGTTAAAGTCTAAATTAGACTAAGGAGAGAGATTCTTTGGCAAATTTTGAAATAATAAAATCTTGATGTTGTGGTTTTTATGCATTTCTATTCTACTATTTTAATAGTAAAAATTTAAAAAGATTTACCGAGAATAAGAAAAAAAATAAAATGGACAATATTTGTAATAAAACTACCTTTCTATAAAAGATCTTTCAACTGTTGCAATAATTGGTGTGAATAAAAATGACAAAAGAGTACGAGATTGAGTAACTATATATACTTCTACTGGCATGCCTGGGTATAGATATACAGTTTTGAATTGAGCAAGCTCTGATTTTGGTATTACTACGCGTACCAAATAATAACGTCCTAGTCTTGGATCATCTAGAGCATCGGGAGAGATATGATTCACTATGCCATTAATTAAACCTAAGCGACGTGAATTATAAGCGCTCAGTCTAACTTTTACTTTTAATCCTTTTAATCCGTCAATAGAAACTATATTGCTGTTTTTTTTTTGCGCGGACAATATTTCTTCTATATTTCTAGTATGAATTTTAGCTTCTATTATTAAATCATCATTAGATGGTACTATGCTCATAATTGGCACGCCGGATTGTATAACGCCGCCTTCTGTGTGATATCTGACATCTGTCACTATTCCATTTTGTGGTGATCTGATGATTGTGCGAGCTAAGGCATCTTCTGCAACCATTAATCTTTTTCTCAAGTTACTAATAGATGTTTTAATCTCTTTAAGCTCAATGCTTGCTTTTTCTTGAGCGTTATTTTTTACATTGATAATTTTTAATTCGGTTTCTCCAATTTTTTGTTGCACTTGAGATATTGCAGCACGATAATGACCAACTTTACCTTCAATTTCAGCAAACTGTTTTTCCAAAGCTAAAATATGTGGCTTGCTTATGTGACCACCATTAAGAAGTTGTTTCTTTGTTTCTAATTCCTCAACTATTAAATCATATTGCTTAATAATTGCATAAAGCTGGGAATTTAATCCTGATAATTCATCATGTAATTGTTTTATGCGTTGCTTCAGTATGTCAATTTTTCCTAATATACCTCTACGTTGAAAATCAAATAACCTTATTTGATTTTTTATTACTTCATTTACAAGACTAATGTCAGAAAAATCTCTGATTTCATCAGAAAATTCAACCGAGTCTAAATTGGTACTAATAGCAATGAGTCTTGCTTCAGTTGCCAAAAGTGACAAGAGTTTCTCTTTGATTATACTTAAGTTTACTTTTTCATTAATATCATTTAATAAAATTAAAGATTCATCTTTTTTTACTGATTGACCTTCTTTCACCAAGATTTTATTTATTATTCCTCCACCAAGATGTTGCACTATCTTTCTGTTTGAGGATACAATTACTTCTCCGCTTGCATGTACTGCACCGTCAATTGGTGCTATAGCCGACCAAGTACCACATATTCCAAAAAAAGTGATTATCACAACTAGACCAAAAAATAGTGGACCCCATGTCACTCTCAGAACCTCATTCATGTTACTACAACACTCACGCTTTAAAATAAAGCTTACTATTTTATCAATCAACGCAACAAACGTTTTCATAATAATAAAAACTTTCGGTATTTTGCTGTCTCTCTTTGTTTTTGTTTTCTACACGCTTAAAATTATCACTAATATCAGATAAATTCATTTAAGAGAACCCAGTACAGCTGGTTTTTTAATTTACATATCATAAAAAAATTGTCATTAGTGCTAATATAGCATTATGATAACACACAAAAACTGAAGAATCCATGATTTGTGTACTTTTTATTTGGAATTCAAAATTGAAATAAATTATAGAATAGTAATATTCTATATTAAATTTAATTTTTACATTTTAATGTAACCTTGTATATAGTTATCTATGTTATATACAAACCTATTGCAACTAGAGAATGATGTTCTGTTAGTTTAACGGGTAAATAAAATAGAGTTATTATGTTTCGATTAGAAGGTAGAAAATTTTTAATTACTGGTGCATCAGGTGGAATAGGCCAGGCAATTGTAGAGGTTATGCATAAAGCTGGTGCAATTCTGTGTATCTCTGGTACAAAAAAGGAAGTTTTAGAAAGGCTCTCTGAGCTATATAAAAAAAATGTTTATATGCTTCCTTGTAACTTGTTGAATATTGAAGAAGTGCATCAACTGATAAATAGAGCGAGCGATTTGATGGGAGGGTTTAGTGGACTTGTGTGCAATGCAAGCATTACACAAGATAGTTTGTTGTTAAGAATGACAGATGAAGCATGGCAAAAAGTAATTGATGTTAATTTAACTTCTACGTTCAAACTTAACAGAGAAGCATGCAGAAAATTAATTAAGAATAATTGGGGAAGAATTATAAATATTTCTTCAATAGTAGGATTAGCTGGAAATGCTGGACAGGCAAATTATGCAGCATCAAAGGCTGGTATTATATCTATGAGTAAGTCTATAGCAAAAGAATTTGCAAATCGTAATATAACGGTAAATTGCATTGCTCCTGGGTTTATAGATACTAAAATGACCGAGCATTTAACAGAAGAGCAAAAGAAAAAAATACTAACTAATATTCCAATGAAAAGAATGGGAACTGGAAAAGAGGTAGCTACAGGAGTATTGTTTTTGGCAAGCGATGAAGCAAAATATATTACTGGGCATACTTTAAATATTAACGGTGGTTTATTTATGTAATGATAGCTTATTTGTGGACAAGTTCTAAATTCTGCTATAGAATGGAGTGTGTGTGATAAAATTACTTTGTTAGACTTGTTTATTATTTAAAGGCGCAAAAATGAATTTTATAACGAAAAAATTTTTTAATGCTTTGTATGCAATATTGATTGTATCAGGTTACCCTATATCTTCTAATGGTAGTGATGCTACTATGGATAGTACAACCGAAGTAATATGTAATATTATTGGGTATGTATGGGGAATAGGAGGTCCGCTTATGACCGTGGTAATAATTGGCGCTTCTTTACTTGCAATATTTGGTAGAATGCCTTGGCCTGCTCTTTTTGCTTTGGGGATGTTTTGTGGTGTATTCTTTGGAGCTAAAACAATTATAATGAAAGTTATTCCTAATATAAGCACTGAAGCACAGGATACACTCAAGAAGTGTGCAAATAAATAGCTCATATAAGTATGAGTTTTACACTATTATTAGTGTTTTTCATGTATTGCGATGTCTCATGTCTTCAATTTGCAATGAATAGGGGCTGTCTTTTGGTAGAGCTTTAACGGCAAGTTCAGCATATTTTGTGAACTGTTTTAAGTTATTTTCGATAAAGGCTTTTTTTGTCAAAGCAAAAAAGTGCATTGCTATGTCGCCACTGCATTTATATGCAATACTTAGATATTTCCAAACGAGTATATTATTTTGTTCTATGTTCGCGATCTGCTCAAGATAAAAAATTGCTTTCTTTAGATCGCCATGCAATAATAATGTATGTGATAACGTAAGTTTTATCAAATAACTGTCTTTTTCGGATAAATATCTGAGTGATTTCTCATACATTTTTATTGCTTTATTTAAATTCCCTGTTTTGTATAGCATTTTTGCCATTACTTCATATAAGTATGGGTTATTAGGTGATTTTTGAATTAATGAATCAATTATGTTAATTGCTTCTTTCATTTTTCCTTGTCTGCAATATATTATAGCATTTACGTACTCAGAATTATTTTGATATTTGTCAGATAAAATATACATAGGAGAAAAAAGTGAATCTAACTTTGTAATTATACGCTTAAATTTTAGTAACTTATCTGCAAAAATTGGCTTGATATTATTTTTAATTTTGTAATTTTGTACAGCGAGTATGCGCTTATCACTAGGTGGATGAGTGCGGAAATGTATCTCAGAATTTTTCTGCTCGATACTTTTAAAATACTTGAAAATCTCTTTCATGCCTAAATTATCATATCCAGATTCATCAAGATATTTTAAGGCATAACTATCCGCTACCTTTTCTTGATTTTGAGAATGGTCAAAAAATAGTTTTGAACTAATTGACACACTTCCAAATAAAATTACACTAGCAAACTTTAGATCATTGATAATAGTAGAAATTAATCCTGCTATATAACTGATCATTGTTATCGATTGAAAATAATTCACAATTCTGTTTATATGCAATATGTGACTAGCAGATATATGAGCAATTTCATGCGCTAATATGCCAAGCAAAATATATGGTTCAGTTGAATATTGCAAAAGTCCTAAATGAATAAAAATATTATTGTTAATTACGAAGGCGTTAACAGAATTATCACTAATTACAAAAACTTTTATAAGATCAACATCAATACCTGACGCAGAAAATAATGGTTGAGCTAATTCTTTCACTATCGTTTCTACTTCGCTATCTCTAATAACATTAGCAGGGTAAGCAGTACTACTACTACAGTACACAAAAAAAAGATATAAGACAAAAAAACTAGCAACTTTGAACATAAAGATTGCTTTTTATACAAAATGTTTAGAGAATTCAATAATATTTAGCACTTAAATTACACAAATTCACAAAACAAACACTAGTTTAACTTTTTAATGTAACTAATAAGTTTAGCAATAGTAGTTAATCTAATCTTATGTTGTTCGGCGAATTTAAGTAACTGAGGCAGTCGCATCATGGAGCCATCATCATTTACTAATTCACATCCAACAGCAGTATGACTAAAGCCAACTAACTTTGCTATTTCAACACTTGCTTCAGTATGTCCATTACGAGCTAAAACTCCACCATCATCTGCAATAATAGGAAAAACGTGGCCCGGAGTGATAATATCGTCTTTAGTATTATTTTGGTCAATTGCAGTAAGTATCGTGCGCGTTCTATCGTGAGCAGAGACGCCTGTTGTAATTCCGTAACGAGCATCAATAGAAGTAGTAAATGCAGTGTGGGGGATAAGTTTTTCATCTACATTACTTTTTTTCATAAATTCAAGATTTAGCCTGATCATATCAGGTCTTGTCATAGCTAAAAATATGATCCCAGTACCATATCTCACCATAAATGTTATATGTTCTGATTTTAATTTTTCAGCTAAAACAATTAAGTCTCCTTCATTTTCTCTATTCTCATCATCAACCAGAATAAATAACTTACCAGAGCGTGCATCTTCTAAGATATCCTCTATGGGAGAGATGACAGATAAACTCACTGATTTATAAGTAGTTCGTACCATAATTTATTTAAACTCAATTTTAACTATTTTATACAATTTCTCTTCTCCACTTGGTACTATTACTTCCACGCATTCGCCAACTTTTTTACCAATCAAGGCACTACCTAAGGGTGAGCTAATAGATATCAACTGTTTTGAAACATCAGCTTCATATTCACCTACAATTTTATAAATATATTTTATTTCGCTATTATTATCGCTGAGCATGTTCAATGTTACGGTCGCACCAAACATTACTGAATTACCAGATAGACTTTTTACTTCTATTACCTCTGCATGTAGAATCTTATTCTCTAACTCTATCATACGTCCTTCAATAAAGCCTAATCTTTCTCTTGCAGCGTGATATTCTGCATTTTCGGATAAGTCACCTTGATCACGTGCATCAGAAATAGCCTGTATAATGTAGGGTTTTTCTTCCTTTAGTCTATTTAGCTCTGCTTGCATATGATCAAAGCCTTCCCTTGTCATAGGGAATTTACTAATAACTGACGAAGTCATAACTACCACCACCTAAATGCAATTAAACTTAGTAATGAAACTACTTACAATATGAAAAATATCGTTTCTTATATCATCATCTATAGTATTTGACAATTTTTTTAAAATTTCAGGATATTCTGTACAAAAATGATTGATAAGTTCAAATTGAAATTTATTAATGTCACTTATTTGTATTTTGCTTAGTTGATCATATAGATTAGAAAAGACATACATCAACATTACTTGCTCTTCTACTTGCATAGGCGAATGTTGTTTTTGTTTTAGTAATTCAACAAGATACTTACCCTTGTTTAAGGATAATTGAACGCTTGCATCAAGATCAGAGCTAAACTTTGCGAAATCTTCTAACTCTCTGTATTGAGCCAAATTTAGCTTTATAGAACCAGCGACTTCTTTTACACATTTTAATTGTGCAGCAGAGCCAATTCGCGAAACTGACAAACCTATATTTACTGCAGGACGAAATCCTTTATAAAATAGCTCAGATTCTAGGAAAATTTGTCCATCGGTAATAGAAATTACATTAGTTGGAATGTATGCAGATACATCACCGGATTGAGTTTCAATAATAGGCAATGCAGTAAGAGATCCATATCCCTTTTTATCAGACATTTTAGCAGCTCTTTCAAGTAAACGAGAATGTACATAAAATATATCTCCTGGATAAGCTTCACGTCCAGGAGGACGCCTCAACAATAAAGACATCTGTCTATATGCAACAGCATGTTTAGATAAATCATCGTAAACTACCAGACAATGCATTCCATTATCACGAAAAAACTCTCCAATTGCACAACCAGCATAAGGTGCTAAAAATTGCATAGACGCTGGATCAGATGCGCTGGCAACAACTACAGTTGTATATTCTAATGCACCACTTTCTCTTAATTTATTTACTACTTTTGCTACCGTTGAAATCTTTTGTCCGATGGCAACGTAAATGCAGTAAACTTTTTGACCTTCTTCCACTTCATCATTATTTTTTTTCTGATTGATGATAGTATCAAGCGCAATAGTAGTTTTACCAATTTGTCTATCGCCAATGATTAATTCACGTTGTCCTTTGCCTATCGGGATTAGTAAGTCTATAATTTTAATTCCAGTTTGAAGAGGTTCGTGAACGGATTTACGATCAATAATGCCAGGAGCTTTAGATTCTACGTACATTCTACTTCTAGTTTTAATTCTACTGCCGCTATCTATAGGATAGCCCAATGAATTTACAACTCTGCCTAATAATTCAAGCCCCACAGGAACCTGTACAAGATTACCACTGCATTTTACAATATCCCCTTCTTTTACATCACGATCATTACCAAGTATAACTATACCAGCTATATCATGATCTAAATCGAAAACTATTCCTTCTATGCCACTTGCGAATAACACTTTTTCACCAAATCTTGCCTTTTCAAGTCCATAAACTAGTGCAATAGTATCAGTTACTAAAATGACTTCACCTATACTTTCTCGTTTTATTGGATTATCAAACGCTTCAACTTTTTCTTTTATTATATTTACTATTTCAGAAGCATTCATGCTGTTTTTCATACACAATTCCTTATTTTCAATATTTCCATTTTACTTAAATCAACCAATCT
Source organism: Wolbachia endosymbiont of Meromenopon meropis (assembly GCA_029784595.1). Lineage (GTDB taxonomy): Bacteria > Pseudomonadota > Alphaproteobacteria > Rickettsiales > Anaplasmataceae > Wolbachia. The sequence continues at coordinate 27,932 of JAJETZ010000002.1, read as the reverse complement.
ATCTAAGTAACTTTTTACTGATGCATCAATCAAATTGAAACCATATCTAATTATAAATCCTCCCAGTATAGAAGGTTCAACAACATTAGTTACCTTTGTTATTTTACCAAGAAAACTTAGAGATTCAGTAATTATTTTTACATCAGATTTTTTTAAGATTTCTGCTGACTTTATAATAACTTCAAATTCACCTTTATTGCGTCTAACAAGATTTAGAAATTCTTCTAATATCGAGATTAATAAATCAGAGCGCATATTTAGCAATATAACCATAATAAATTTTATTAAGTTCTTACTTAAGTTCTTGCCTATAGAAAGTAAAATTTCTTTTTTACGAGCAAAGGAAATTATAGGATGAGATAGGTATATAAAAATATCACGTTGATTATCAAAAAAGTTTAATAAAAATTCTACCTCTTTTCTTGTAGTACACAATTCATCTTCTGAGATATAAAATAAAGCCCTAGAATAAGATGAAATCAAATTATTATACTTGATTCTTCTCATATTAAATTATTAAATTACTTATCATTATGTATCTAAGCTGCGCAGTGTAGAATTCAGCATAACAACTGAATTCTAACGAGCTTATATAATATATCCCCATAAAAGTATCAAAAAAGTCATTACAAAAACAGCTTTTGAAGGAAAAGCTCTAGAAACAAAAAAAGTCACAAGCCTCATCTAGGGTAGCAGATTTTTAAGAAAATGGGAAGTATCTTTTTTATTATCGATGAGATAATTTGATATTAAAATATAAGTAGTTACTATTCGGTCGCGATGCGTACACATTATATGTAGAAATTAATCTTATTTTTATTAAGGAAGAGAACTTATTTTTTTAATTTTTATTTCCTGTTTTTATATTAAAAATATTTATTGGTATAGAGCTTAGGCCAATGTAATGACCTTTTTCGCAAATAGCTTTTGCATGATAAATAAAATCAAATGTAAGGTCTGAGATTTACATGATTGATATTATATAGTTATGAGTAGTGTATCATAATAAAGACTAAATAGACACATTATTTATTATATTTGTTTCTAAATTAGTTAGAGAAGTTTAGAGATATAATTTTTCAAAAGATAGTGTCTTTCCCTTCAACAATATTATATATACTGCTTCGTGGTAAAGATATAATTGTGAAATTATTATTGACAAGACTATTTATGTGAATAAGTATCAATTTTTTCTGATCATGAGTTTTAAATTTATATTTAAACGTACGTTACTCGATAGCAAGAATAAAAAGGTCAATAATAAGAAAAGCTAAACTATTTTGAAATCATCAAGAACAATTAATTAACTACCCTTGATATCGTTAAATAAATTACCTATTTTTTTTACTTTACTAAAAAATCCCTCAGATTGTTTTTGTACGTTTATATTTTCTTCTTCTAATGCCTTTAATAGTTCAACTTGTTTTTCAGTTAAATTTTTTGGATTTAAAGTTTCAACTATTACCTGCACATATAAATCACCACGTATATTTGAGTTCATGCATGGCATACCCTTTTCTCTACAGCGCAGTTTAGTACCAGTTTGAATACCTTCGGGGATCTTTACTCTTATTTTCGTTCCATCAATTGATTGAATATCAATTTCACCACCGAGAATTGCCAATGTCATTCTTATAGGAACTTTGCAATGCAAATCCGCCTTATCTCGAGTAAAGATCTTATGCGAAGTAATTTTAACACATACGTACAAATCTCCGCTTTTTCCACCCCTAATACCAGCTTCTCCCTTGCCACTTATCCTTACTTTTGCTCCCTTTTCTATACCCTTTGGAATTAAAACTGATATATTTACTTCATCTCTTCTACGTCCATTTCCACCACATTTTTTACATTTATTTTGTATCATTTCTCCCTCTCCGTAACATGTAGTACACGTTCTCTCGATCATAAAAAAGCCTTGTTGAGTTCTAATTCTGCCGCTTCCATGACACATGTGACATTGAGCTGGTTTGACTATTCCTTCGCTACCTGTACCTTTACATCTATCACATTTTACATTAGTAACATAATGTATAGGAACTTGTACCCCCCTGAAAGCATCTTCTAAAGTGATTTCAAGATCGTAACGCAAGTCCGATCCAGGTGCTTTACTTGCACTAGTCTTTGTTGCTGTACTTGATTTTCCAAATCCACCACCAAAAAAATCGTTGAATATATCACTAAAATCTCCTGTAGAATGGCTAAAATCGAAACCACTAAAACCACCACCATCTTGATAATGATGATGTCCATAACGATCATAACTCGCTTTTTTTTCGGGATCGGACAAAACTTCATATGCAAGAGTGATTTCTTTGAATTTTTCCTCCGCTTCCTTATTGCCAGGATTTCTATCAGGATGATATTTCAGGGCCAATTTTTTATATGCTTTTTTTATTTCATCAATATTAGCATTTTTCCCCACTTCCAGCAATTCATAGTAGTCTTTTGTACTCATATACAACAATTTAGTATTCAATACCTAAGATAGGTACTTTATATGTTAATTTCAAGTGTGATATCTACTTTCTGCATATCTTACTAAGTATCACATGCACCCTGAGCGACTTGAACGCCCGACCTTCTGATTCGTAGTCAAATGCTCTAATCCAACTGAGCTAAGGGTGCATCTGAGAAATTGATTTTAACATATTTCATATTTTAATTCAATTAACTAACGCAGCAAAAATAAATAAACTGTATCAGAATTAGATTAATAAAAATAATACGTTTACTAACGTAGTAAAATTTAAATTAAATATGTGTAAAGAAATAGAACATAAAATTACTTGTAGGAGGTATGATGAAAAAATTCTTCTATTTATAGCTTTAATCATGTCTTTTGTATTTGACGCAAGTGCGGCTAAACAAAGTAAGCCGCAAGGTGATGAGACATCAGAAGTAATATGTAGTATAGTAAAATATACTCAAAGTATAGGTGGTCCTATGATTACGGTAGTAATAATAGGTGCTGCCTTGCTTGCAATATTTGGCAGAATGCCTTGGCCTGCTCTTTTTGCACTAGGCGCATTTACTGCTGTGTTTTTTGGGGCACCAAAAATTGTCACAGCAATAGTACCAGATACAGTACAGGCATGCACTTCATAGGTAAAATCCACTTCTTTAAGAAGGTTCTATAAATTGCAAAGTATCAAATTTTAAATTAAATAACACTTTAATAAAGTAACATTTAAGCGTTATTTTACCTAAATTTAATTAAAGTGGAATATTATAGAACATAAAATTACTTGTAGGAGGTATGATGAAAAAAATTCTTCTATTTATAGCTTTAATCATGTCTTTTGTATTTGACGCAAGTGCGGCTAAACAAAGTAAGCCGCAAGGTGATGAGACATCAGAAGTAATATGTAGTATAGTAAAATATACTCAAAGTATAGGTGGTCCTATGATTACGGTAGTAATAATAGGTGCTGCCTTGCTTGCAATATTTGGCAGAATGCCTTGGCCTGCTCTTTTTGCACTAGGCGCATTTACTGCTGTGTTTTTTGGGGCACCAAAAATTGTCACAGCAATAGTACCAGATACAGTACAGGCATGCACTTCATAGGTAAAATCCACTTCTTTAAGAAGGTTCTATAAATTGCAAAGTATCAAATTTTTTAGATAAATGATACTATAGAGTATCGTTTATCTATAAATTTAATCTGAATTAGGTTAATTTGATGTATAAAATTACTATGATTATAAATGAAAGATTTTTATTTGTGGCTTTTGAATTATATTTTTATATGTTTTAATAAACTAATACAGAGATGTAGCGTTAAGCAAGATATTATAAGTAATAATAAAGTCGCAATTGATATTTTTAGTTATAGTAAAAATATGTTCATCAAAAACATAGAAAATTTTCTGGTTAGTACGTTAGTTATTAATAACAAGAGTTACTTCATTATTTTGACTTGCGCAATATGTTTGATGCGACAACATAATATTTTGAGTGCTGCTTTTGTTTTGTACAAGGTGCCGCGTTTAACTGTTGTATTTATTTTAGAGTATCTGTAATATCGAACAGTGCAATATAACTTAGAAAAAAAATTACGATATCTTTTTTGCTGATTTGCTGATAAAAATGGGATAGCCTTAAATAAGAAATAATCAAAAAAAAAATAAAAGTTTATCTTGCAGAAGATATGTAAAATACTTCAAAATAATGCGAAGAAAATTAAAAAATAATTGAGAAAACGGAGTTTGAAAAGGTTACTATTCACGCTATGCTTAGTAATAAAATTATAATACTAATATAGATAGCTGAATTTGACTAAATACAGTGCTAAAACATATTTAGTGAGTTCCTGAACCAATGGAACTCTTTAATAAAAGCGTTCCAGTAATAATAGAGAGGCTTCTCCTTACTTGTATAAAAATATTCAACAAGGTTAGTCAAATCTTTGTCGTTAATATTGAGGCGTTAGATAACAAAAAGTAAGGACACAATTGCGCGTTTGTTGATGCTCTTTGAATATGACGTACTTACATACGTTTATAGATAGTAAAACATATTATAAAATATATTATTAGAAAAGTTTTGAATTGATCTTGTCAAAAAAGTAAACCTAATTGGTAGTTAATAAAAAAGCAAAGTAAACTTGAGGGATAAAACCTGGTTATAATTTGTCATTATTTGCTTCAGCAAAACTTCTACAGTTTTTGTTGTTTTAATTTTTAAAAATTTTATAATTTGAACATTTATTATAAAATAGCATTATAATAATGCAATTAAAGATAGTAAAGATTACTGATGAAAGTATTCAAAGAAGTATACGCTATTTTATAAAGAAAAATAGAACATTTAGAGTTATAAAAATCTTTTAAAATGTTTTGATGTAAAATAAATTGTAGAATAGTGATTATTCTATAATAACTCTCTTCTGGAGAAAACTTGTTCCTACTATCACAATGGATGAATTGTTTAATTAAAATACACTGAACAATAAAAGATCTCAGTTTAACTATAATTGATAACATCTCAAAAAATTGCTACCTGGTGCTATGTAAGAGTTGAATCATACATTCCGTATAAAAATATACACTCCTTACTCTCTTCATCTTATTTTAAAGAGTTTTAAGTAAAAGAGTAATTTGATGTGAAGCTCTCTCTGTAAATGCAGCGTGTTTCTTATTAACAAATATATGTAATATAAAGGCTGGTAAAACACCAACTGATTTTGTGCTAAAACAATAGCACAACAACTTTGTTATATATTAATTAATACTGAGTGGGGTGGCGGGGCGCATTGTGGATCGTAAAGATTTTTCTTCTTCATTTTGACCAACTCAAATATGTATTAAGTAACAAAAACAAGTTACTTTAGGAAGTAAGGCATTGCCGCTGTTAAAGAACATTGAATAATTATTCAAAATTAAGTGAGTTAAATAGTCAACACAAAAGGTTTATATTGAAGGAATGGAGAGAGTGCATGTATTAATTTTATTAATCTGTCTTAAATTAAAGACCAAAAAGGCATTTAGTGCTGAATTATTTTTCAATACGAATCGTATTATTCGGTAAAATAAATGTGTTTTCAAACAACGTCCTTGATTATGTTAATGACAACAAATAAATTTACATCGCTTCATTGTGTGGTATAAATATTATGAATATAATCTCTGCTTTCAAAAAAAAGTGGATATTACATTAGTAATTTAGATTAGGAGTCAAAGGTTAATTTTTATCAAATTAATGTTAATTCTTGCAAGAACAAACTTTTAATAAAGTTCAATCTTGATATTTGATATCACTATTAAATACAAAACTAATTGTAAGAGCTTTTGTCTAATTAATTCTGCGTTTCTCCATCTTAGATAAGATTTCATTTTAATATTCTTTATTTTTCATGACAAATTGCAATATAAAGTGAATCCAATATAATTACTGATAAGGTGTTACCTTTTATGAGTTTAATTATTCAGTGATATTGCAAATACATAACTTTTAGAAATAAATTTACAGTAACAGATAAAAATCTATATTTTTTATATACTCCAAGATATCCTAAAAATTCTTAAAATTTACATAACGGAAGATGCTTTTACAAAAATAAAGAATTAAAAGTTTTAATATTTAAAATTTATTAATATTAATACAGTTATATTGTATTTTTGCAGCGTTTTTGTCCATGGTATCATAACGACTGACTGGCACATTCTGTTAATTGTTTACAAAAAACTCTGATTTACTATTTTGCGATTAATTATCTATCTAATATAGATAGAGAACACAATATTGTTATATTCATATGAGAGTGTTGTCCAATGCGTTCATATTTCTTACAGAAGCAATATGAGATCTATTCTCTTTTTTCATTTTATTATAATCTTTATTACTAACCTAGAGTTAGGCTTTATAAAAGTGGAGATCCGTATATTGAATATACTAAAATATATATTTTTTATATTTTGTAAATAAAATCTCAACAATTTTACGGGAATGGACATTGTTGTTAGTTAGTGTAATTTACTTAATAAAAAATTTTTAGTGTTAAATCTGGATAATACTATTCATGTAAAAACTAATTATAGCAGTACCCTCTTCTTTAATATTAAGAGATTGGTGTTAATTTTCAGCAAAAGCTTCTTCCCACGTGCCTTGAGTTGCTGCACGACTATATTCTGTTACTCTATTTTCGAAGAAATTTGTATGTTCTACGCCATTTAGTATTTCATCAAGCCATGGAAGTGGATTATCATTAATATGGTATATGCATTTTAAACCTAATTGTGTTAATCTTCTATTTGCTATATAGCGTATATAATTGCGCACTTCTTCTGCGGATAATTCTTCAACATCCCCTAAGTAAAAAGCTAGTTTTATAAATTCATCTTCGAGTTCAACAATAGTACGACATGCAGAATATAATTCTTCTTTAAACTCATCATTCCAAATTTCATTATTTTCTTTAATAAATGTATTAAATAAATTAATGATTGAGTTGGTGTGCAAAGTTTCATCACGCGCTGACCAAGCGATTATTTGTCCCATGCCTTTCATTTTTCCAAAACGTTGAAAATTAAGTAAAATTGCAAATGATGCAAATAACTGCAACCCTTCAGTGAAGGCACCAAATACTGCTAGAGTTTTAGCTATATGTTTTTTGTCATATTTTTTACTCTCCTCAAACTCTAGCATATATTCATATTTTTTTCTCATAGCGTCATACTTCATGAATGCTTGATATTCACTTTCAGGCATGCCAATTGTATCTAAAAGATAAGAGTAGGCTGCAATGTGTATTGTCTCCATATTGGAAAAACTGGCAAGCATCATGCATATTTCTGTTGGTTTAAATATATTTGAATAATGTTTCATATAGCAGTTATTTACTTCAATATCTGCTTGAGTAAAAAACCTAAAAATCTGAGTTAGTAGATTTTTTTCTACATTCGAAAGTTTCGTTTTCCAATCTTTTACATCGTCAGCAAGAGGAACTTCTTCTGGTATCCAATGGATTCTTTGTTGTTGTAGCCACGCATCATATGCCCAAGGGTAATTAAATGGTTTATATATTGGATCTGCTTCTAATAATGACATAGAACGTATAATTGTTTCTGAAGTAATATTATATTACGCACTATCGGAAAATCAGTCAATTTAACTTTGTAAAATTTGACTGTGCATAATTTATTATTGTATGATTGTTTTCAATGGTTTATTAGTAATAATGCGAACGTTAGTGTTTTTCTTCTTGCTATTTCTAGTGAGCTGTACGCATACCATTCACACTCATGGAGTTACAAGCACTAACATTGAATTATGGAATGAGATAAAAGTAGGTGATAATAAAGAAAAGGTAATTAAAATTTTAGGAGCACCAACATTGGTATCTAGGTTTGATGAAAATATTTGGTATTATATTTCATATAAGATCAAGCAGTCTAATTGCTTAGGAAAAAGAAGATATAGTAGTAAATCTTTACAAATTTTGTTCAATCAAAACGACAATAGAGTTAAAGATATAAGAAAAATTACTATTGCAGAGAGATTTTTAATTGCTATTGATTCAAAGCTCCGTTGACACAGAGTTCTTTTTCTCTGCAAAGGCATCTCTTTGAATATCGTCTTAATTGTATAAAAAGGAATCTTTGAAAAAATAAAATAATGTGCTTTTGCAATTTAAATGTTTTCTAAATTGAAAAAACTTATTGTCAACAAAAAATCAAATTTTTGTAAAGCGCATTATATGAAAGTTATTTCTCTATGAGAGAAAAAATAGAAAACACATTATATGAAAGATTAATTTATCATTATTTTTTATTCTTTTTGAGTTGAGACTGAGTTAATACGTCATCCAAATTAATTTTATTCCCTTGTATTTTTCTACGAAAATTTCAAATCATGATTTGAATATGAAAAAATATCGTTGCCATTCAGATTTTGATGAATATTGAATTTGTAATTTTTGATATTAATCTTTATTTTTTAACGGCATCAATAATCTTTCCTAAAGATTTTTCCCAAGTTTTATCAAAATATCGATAATCTTTGTGATAGAACTTTTTCTTTATATTCATTACGTTTGATAACGTGATAGAAAAATAAATCTGTTTATCATCAGAATGTATATTTGGTATGCAGTTAGTTAAACTTAAGAAATTTAACTTTGCAAGTTACTAGATTTTTTATATTTATTGTTTGATAGTTTTTTATGAAATTTTTGAATGGAAGAATACCGTAATTCATCGTGCGTAATTGTTCTTTACATATGATACGTTAAGAATTAATAAAAAATATGTTTTTTACTATACGATTTTTAAATCGTATAGTATAAATAATCATTATATGAGTTTACTGTATTCATTCTTATGAACTAAGTTGTAAATTTTCTCTGATTCTATTATTGAAGGTTTTGGTGAACTTTTTAAAATAATGAACATTATATTGGATTGCGTTTCGTATCTATGAATAGAATAGATAAAAAAATATTAAAGAAACTTTAATATAGATAGTTATTCGCCATATATTATATATGATGTTATTATATATATAAAGTTTTTTTTGATACTTTTAATAAATGATTTATATAAGTTCGTTTGAACTTCCATTCTTTAGATGAGAAATAAAAATTTAATTTGAAGATATATATTGAATGTTATGTAAACAATTGAATTGTGAAATACAAATGTTTTAATATTAACATTATTTAAAGTTTGTACAGAAGCTTAAAGCTAAATATAAATTGCTCCACTATTATTATAAAAAATAATGAGTGTGAGTTTTGTTTGAAATAATTTGCATTTGAGAATTAGTATAAAATTACCAATTAATTTAGAATTAAATATCTTGACATTTGCCAGGTATTGTTATACGCTGTGGACGCGTTTATTTTGTACGCTATGGCAATGAAATTACCTTGTAGTTTGGAGTGTATTGGACCCGAGGGCAGTACTCGGCGCTTCCATTTAAGTTTTTTAAATGGTTTTATAATATGGGGGCGAATAAGGATCGACATGCACGGCAAAGTAAGGTGTCTTGCTCGGTTAGATACCACCGTTAAGAGTTCACAATTTAAATGCAAACAATAATTTTGCTGCTGATAGCAATCTAGCATTAGCTGCTTAGTTATATAGCACTATTGCTTAATTGTTTTAAAGCACGGTTCTGGGGTGCCGGGTAACAGAAGTCCCCACAAATTTCAACGTAAGTTCAAAATTTCATAGATAAATAAATCTTGAGAAATTGATTGCTTTTTCAAACTTTAATTTATTAAAAAACCTTTGATTTGTATTTAATTAGAAATTATTTTACTCATTGATTGCAATCATACTACTAAATTAGATAATACAAAGAGTTATATCTCTATATAATATCTATTGATATTAGAATAATATTTCTAACTTTTAAGGGTTAAGAAAAATTTAAGATAAATTTATTAAATTTTTTGTAAAAATACTAATAAATTGGTAAAAAATTTTACTACGAATGAATCTCATGATAAAATTTCAAAAAATATCTTAATTCTTGACACAATTGTTATTGTGCTAGCAACATAACAGAATGTCAGTAAAAACATGTTAGAATCTGCAACATATCGACGTTCTACACTTAGGTTATTGTAATTTACGTAGGTGTATATTACATAATTATCAAAAAAGTTGTGAAATTCGATTATCTAATTAATATACGATTCAAAGAAAAGATACTATTTAGTCAGCTAATAATTAATAGGATGATTGATAGAGCCATTTCTTCGATCAGATTCATTTGTAATGATATTGCTAACAGCAATTTACAGTATAGAATATATAATAATTAGTACTTTTGAGTAAATGCTAAAAAAATGTTTTAGATCAACTGTATACTTATTATTTTTAATGTATACATACATGTCAGTTTTTAGCTACAACTACAAAGATCCATCATTAAATACAATTACGAACGAAGAAGTAACGAATTTATGTGGGATATTGGGTTCATATTTAGCTGATATATTGATTCAGTTTCTGGGATTAACTAGTATTGTAATAGTTACAACTATAGTTTTTTTTTTGATTTTTAGATCATCAAAAAGATGGCTAAAGATTTTCTACCTACTGCTAATTAATTTAGGATTATGTAGTATATTAGCGAGGTCTTCGCTTGATATTACCGCGAGATATATGCACGGTGGAATAATAGGAAAAATACTAATTAATACTTACCCGTTTTATTTGTTCGTAGTAGCAATATTAATTGGCGCTGTGGGATTGATTGGCTGGAAGAGAACAATTTATTTTATGTCCTTCTTATATAAAGGAATAGAGTGTTACGTTATAAGTGTTTATTATAAGTCAAATAAAACTGTCGATCAATTTACTGCGTCAATGGTAAAAGAGCAGTGTGAAGAAATTCAAGTTCCTATTAAAGAACAACAAAAAGAGAAAAAGAAAATAATTGTTACTAAAAAAAAGAATAAGTCTTCTATTTCCTTTGAGTTTCCAAGTATTCAATTTCTTTCTAGAGTAGAAGAATGTTCTTTGCAAAAAAAGCAACTGAATGCAATGGAATGTAATAAGAATTTATCTTTACTAAAGAAAGTGTTGATTGATTTTGGTGTACAAGGAAAAATTATCAATGTATGTTACGGACCAGTTGTAACTTTATACAAACTTGAGCCACAGGCTGGTACAAAATCCGCAAGAGTAATTGGACTTGCAGATGATATTGCTCGCTCAATGAGTGCACTCTCTGCGCGTATTTCAATAATACGCGGACAAAATGCTATAGGAATAGAATTGCCAAATAAGGAGCGAGAAATTGTAGCGTTGCGTGATTTGCTTGAGTCGCCAGAATACCAAAATGCAAACTTTCATCTTCCAATTGCGCTTGGCAAGGAAGTAAGTGGAAAGTCATTTATTGCAGATTTGACAAAAATGCCACATTTACTTATTGCGGGTACTACAGGATCTGGTAAGTCAGTTGCAATTCATGCTATGATTCTTTCGCTAGTTTATCGATTAAATCCCAACGAATGTAAGATGATAATGATTGATCCTAAAATGCTTGAGCTTAAAATATATAATGCAATACCACATCTTATAACGCCGGTAGTAACTGAGCCAAAAAAGACTGTTATTGCTCTTAAGTGGGTAGTAAAAGAGATGGAAAATCGCTATCGTATGATGGCATATTTAAATGTGCGTGATGTGACAAATTACAATCAAAAAATCATAGAAGCAGTAAATAGCGGAATAGAATTACAGCGCGTTGTGCAAATTGGCTTTGACTCAACAACAGGTAAACCATTTTTTGAAAAAATACCGATCAAGATGGAAGTATTGCCATATATTGTAATAATTGTAGACGAAATGGCAGATTTGATGATTGCTACTGGCAAAGAAATAGAATGTACAATTCAACGTTTAGCACAAATGGCTCGAGCCGCAGGAATACATATCATAATAGCAACGCAGCGACCATCCGTTGATGTAATAACAGGTGTAATAAAGGCAAATTTTCCAACAAGGATCAGTTTTGCTGTTGCTTCTAAAATAGATAGCAGGATAATATTAGGTGAGCATGGTGCTGAACAATTACTAGGTACAGGTGATATGCTTTATATGACTTCTGGTGGCAGGATTATAAGAATTCATGGTCCATTCGTTAGTGATAACGAAGTACAGAATGTAGTTGATTACTTAAAAACACAAGGCAAGCCGAACTATGTGGAAGAAATTACAGAAGAGAGTAAAAAAAAGAATTCGCAGAATTAGGTAATCGCGAGACGGACAATGAGGAGAGAGATCTATACGAGAAAGTAGTTACTATACCTTAGTGTATCATTTATAGGAATATAAAAAAAAGTTTCAATCACTTACCTTACATTCAAACTATGATTTAAAAAATAGATTATATATAGAGTCGCAAGTATTATGCGAGCATAAATAAAGCAAAGCTATCAATACTTCAAATTATTTTGAAAATCAAAGAGGGACATTGAGAGTGATATTGATAGAGTAGATTTTACTTATTGGGAAGTGTGTTTTGAATTTAAAATAACAAAACTACTTGATTTAATTTTTCTAAATTTGGAATGTTAATATTAGGCTTAATATCTATCTTCAAAATTGCTTAAGATCAAATGATAAAAATCAGATTTGTAGTCTTAACATTTAGTTATTATGCTAATTTCATATTATTACAAATTTTTTATTAAGTATTATTATATAAGTAAATTACTTAAATATTGAAGTTAAAACTCTCTAGTATTAAATAGTTAAGACAATAAGACTGAAAATTTTTTCAAAAATAAATAAAGAAGTAAAACTATAGATAGTGTGAATATTTAACTAGCTAATTAGATTTTAGTAATACCTATATATTTTAGTAATCCTATATACCCAATAGTCGTTTTAAAATGAAAAGTATTATATTAATTTATTTTTATTGCTAAAGTTGATTCTACAGAATATAAAATTCTGTTAAATCTTTAATTTTAAGTCAATTTGGTAATTTACTATTGACATCAAAAGATTTTATTGACTTCTCTAAAATTTTTGTTTACACAGAGCTTGATAGCTCATTTTTTTCTTGTGGAGAACGCAGATATATTTGTTTTATAAATCAAGTCGAATGTTTTTATAAGCTCCAAGATAATAGAAGTGATGCTGGACAGCCAGTTTTATATTAGTTGCAGAGTGGGCGGATGTGCCTTTGCGATTGCTTTCTTGTAAAAAACAGATGATATGTCTATATTGTTTTTTAGCTATTGAAAATTAACCTATGAGATAAGCTGCGTATCATCAGGGATACAGAACAGATCTTTACACTACTGACAAATAAATAAATCTACTTATAAAAAGTCCAATAGTGTCTGTTACTGTTTTAGGTGTGAGGCTAGAGGGTTTGGTAACAGTAACAGACACTATTAAACTCATTGCGGAATTTACTCCAAGTAAATACTTAACTAAAGCATCATTGTAATGTTTTAACTTAGAATATAGTTTTACTCAGATTGTACAAAGTTAATACTATGTGAGGCAATAGTATAGATTAAATGCTAAAAAATTATTAATTTCTACTAATCTCTGTTTGCATAGTGTGAATTTATATATAATATGTATATTTCGTGTCACTTAGTTTTACGGTCAAACACAAACATGATGAAGTTATTCATATTGTTGATAGTATTTTACTCAGATATGTTGTTTGCTTCTATTCCTCACTCTTGGCAGTTTGGGTTTCCTCCTCCTGCGACAGAAATAATGGAAATTGTGGTTAAATCACATTCGTTTATTATGAATATAATGATCACAATAATGCTTTTTGTATGGGTGCTGCTTGCTTATACAGTATTTCGCTTTCGCAAGACCAAAATAGAGAATGTAAGTAAGACAAATCACAATATTCTTTTAGAAATTGTTTGGTTTATTGTACCGACAATTGTTGTTGGAGTATTGGCTTTTGAAAATGCTAAATTGATTAAATTACAAGAAAAAATACCGAAGTCTGAAATGACGCTGAAAGTTATTGGTCATCAATGGTACTGGAGCTATCAATATCCAGAATATTTGGGTGTTTCGTTTGATAGTTATATTAAAGGAAAGGATGATTTTAGCGAAGAAGATTTGAGACTACTCTCTGTTGATAATAATGTTTGTTTACCAATCAACACTAATGTTCGTTTACAGGTTACATCAAGAGATGTGATACATAGTTGGGGAATACCAGCTTTTGGCATTAAAATCGATGCGATACCAGGAAGATTAAATGAAGCATGGTTTAATATCAAAAAGCCTGGTATTTATTATGGGCAATGTTATGAATTATGTGGTCAAGGTCATGGATTTATGCCGATTGTCGTTGAGGCAGTAAGTAGAGAAGATTTTGATAGATGGATTGAAAACAAGAGATTGGTGAGTTAAATTTGGAGTATAAATTTATGATAGATGTACCAAAAGGTATAAAGCGTTGGCTGTTTTCCACTAATCATAGAGATATAGGTACGCTTTACATTGTTTTTTCTATAATAGCTGGAATTATTGGTGGATTATTATCAGTAGTTATTCGTACTCAACTAATCCACATTAATTTACTTAATAACGACAATCAGTTGTATAACGTAATGGTTACAGGTCATGCGATAGTAATGGTATTTTTTATGATAATGCCAGCATTAATGGGAGGTTTTGGTAATTGGTTCGTACCTCTTATGATTGGCGCACCAGATATGGCGCTGCCACGTATGAATAATTTAAGTTTTTGGCTCCTGGTATCGTCTTTTATTTTATTTATATTTTCAATATTTGTTGGTGAGGGTCCTGGAACAGGTTGGACTTTATACCCACCGCTATCACAAGTCACGTTTCACCCAGGTGCAGGAGTTGATCTTGTTATACTTGCACTTCATATCGCTGGTATTTCTTCTATCGTTGGAGCAATTAATTTTATAGTTACTATATTTAACATGCGCACAAAAGGTATGTTATTAACCAAGATGCCATTGTTTGTTTGGTCTGTTTTATTAACATCATTTATGTTAATTATTGCTTTACCAATACTTGCTGGTGCTATAACTATGTTGTTCACCGATCGAAATGTTGGCACTTCTTTTTTTGATCCTGCAGGAGGTGGTGATCCTGTATTGTTTCAACATTTATTTTGGTTTTTTGGTCATCCTGAGGTTTATATAATCATTTTTCCTGCATTTGGAATTGTGAGCCAAGTCGTATCAACTTTTTCTCATAGGCCTATATTCGGTTATATGGGAATGGTCTATGCTATGCTAGGCATAGCAGTATTTGGGTTTATAGTTTGGGCTCATCATATGTTTACTGTTGGACTTGGTGAAGATGCTGCTGTATTTTTTAGTACTAGCACAATTTTCATTGGCGTTATAACTGGGGTCAAGGTTTTCAGTTGGATTGCAACTATGTGGGGTGGATCGATTGAACTGAAAACTCCCATGTTGTTTGCATTAGGCTTTATTTTTATGTTTGTTGGAGGTGGAATAACTGGAATAGTTTTATCTCAGGGTGGAATAGATAAACTTTTACACGATACTTATTATGTTGTTGCTCACTTTCATTATGTTATGTCGCTTGCTGCAATATTTGGAGCTTTTGCTGGTTTCTATTATTGGATAAGTAAAATGTCTGGTAAACAATATAATGAGTATTTGGGGAAAATACATTTTTGGCTTACATTTGTTAGCACCAATATTACTTTTTTACCTCAGCATTTTTTAGGATTAGCGGGTATGCCAAGGCGTGTACCGGACTATCCGGACGCATTTATTCCTTGGAATTATATTTCTTCAATTGGCTCGTATATGTCTTTTTTCTCGGTTGTGTTTTTCGTGTTTGTAGTTATACATCTTTTTAAATGGGGAAAAAAAGTTGGAAATAATCCTTGGGGCGGTGACACTTTAGAATGGACAGTATCTTCTCCGCCACCTTTGCATACTTTTGTAAAATTACCAGTAGTAAAATAGAATGCGTGCGACCGCGTTATCTGACGTTGAATCAACAATATCGGATTTTCTCTGTTTATTAAAACCAAAGATAGTATATCTTGTAGTATTTACCGCAATTGCTGGAATGATTGCTGCACCAGGTAGTATTCATCCCTTTCTTGCTCTAATATCCCTTGTATGTATTATTCTCGGCTCAGGATCAGCAGGTGTTATAAATATGTGGTATGATAGAGACATAGATTTTCTCATGGAAAGGACAAAAGATCGCCCTATACCTTCAGGTAGAGTTTCTGCTGAGAGCGCTTTAGAATTTGGCATAATTCTTGGAATATTATCGGTATTTATTATGGCGATAGCAGCGAATTATATTTCTGCTGCTCTACTTATGATTAGTATATTGTTTTATGTTTTTGTATACACAATTTGGCTCAAAAGACGTACTCCGCAAAATATTGTCATTGGTGGTGCATCTGGTGCTTTTACTCCAATGATTGGTTGGGCAACTGTTACTAATTCTATAACTTGGGAAAGTTTTATTTTATTTTTGATAATTTTTGTGTGGACTCCGCCACATTTTTGGTCTCTGTCATTAAGTAGGTCAGGAGACTATATAAAAGCATCAATTCCAATGTTCAATATTATTTATGGTCCGGAAAAGACAAGAAAGTATATATTAGTTTATAGTGTTTTGTTGGTTCTAATTAGCTTACTCCCAGCGCTGTTTTTAAAAAAAGCTCTATTTTATTTAAGTTTTTCGATTTTTGAGGGTTGTATCTTTATTTGGTATGCAATATCTCTTTTGAGACTCAAAAATCATGATTCACAAAAAAAAATGTTCTCTTATTCAATCGCTTATTTATTTCTTCTCTTTACTAATGTTATTTTTTGTTCTATTGATTATTTGCTTTAGTTATGAAAAGACGTCAGCAACATAAAAACTATCTCTTGTTTTTTCTTTTGATAATTCTGGTTGTTACATTTTTTTTTATTTCTACAATAAAGTTTAAGAGCAACATTTAAAATGTTTTGTATATTTGTATGTTTTTTATTAAAAACTATATTTATGATAACAAAAAGCAATCATGCGGTGTAGCTTATTGATCAATAACATTAAAAATGAATAGAAAGGAAGTGACGATATATACGGATGGAGCTTGTTTTGGTAATCCTGGGACTGGAGGATGGGCGGCAATTATATTATTTCAAAATAGCAGAAAATGCATTTATGGTAGAGAAGAAAATACTACAAATAATAAAATGGAGTTAAAAGCAGTAATCAATGGACTGAAGGTATTGAAGATTTCTTGCAATATTAATTTATATACAGATAGTCTTTATGTTAAATACGGTATAACAGAATGGATAAATAAGTGGAAAGCGAATTGCTGGAAAACAAGTAGTAAAAAATCAGTAAAAAATATGGAACTGTGGAAAGAGTTAGATAATATTGCTTTGCAACATAAAATCAATTGGCAATGGGTTAAAGCTCATAATGGAGATAAATATAATGAAGAGGCTAATAGCCTAGCAAGAAAGGCGGTAGTTGAAGTTTAAAAAAAAAAGTGTTAAGGCACACAAAAGGTATTGATTTTAATAGCTTTATTATTTTGCCTTTTCTCTATCTTTTTGGGGAAAAATATTTTTTTCGAGATTAATTTTTAGTTATGTAGGTTTTATTTAAAGAATAAGAAAAAATATTCATAATTCAAACATTGATACGGAAACCGTTTAGGTATCTGATAATGTATTACATAAATTAATATTTAATTATTAAAAATTTGAAAATAGTAAATTTCAATTTATTAAAAAAAAATCTAGCTTTTATAAATTTAAAATTCAGTTTTTAACTATAAATCAGTTTGATTTTTTTAAAATTTTTTCTCTGGTAATATTTTGTGTACATATAAATTAGAAAAAACTTGTAAGATAGTAATCTCATTTTTATTGTTGATTTTAAATCGAACCTCGCTTTTAGCTTAAAATTTATATAAAAGACACTATATAAATATATATATACAATATAAATTTATACTTTCATTTGTGAACAGTTAAACTAATTCATGATTGATATGAGGATTTATTGATGATTATCTTTTTTTTAAGTGTCTTTAATATTTGAAGTTTACTTAAAAGCCTTCTTCAATGTAAGAAAAATTAAAAAAAAACTTTCATTTTTACTAAAAATACATTAGTAGAAATTAAGCATTCGCAGAGAAGGTATTTTTTAATTTGATTATTGGTAATAAAAGAGATTTGTATATTACGATAATTTTCTTTTTTTTGAGATTTGTGTTCATTCTCATTTTTTAAATGAGCTTTTTTTAAAATTAGCGTCGTTTATTCTTTGTATAAAAGAATAGGGAATGTTTTTTCATTCAATTTATTTATACATAGAAGTAATGGGGGCATTACTGTACAGCTTTTATAATTTTTTACTACTAAAAAATCCTTCTTATTGCAGTAATTTTCTCAAAAACAAAAGATAAATTGCAATCTTTTTTTTTGCATTCGTTTAATTTTAATTCTTTTACTTTATTAAGAATTATGGATTTTGTCCATAACTATAGAATTATTAAGATTGTTTTTATTTTTTCTATTAGAAGCGAATTGATTCATGTATTTCAAAAGTTGATTGTTATATCATTTGATGATGAAGATGGAATCTTCTTTCTGTATACAAAAGGATTACTGTTGTGATTAAAGTAAAGCAAGAGTTCTAACTATCTAATATGCCTTTTTATTATTTGTTTTAATGTTTATTAAACTCAAATAATGATCAATTGGTAATATTAATTGATTACACAAATAATTTGAATGAAGAACTTGTCAAGAGTTGTATATTTTTTTCTTTTAATTATAAATTAAAAAAAGTAGTAGGATCATTTCTTGCGTTTTCAGCTTTATTATTATTTTTTTAATTCGTCATCAATATCTTCATCATCAAATTCATTGTCTTCATCTTCAAATTTGTCGTCAGTATATTCATCTTCAAAATCTTCCACTTTAAATTCATTTTCAGCTTCTGATTTATCATCATACGCTGCATCTTTACCTTGAGTTGCAACTGCATAATCATCAGCATTTGAACTTACTATAGCAGTATTTTTTTCTTTACTAATTTTATTCTCGTTGGATGTACAATAAATCTTATTTGGATTATATGGTTCTTGCGTAGGTACGTGAGTTGGCTTAAGAAGTTTTCTTGTGAATGTGCTATCACTGTAATATAAAATTTTTTTTGATTTAATTGGGTAAGTTGATTCTATTAAAATTATCTGTTCATCACGTGGTAACATAATAATCTCTTGAGGTAAAAGTAACGCTCTTTGCGTTTCGGAGATATGTAATGATCTCGAGGCAGGATTTAAATCTAAAAATTTTGGCTTATTTAATGATTCTTGTTGTACAGTTTTGTTTCCTATAAGTTGCGATATTAAATTAGCTGTTTCAATATTATTGGCTGCAAAAGTTATTCTATATGTTGAGTTTGATAAAAAAGAGTTCATTCCTGCTTCTTCGTATATTCCTTTGAGTTGTTCAGTATCTTGAACAATTAAGAATAATCTTACTCTGTAGCCGCGAAAATATGCAATACCCGTTTGAAATTGTTCCATTTTTCCAAGTGTTGGAAATTCATCCATTAAAAATAATACACCGTAAGGTTCATCATCTGACGGAAGTTTTCTACACAAGAATTCAGTTGTTTGCTGGTAAAAGACCTGCATTAATGGTCTCAATCTATTTAAGTTATCTGGAGTTAAGCCAACATAAACTGTAATTTTTTTCTTTTTAAGATCTAAAACATTAAAGTCACTTGTTGCTGTTGCAGTATCAATTAAAGGATTTGCCCATAATTCGAGCGATGAGTTCATGGTTGAAATAACACCTGATCTTTCTTTGTCAGCCTTTTGCAAAAAGGCTGCAATATTCATGTATGCTACCGGATGTATTATTTTACCCATAGTATCTAAAACAACAGCAAGGTTATAAACCACGTCATCACTACGCATAGTACGTACAACTTCACCAAAAGATTTAACTTTTTCTGGTGCAGCAAGTAGATACAATACTACTCCAACAAACAAACTTCTCGCTTCATTTTGCCAAAAATCTTGTTCAGGCATGATTAGATTAGCTATTTTTTGTACATCGTCAACCATCTGTCCAGGTTTTTCGCTAATCCACTCCAGTGGATTATAACAGTGACTTACCCCATCTGGCTGCGCTGGATTCCAAACGTAAACTTTTTGACCTTGTCGTTCTCGCCAACCGCTCGTTATTTCATAATTTTCTAATTTTATGTCGTGTACGATTACCGAATCAGTCCAAAATAATAAATTGGGAATTACAAAACCGACACCTTTACCAGAACCTGTGGGAGCGAACAACAATGCATGTTGAAATCCGTCAGCAATAAAATATCCTCTTTTATCTTTGCCAAGTAATAATCCTCTTTTGCTTCTCAAGCCTGCTTTTCTTATGTCTTTTTCCGATGCCCATTTTGAATCTCCGTGCAATGATTCTTTTTTTTTAAAAGGACGCCACTCAACTATTCTTTCCCTTAAATTCCATAAAATGATTATCAAAATAAGAATTGGTAGAACAGAAGATACAACAAGTTTGATTTTAATTTCAAAACTATATAGCTCTGGATGGTGCCAGCAATATTGTATATGATCAAAAATTGTCGGCCATAGACCATGAGGAAATGGTGTTAAACTTGGATTAATTGTCTTGAAGTCCACACTATCTGGGCCATCAACAAGTAAATAAAACAATACACCTGATAAATAGAAGCAGAATTCTAGTATACTCGAGGCTATAACTCCTCCTATTAAGATATTGCGTAGATGATTTCCATTACTCATAAAATACTATTTTTTAATGTGTAAATTTAAATATTTCCATATGATGATCTAGTAAACAATATTTCAGAAATGCTTCTTTTTCCCATCCCTGCTCTTTTTAATTGAATAACAACATCGATTACATTTTTAATATATGATATGATTTGATCTGGTGGAATGCCAAAACCAGCTTGCATCACCATCAATTTTATTTGTTCAAGTGCCATTACAGGACTATCTGCATGAAGAGTTGATATTGATCCTGGATGACCTGTATTTATTGCTCTAAGAAAGCTAAAAGCTTCCGTACCACGAAGCTCACCAACTATTATTCTATCTGGTCTTAAACGTAAAGATGCTTCTATCAAATCTTGACTGGTCACTTTGGCTCTTCCCTGACCTCCCTTAGAAGCAATCAGACTTACCTTATTTGGGTGGTTATTCAAAATTATTTCTCTTGCATCTTCAATGGTAATAATTCTTTCCTCGACTGGAATGCTATTTAAAATAGCATTAGTAAAAGTAGTTTTGCCTGTAGAAGTGCCACCACTGATTATAATATTTTTTTTATTTACTATAGCATTTTCCAAAAACTCTTTTATTTTTTTTTGTTTTAATAGTGAAGCTAAAAAATCATCTATTGGGTTATAAGTTGTTCCTATAATAGTTTCAGAAAAAGCTCCCATTTTTTCATAATCATTCAATCCTAATTGGATAGTAGAAGGTTTACGAATTGACATAACTACTTTATCAGGATCGCATGCTGGTGGAAATATTATCTGTATACGATAACCATTTGGTAATGTAGCTGAAAGTAGAGGCGCTTCTTCACTCAGTTTTTGTTCCGTAGCCTGAGCAATGAGTCTGGCAAGAGATTTTAAATGAGTAAGATCAAATATCTCTAGTTTTTCACATCTTACTTTGCCACGATTTTCAATCCATATTTCTTTTGGCTTATTTATTGATATTTCATTTACACCATCTTCTTGAAATACATTTTGTAATGGTTCTAAATATGTATCAAGCGCAGTATAATTCATTTTCTCCTATTGATTGTTTAATATTGCACGTATTGGAAATACTATATCTTGATTAACAAATACTTTCAATGCAGTACCTTGATCAACATAAACTGTTGGTTTTTTATCTGTAGATTTACTGATTATATCTCGTATATCTTTAGAAAAATCACTAACTGACTTATTAATTATCTCTTCATATATAGATTTATTCCCTTGTTTTTTCAATAATTGCTTTATATCTTCCAAAGATATTTCATCAATCTTACTGTTATCAACAGAAGCTAAATCTAATTCTCTTACTACCCTCTTGAATATCTCAAGCATATTTCTATCATTAAATGCATTTTTAATTTTTTTAATAGCTCCAAGTCCAAGCTTCCATTTATCATTATCTGTATCTTTTTTAGAAATATTTTTATTACTAATAATATCCTTAAGAGGAGATATATCTATTTCAGTCGCAGTAATAGCTCTTGCTAAATCTATAGGAGTTAGTGCATCAGCAAGATTAGAAGCCTTTTGTCCTATTACAGCTGATCCAATTGAAACACCTGCAAGTAATACTGAAGAAAATAATGCACTTGTGGTTTTATTATCAACTATTCCATCTACTCCTACTCTACCAAGTTCATCTGTACCATGTGATGAAATAGCAATATCTATTCCATGTGGAAGAATGATTCTACTCCAGTTTACATTTATTCGAGCCCTTGCAATATTCGACTCAAATGAATAATTACCTATTAATCTTGATCCTCTTGGTATCAAAACAGTGTCACCAGTTTCTGCATAAACATTATCGCTAACTACAGCACGTAGCATTCCCCTGAGATCAGAACTTATTGCAGTTTCAAGAATGACATCAATAATTTTACCTTGAGTAATCATAAACCCAAGTTTTCCCACTTTAGTAACTACATTCTGCTGCACTGAAGTGTCAGATAAAACAGGATCAGTTGTTCTGTTTTCTTTACCCCCACTTGAAATGACCAACATCTGTGTACCACGTCTATCTCTAGGATATCCATTTCCACTCATTTTAGAAAATGTGGTTGGTAAATTGCTAACAACACTATTATGACGAAAGTCTTGTTTTGATAAAACCGGTCTATTCGATATAGATGTTTCTCTTGATTTTTCTTCTTCTTTTTCTTCTTTTTTAGATTGTTTTACTTCCGGTATACTATGTGGAGTAAGAAGAGGAGGCAATGGTGGAAGATCGGTTATAATCCTTTCATGAATCATCGTATTATCTGGGACTTGTTCTAATTTTTCTTTTAATTCTTGAACGTCTTGTTTTGTTTCATTTTTTTTAATGACTTCAACACTCTCTTCATCAGAAGAAGAAGTACTAAAATAAAAATAACACACTCCACTCACTAGAAACAACAAAACAGCAATCATCAATACTCTATGGCCTTGATTGGAGCCGACTGTTACTACTCTATTCTCTATTTCTGATTCATTTTTTTCCAAATTATTGATCCTTTTCTTCATTCTCATATGCACATACTCTATGCTAGAGAGATCTATTTAAAATTTCAATTTCATCATTTTCATAGCGCATAAACAATTTTTTGTGTACACCTTTTATTACAATATAGCCATCAAATAACAGTCTTTTACAAGGTGATTTAGTCTTATCTCCTTCTGTAAAAATTTGAGGTATTTTTTTATTGTCTCTAAATTTAAAATAGGTTAAACGACCATCGTCAAATAATTTAATTGGTATTATATCAGTATTAACACCATCATCGATGTAAGTGTAATTGTATTTCGTATGATTTTCCTGTATCATTTCCTCTAGATTATCTACAGCGTATTGCATTTGGGTGGGTATAGATATTTCATCTAAATCAAGATCAAATTCATCTTCTTCTTGAGGGTAATAAAAACGTACTACGTAAGATATATCTCTTTCGGCAAAGTAATCCTGACTTATCTTTTCAGTATCAGTATTTAGATACTTATCGTAGTTTGGTCTTGAGATTAAATCAAAAATATAATTTCTTTTTTTAGTTGTTGTAATAATCATATTAGTATGGCTACTAACTTCAAACGGCATAATAAGTAATTTATTTTCGTAAGGGCTAATTTTCCAACTTGATGCGTCACCAACGGCAATGTTTTTGACTTTCTCTCCTTCTGCAAATTCTATATAAGAATAATAACCCTGACTAAAAACAATCGTAAATACTTTGTTAGGATTATACACAAAAGTTTTTATTCTACTATCCACAGAAACAGGTGTGCTGTAACTAATAGCCGCATTTAAACTTCCATTTACAACAAGCAAAGTTAAAATTAGCAATATTTTATACATATTCATCATCTACCCTATAAGAAGTAACCTGAAATCCCAATGGATTAACGTATCTTTGCTGATCATTCATTTCAAGTGGTGCATATTTATATGACATTATGACTATCTTATTTTTTTTTACAGAGCTACCATCTTTTCTTGTAAACTCCACGGTAAATCTAACTTGAAAGGTATCATTATACAATCTCTGAATTGAGCGAATTTTAAATTCATTTTTAACAAAGCCCGAATACAAATTAAATAGATCATCCATGTTCTGTGAACTTATATAATTTTTAAATTCATTATATACATTAGGCGAAGAAAATAATCTCACCTTTGTATAATAGTTATAGCTATAGTTATATTGATCAAAAACTTCTCTTGCCTTTATATATTCTGCAATAAAGTGATTATTTAGTACTTTATCTGCAGAATATTGTTTTACTGTAACAGGATCAACTAATTGCACTATTCCAGACTTTTTTTCAATTTCTATAACGAATGGTTCAATAGTACTGCTCGTACTAATTTTTAATATAGCTAATACACTTGCAGAAATTGCTAACAATAATATTAATGTAAACAAGAGTAAAGTATTTCTCTGAGCAATAATTGTACTATAACGATTCGAACTCCAATTTATATCTTTATTCAACAACTTACTATTTTTTTGTTTAAAAAATCTTAACATTTTGATTTTCTAAAAATTTTAATTAACACTAATGAAAATATTAAATTAACACAGTAGTTGCAACAAAAAAGCTAAAAAATCGTTAACTTGTGACCTAGCTTGCGGAATTTTGTTTCCATATATGAATCATTATACTGATTACGCTGTGTGATAAGCGGTAAACATTTTATTACTTTTATATCACTGTTTTTTAGTCCTAATAACTTTCTATCGTTATTTGTGAGTAACTGGACTCTTTTAATATTTAATTTTTTGAGCATTTCAGCCGCAATAGTGAAATCCCTTTCATCATCTTCAAAGCCCAATATTCGATTTGCATCCACAGTATCAAGATTATATTTTCTCTGCATATTATATGCCCTTAACTTATTGGTCAAACCAATTCCTCTACCATCTTGCATAAGATACAATATAATACCACCGCTAGAATCAGCCATTATTTGAATTGCCTGATGTAATTGACTTCTACAGTCACATGACAAGCTATCCAATAGATCACCTGTATAACATGAAGAGTGAATCCTGACTAGAGGTTCATCATCTTTATCTGGATTGCCAATAATAATTGCATAATGTTCCCTACCATCACTTTTCATTCTATATGATATGATACTTACTTCTTGAGTCTGTTGCAAAAATAGTGACGTTCTACACACCTCATATAAGCCTTGATTTCGTTGAAAATGCTTTATAGATAATGCATCCAATGCAACGATGTCGCTTTTTTTACACCAATTTTGCATCTCGTCTCTGTTTTTAAAAGACATATCGCTTATTAAAGCGTACGGTAATAATTCTGAGAATTTAAGTAAGTTAGTAGCACATTTATCTATCATTTTAGAATCTTGTAACTCTTTTGCGTTACCTTCCATCAAAGAATTTAGTAAATGAATTAATTCATCAAAGTTTTTTATAAGTAAGCGTTTACCGCAGTTTTTTTTATCTTGGAATGTATACTTTGCTTTAACAGATGTTAAAGTAATGTATATATTATCTGATATGAGTTTATATAGATCAAATGAATTTTTATCTAAAGTTTCAGCCGCGGCGCACAGAATATAATTGCTTTCATCATATATCATAATTGGCAAACCACGACGTACTTCGCTGATCGCTCTTTCAACTTTATTTCTATTTTGATTGTTTATCAACATTTCACCTATACCAATAACAAGTAAAGAACTTGGTGCGGTCGAGAAGACTTGAACTTCCAAAGCTTTTTTTACAAGCCACAGCGACCTCAACGCTGCGTGTCTACCAGTTTCACCACGACCGCATTTAATTCTGATCTTTAATCAAATAATTAATTTCAAATTATCTGACTATTTTAGGATCCTTTGTTAGAGGTGTCAATCTGATGCTAGTTTAATTTGAAAATTGTCTGTATATTTTAGTTGTAAATAACTCCTCTGGAAAATCCAGAGTAAGGAAATTATGAGATATTATGTGATAATATATATATTGATATTTGAGAAAAGTAAAAACAAGTTTTGATACAGAAAAGCAGAAGGCAGTCTATGATGGACGATAATTAGAAAGTTTAATTTTGTGATTTATAAACTTTAATTATTTTAAGATGAGCATATTGCTACTTTTGAATTCGGGTTTTTATGCACTATAGTATAGTTAATATTTTTGCTTTCTTAACCTTATCACTATCTCTTATAATCACCCATTATCCAGCTCATACACAGATATTATACGCCTGGTCTCAAGTTATTCCAGAAAATAAATTAAGTATACGCGCAATTGTAGATGACAATGCTTGTCCAGTTGTCAATATTGATGGTAAGAGGATGAAAATGCTAAACCGCAGTTCAAATAAGAATGATTGTTATATTGAAACAGTTTGTGAATTGATATCAGAAATGAGTGTTAAAAATATTAGTATTGATGCTATACGAATTCCAACTTTATCAAAAAAAATTAGTAAAGTTGCTTTTATTGGTGATACAGGCTGTAGAATAAATACATTATTTCAACAGGAATGTAATTCACCAGATGGTTGGCCTTTAAAAAAAAACTTAGATTCTATTGCTTCTCATAAACCAAATTTAATTATTCACGTTGGAGATTTTCATTATAGAAAAACAAAGTGTAGAAATGAAAAGAAGTGTGGCAGCATTTATGGCTACAATAAGGAAGCTTGGTACGCTGATTGGTTTGATCCCGCAAAGAACATTTTACTACAGTCTTCTTTTCTTTTTGTTAGAGGGAATCATGAAAATTGTAATAGAGCTTATGAAGGATGGTTTAGATACTTAGATCCATATCCATTTTCATCTGAAAAATGTGAAAATTTCGTTCCTAGTTGGTTTTTAGAGATTGAACCAATGAGATTTTTTGTTTTCGATTCTTCGTATAGTGAAGATATTTTTACGGTTCAGAATGCAATTAATGCCTTTGAGAAGCAATTTAATAAATTAACACAAGTTAGTTTCAATAAACCAACTTGGTTTTTAACTCATAAACCACTTTGGAGATTTCTCAAAAAAGAACTTTTCACATTGAGAAATCATGGCAATCTTACACAAATTGAAGCTTTTGGAGATAAATTTCCAAGTAATGTCACTACTGTAGTTTCCGGACATATTCATATAGCCCAGATTTTATTAATGAATCATGTTCCAAACCAGATCATAATAGGAAATGGTGGTGCATTATTACATGCTCAAGATCAAGAGCCTGCTTATCAGAATATAGAATTTAGTTACTCCAATACTAAACATTATTTAGCACGTGAAGTAAAAAATTTTTTTGGTTTTGGCTTTGCAATATTAAACTTAGATAACTATGAATTTACTTTCTATAATCAAAAGAATGAAGAACTCTATTCTATAGAATTAACAAAAAATTTTGAGTTTAAGACAAATTAATTTTGATATTTTAAGTGATAAACAAGAATTAAAGTCTTTTTTAAAAATTAGAGATTATAAAGAATAATTATCTTTGCGTTTTTATGCTTCATTAAAACAATAATGACAATGAAATGTTTAAGATTACAAAGTTAAAATAAAAATAATCTAAAGATGCTATAGCTAAATACTTGATGTTTTAATATCAGGCTTTATTTCAAGCTTTGAATATTTCAATTTAATGACTTTTCTAAACTACAACAAAGGAGAGAATATTTAGATTTAAATTTAAAGAAACTCATTC
>JAJETZ010000001.1 GCA_029784595.1 Wolbachia endosymbiont of Meromenopon meropis | reverse complement strand
AAGAGAGGGTGGTAAAACTGTTGGTTCTGGTATTGTTTCTGAAATTTTGGAGTAATACACCGAGAAGATTAAAGAAAGGGAAGTTTCAATTATAGGAGTGTAGCTTAATTGGTAGAGCGCTGGTCTCCAAAACCAGAGGTTGTGGGTTCGATTCCTATCGCTCCTGCGTGTTTTGTACTTTTGTTATGTGCGTTGGGGTACGTTAAAAGTGTTTAGAGCTTTGAGTTTATTTTTTTCTGATATTAAACAAGAAATGCGAAAAGTTGCCTGGGTAAAGAACCAGGAAGTTTTGTCTTCTTTGTTTGTTGTAGCGGTTGTTATATTGTGTTTTTCAGTTTTTTTTCATTTGGTCGATTTTACCTCTCTTTGTTTGATTAAGGCTTTATTTAGAGTTATTTATGGAATATAAGTGGTACGTCGTAAGAGTTAATTATGGGTATGAAAGGTACGCACGTGATTTGACAAATCGTGCTTCCTATTTTAAGGAAGTATTCATTCCGTATCAGTCAGTAGGTAATTCAAGGTCTGATTTGAATAGATCGTGCGACATATATATATGTATGTATCTATGTGATGAAAGTAAAAGTATTTTGAATCAAATGCCTGGATTTTGTGATGATGAGACTGGTAATTTTACAGTGGTTTTGGACGATGAGATGAGTTTAAAGCGTAGGGAATTTGATAAATACAAATGGTATATCTTGAGAGTCGCTTCTAATTATGAAGAAAAAGTGCGTCAACATATATTGGAAAATTCTGTAAGATTGAGAGTTAATGATTATTTTAAGCAAGTATTTATTCCATATGAAGAGCCAGACGAGGCGAAATTAAAGTCTAAAAAAACTGTTGCACGAAAAAAGTGTTTTCCAGGTTATGTTTTTTTATGCATAAATTTATGTGATGAGGTATTTAGTTTTGTTAATAACATACCAAAATCCCTTAAAGTTTATGGATTTTTAAAGGATGATAATGCTCCAAGGGTAATTTTAAATGATGAAATTTATTTAATGTGTAATGCACTTTATAGTGCTCAAGAGACAAGAAAATTGAGTCATGGTTATGAAAAAGGAGAAAGAGTGAGAATTAATGATGGTCTTTTTCAAAGTTTTACTGGTAAGGTAGATATGATTAATGATGAGAAAAAAATCATTAATGTAGAAGTGTCAATCTTAGGTAAGCCAACAGTAATAGAATTAGATTTAGCTCAGGTAGAAAAAATAGAGGATTGATTATGAATGTTTTGGTTGCCAAAATCAACTTGCTAATTGAAGCAGGAAGAGCAACGCCAGGGCCAAAAATTGCTTCGGTTCTTGGTCCACGTGGTATACAAATTCCTAAATTCTGCGAAGCTTTCAATAGAGCGACTGGTGAGTTTAATTCTAACTATAAGGTGGGTGATTTGGTAACGGTACGAATCTTCATAAGAGATGATCGATCTTACGATTTCACTATTATTGGCCCTCCTGTTGCTTATTTACTGAAGCGAGAAGCTAAATTAGTAAAAGGTTCCGGTAATCCTGGCAAAGAATTCTTGGCAAAGCTGCCTATGTCTGTTATAACTGACATTGCAAGGTGTAAAATGATTGACATGGGCGTGGATAATGAGACTTCGGCAGCGAGAATGGTTATCGGAACTGCAAGATCTATGGGTATAGAAATTATAGAAGGTTAGATAATTATGAGTGTTCTGTATGACGGTCATTCCAAAGAATGTTTGGAGAGGGTTATTCAGTCTGCTTCGGCACAGTTTGACGAGTCAATTGATGTTGCGGTTAATTTAGGTGTAGATACACGTAAATCTGAGGAGCAGATACGCGGTATAGTAGTTTTACCTAGAGGCATTGGAAAGTGTATCAGAGTGGCTGTTTTTTCTCAAGATAAGCACTTTTTAGAAGCTGAAAAAGCTGGCGCTGATATCGTAGGAGGAGATGAGTTAGTTGAAGAAATAAAAATGGGTAAAAGATTAGATGTTGATTGGTGCGTTACTACTCCTGATTTCATGACAAGAATTACTACTATTGCGAGAGTATTGGGTACCAAGGGCTTGATGCCTAATCCTAAATTTGGTACGGTAACTTCTAAAGTTGCAGAGACTGTTAGAACAATTAAGTCCGGTCAAATAAAATTTAGGACAGATAAAGGTGGTATTATTCATGGCAAATTAGGAAATGTTAGGTTCACTATTGATGATTTGCTAGAAAATTTAAAGGCTTTTCTTAAAGCTATTAAGAGCAGTAAGCCGATTTCTTTTAGAGGATTATACTTTAGAAGTGTATTTCTGAGTTCAACTATGGGTAAGGCTTACAAGATAAGTAAGTTAGAGGATGTAATTTAGGTAATAGTGCTGTGAAGCGTAAAGGTAAGGATAATCTTATAAATGAGATAATGAATGTCTTTATGAGTAATGATTTTTTGATATTGGTAAATTTTAAGTCTATAAATGCTAGTGATTCATTGACTCTCAGGAATGGTCTGAAAGCTACAGCAAGCGGTATGTTAGTGGTTAAAAATACTCTAGCACGTTTGGCTCTGAAGAGAATTGGCGGCAGATTTGCATATCTATTAGATAGATTTTCTGGTCCTGTTGCCATTATATATTCTAATGGTACAATGAACGCTGCGAAATTAATAATTGACTTTGTAGATGCTAATAAAAAAAAGATGTCTGTAATTTGTGCAGCCTATTTAAATCAATTACTTACATTGGAAGATGTTAATAAATTGGCCAAATTGCCTTCTCTGAGTGAGTTACGTGTCAAAATTATGCATTTAATATCGTATAATATCGTTGTTAGATTGACATTATCTATTAATTCGCCTTTTATGAGACTTGTGAGAATATTAAATTATTGTGGTTCTAAAAAATAAATTTATTGTTAGTTAAGGTAGTAGCATGAGTGATGTGACGAATGATTTGGTTAATAAAATATTGTCTTTGAATCTGTTAGAAGCTGCTGAACTTGTAAAGGTTCTGGAGGAGAAGATAGGATTATCTGTAGGTTCTTTTGTAGGTAGTGGGATTAGTTCTGCTGATACACGCACTAGTGATAATGCCGTCAATTCTGCTTCTTCTCAGGAAAGATCTGAGTATAAAGTTGTAATTAAGGCAATTGATGCGAGCAAAAAAATGGAAGTCATTAGAATGGTTAGAAAAGTTAATTCTACATTGGGTTTGAAAGAAGCGAAAGAATTAGTTGAGTCCTTGCCTAGAGATTTAACTTCTAGTATTCCTAGAGATGAGGCAGAGAAAATAAAGCAACAATTGATTGAGGCAGGAGCGGTTCAAGTTGAACTTGAATAGGATCTTTATATTTAATATAATAATATTAAATTGATTCGGCGCTTTTAGTTCTTTGGGGTATTTTTTAATGTTTGATTCTTCTTGTATATCTGTTTCCAATGCTTTTGTTCCTAGGGTGTCTTATTCTAGGTCAATTGATTTAAAAGATTCTTTATTAGACTTGGTTAGAGTTCAAAAAGAATCATATAAATCATTTGCCCCTGGAAATCATGGCAATGAAAAGCTTGAGTCTATTTTTCGTTCGATTTTTCCAGTAGACGATCCTTTGCATAGAGCTACTATTGAGTTCGTGAGCTGTAGGATAGA
Organism: Wolbachia endosymbiont of Meromenopon meropis; assembly: GCA_029784595.1. Lineage (GTDB taxonomy): Bacteria > Pseudomonadota > Alphaproteobacteria > Rickettsiales > Anaplasmataceae > Wolbachia. The sequence continues at coordinate 413,742 of JAJETZ010000001.1, read as the reverse complement.
TGATCCTAAGTATGATGAATTTGAATGCATGAAACGCGGTATAACTTTTTCCTCTCGAGTTATTGCTTCTATACGTATTATTGTTTTACAAGACGGTGTTTCTCTTGACGAGTATAGAGCAATTAAAGATAGAGATCTCTCTTCTAATTTTGAAGCTATTGTAAAATTTATAGAAACACAGGAAGTTCATTTTTGTGAATTGCCAATGATGACTGATAAAGGTACTTTTGTTATTAACGGAGTAGAGAAGGTTATAGTTTCACAGATGCATAGATCTCCCGGTGTATTTTTTGATAGTGACAAGGGAAAGACTTATAATTCTGGTAAGTTAATTTATTCTGCTAGAATTATTCCTTACAGAGGTTCTTGGCTCGATATTGAGTTTGATGTTAAAGATCACTTGTATTTTCGTATTGATAGAAAAAGAAAATTACCAATCTCAGTTTTATTGAAAGCGCTAGGCATGTCAAATAGCGATATTCTCGATAGTTTTTATAAAAAGATAAGATATGTAAAATACAAAGATTTTTGGAAGGTACCCTTTATCCCTGATAAATTTAAAGGAGTGAGATTGCCTTTTGATTTGACAGATGTTGATGGTAAAGTCTTGCTTAAAGCAAATGTTCGTGTCACCTCAAGATTAGCTAAAAAATTCTATAATGAAGGATTAAGAGAGTATCTGGCGCCTTTTGATTCTATATGTGGTTTATTTCTTGGGCAAGATTTAGTAGACGACATTAGTTCTATGAAAATTTTCTCTGCTGGTCAGCGTATAAAAATAGAGGATGTAAAGAAACTTGAATTGTTATCTGTGAGCGAGATATCAGTTTTAAACATTGATAATTTACATGTTGGACCGTATATATTGAATACTCTTTTTTTAGACGAAAATATGTCTTCTCAAGATGCCCTGTATGAGATATATAGAGTTTTACGTCCTGGCGAAGTTCCAGTTTTAGAAACAGCAGAAGAGTTTTTTCATAATCTTTTCTTTAACCCTGAGTATTATGATTTATCCAATATTGGTAGATTGAAGCTTAATTCTTATCTTGGATTGAATTATGGCGAAGATTTAACTGTTTTAACTCGTGAGCATATTGTTGAAATTGTGAGAAAAATAGTACTGTTACGTGACGGTCAAGGATCTGTAGATGATATTGATCACTTGGGAAACAGAAGGGTAAGGTCAGTTGGAGAATTTATAGAAAATCAGTTTAGAGCTGGATTACTAAAATTAGAACGTGTAATAATTGATTCTATGTCTACTTCTAGTTTAGATAAAGTTTCTCCATCTGATTTTATTAATCCAAAAGTATTAACTAATGTTTTGAGAGATTTTTTTAATTCTTCTCAATTATCTCAATTTATGGATCAGACTAATCCATTATCTGAAATAACGCATAAAAGAAGGTTATCAGCATTAGGTCCTGGAGGCTTAACGAGAGATCGTGCAGGATTTGAGGTACGTGATGTTCATCCAACTCACTATGGGAGGATTTGTCCTATTGAAACTCCTGAGGGACAAAATATAGGTTTAATCAACAGCTTGGCTATATATGCACGTATTAATAAATATGGCTTTATTGAAAGCCCTTATAGAAAGGTAGTAAATAGAGTAGTTACTGATCAAATTGAGTATCTATCTGCAATAGATGAGGGTTTATACTATATAGCGGATACTAGCGCAAAGCTTGATGAAAATAATCGTTTTGTTGATGATATGTTATACTGCAGATATGCTAGCAGCTTTGCAATGGTGAGTAGCGATCAAGTGAGTTATATTGACGTATCTCCTAAGCAGGTAATATCAGTTGCGGCTTCTTTGATTCCATTTTTAGAAAATGACGACGCAAATAGAGCATTGATGGGTTCAAATATGCAACGTCAAGCTGTACCATTATTAAGACCTACTGCACCTTTGGTCGCAACTGGTATGGAATCTTTTGTTGCTTCTGGTTCTGGAGCTGTAGTTTTAGCAAAACGTGATGGTATAGTTGATAGTTCTGATAGTAATTCTATAGTTATACGTGCTTTTGACGAAGAAAGATCTAGTTATTTGGGTGTAGATATTTATCATTTAAAGAAATTTCAGCGCTCTAATCATAATACTTGCATCAATCAAAGGCCGCTAGTGCGTGTTGGTGATTATGTTAAAGTTGGTGATGTGATAGCTGATGGTCCTGCAATTAATAGTGGTGAGCTAGCGCTTGGCAAAAATTTGTTAGTCGCTTTTATGTCTTGGAGAGGTTATAACTTTGAAGATTCTATTATTATCTCTAGCGAAGTTGTTAAAAAAGATCTGTTTACCTCTATACACATAGAGGAATTTGAGTGTGTTGTACATGACACTCCTTTAGGATCAGAGAAAATAACTCGTGCTATACCCGGTATTAATGAGGAAAATCTATATCATTTAGATGATACTGGTATAGTAAAAATTGGTACTAGAGTAGGTCCTGGTTATATTTTAGTAGGTAAAGTTACGCCTAAACCTTCTCTCTCGCTACCTCCTGAAACAAAATTATTGATGACTATTTTTGGTGAAAAATCTTTTGATTGTGCAGATTCTTCTCTCTATGCATCTCCAGATGTTGAGGGAACAGTGATTGATGTGAGAGTTTTTACACGTAGAGGAGTTGAGGAGAATGAGAGAGCATTGCTTATTAAGCAAAAGGAAGTGAATGATCTAAAAAAAGAGCGTGATTATTTAATTAATGTGGCTAGTGAGTATTTCTATGATGAACTAAAAAAACTTCTTATACATTGCAGTTTTCAAGATCAAGAAGAAAGGCTCAATCTTATTGAGCGTGAACAATGGTGGAATATAGGGCTAAAAAATAAATCTATTTCTGAACGAGTTAAAAGTTTAAAGAAAGATTTTGATAAAAAAATGTCAATAGCATTAATGCAATTTAAGCAAAAAGTAGAAAAATTGGATGAGGGTTATGATTTACCTCAAGGCGTGTCAATGTTAGTCAAAGTTTTCGTTGCTGTGAAGCACAGTTTACAGCCGGGAGATAAAATGGCCGGTAGACATGGAAACAAAGGTGTTATTTCTCGAGTTGTACCAGTGGAAGATATGCCTTATTTGGAGGATGGTACTCCTATTGATATCATTCTTAATCCTTTAGGTGTTCCTTCAAGAATGAATGTAGGGCAGATATTAGAGACTCATGTGGGCTTTGCTTGTAAAAAATTAGGAGAAAAAATAGGTGAAATTCTTGATGAAATTAAGAGAACTAAAAGCTCTTTTTGTAAGAGGATTAAACACCTTGATAGTGATTATTATACTCAATTTGCATTAATCTATCTTGATAACAAAAGAATTGAAGAGGTTAGTGATGAAGAAATAGCTGCATCTATTTTTAATGCAACTAACGAAAGTGTATTGAATGATGAGTTAAATACATTAGTGAGAAATTATTTAAATTCTTACAAGAGCGCGCACGATAATCTACGTAATTTTCTTATCGAAGTGTATGGTTGCGGTAATGATGTATCTATCTGTAATAGCATACACGAGATTATTGATAGTGAATTAATTAAATTTGCAGATAGATTACGTGACGGTGTTCCTATTGCCGCACCTGTATTTGAAGGTCCAAAAGATGAAAAGATAACAAAATTATTTAAACTTGCTGGTTTGGATAATTCTGGGCAAGTGATACTATATGACGGTTGTACTGGTGAAAAGTTTGATCGTAAAGTTACTGTCGGTTACATTTACATGCTTAAGTTGCACCATTTAGTGGATGATAAAATTCATGCACGTTCAGTAGGTCCTTACAGCTTGGTAACTCAGCAACCTCTTGGAGGAAAATCTCATTTTGGTGGTCAGCGTTTTGGTGAAATGGAGTGTTGGGCGTTGCAAGCTTATGGGGCTGCTTATACTTTACAGGAAATGTTAACTGTAAAATCTGATGATATCAATGGTAGAATTAAAATTTACGAGTCAATAATAAAAGGTGATAGTAATTTTGAGTGTGGAACTCCTGAATCGTTTAATGTTATGATAAAAGAATTGCGTTCTTTATGCTTAGATGTTGCTTTAAAGCAAAATGAAGTAGTAGTCGAAGATATATCTCATACTAATATTGCGCAGTCCTTTGATAAGATTAGTATATCTATTGCTAGCCCTGAAAGGATTAAATCTATGTCTTATGGCGAAATAAAGGATGTTTCAACTGCAAATTATCGCACATTTAAAGTTGAAAAAGGTGGATTATTTTGTCCTAAGATTTTTGGCCCTGTTAATGATGATGAATGTCTGTGTGGAAAATATAAAAAAAGAAGACATAGGGGGCGTGTATGTGAAAAGTGTGGGGTGGAAGTTACATCTTCTAAAATAAGAAGAGAAAGAATGGGTCATATAGAACTTGCATCTCCTGTTGCTCATATATGGTTTTTAAAGTCTCTTCCTTCGAGGATTGGAGCATTGCTAGATATGTCATTAAGGGATATTGAAAATATTTTGTATAGCGATAATTACATCGTAATAGATCCTCTTGTTTCTTCTTTTGAAAAGGGAGAGATTATTAGTGAAAAAGTTTACAATGAGGCTAAAGATAGTTATGGAACTGATGGTTTTATGGCTATGCAAGGTGTTGAGGCTATAAGAGAGTTACTGGCTCGTCTTGATTTGCATGAAATTAAAAAGTATTTAAGATTGGAACTAGAATCCGTTACATCTGAGATAAAAAGAAAGAAGATTATAAAGAGATTGCGTATTGTTGAGAACTTTATTAAATCAGGGAATAGACCTGAGTGGATGATACTTACTACTATACCTATTTTACCGCCTGATTTACGCCCGCTAGTCTCTCTTGAGAGTGGTCGACCTGCCGTTTCTGATTTAAACCATCATTATAGAACCATAATTAATAGGAATAATAGATTGAGAAAATTATTAAGCTTAAATCCTCCTGAAATTATGATTCGCAATGAAAAGAGAATGTTACAAGAGGCGGTAGATTCTCTTTTTGATAATAGTCGTCGTAGTACTTTGCAGAGTAAAGTTGGTACTGTGGGGTATAAAAAGTCTATTAGCGACATGCTAAAAGGAAAACAAGGTCGTTTTCGTCAAAATTTGTTGGGCAAGAGAGTAGATTATTCTGGGCGTTCCGTAATAGTTGTTGGTCCAACTTTAAAATTAAATCAGTGTGGGTTACCAAAAAGGATGGCTCTCGAATTGTTCAAGCCTTTTATTTATTCGAGACTTAAAATGTATGGTATGGCTCCTACTATTAAATTTGCTAGTAAACTAATAAGAGCTGAGAGGCCAGAAGTTTGGGATATGCTTGAGGAAGTAATCAAAGAACACCCTGTATTGTTAAATAGAGCGCCTACTCTGCATAGACTTGGTATACAGGCTTTTGAGCCAATTCTTATTGAAGGCAAGGCAATACAACTTCATCCACTTGTGTGTACAGCATTTAATGCTGATTTTGATGGCGATCAAATGGCTGTACATGTACCAATTTCATTAGAGGCTCAGCTTGAAGCCAGGGTATTAATGATGTCCACTAATAACGTTTTAAGTCCTTCTAATGGCAGACCAATTATAGTACCTAGTAAAGATATAATCCTTGGTATACATTATTTGACTTTGCAAGAGCAAATTAGCAAAAAAGATGATATTAGTATACCATTTTCAAGTACTTTTGGCGAAATTGAACACTCTTTGAATAGTGGTATTTTGCATATTCATTCTAGAATAATGCATAAGATTCATTATATTAATAATAACGGCGAGGTTTCATATAAAATTGTTTGTACAACTCCAGGTCGTTTAATATTGTGGCAAATTTTTCCTAAACATGAAAATTTAAGCTTTGATCTTGTAAACCAGGTTTTGACGGTTAAAGAGGTAACTAATATAGTCGATTTAGTATATCGTAACTGCGGTCAAAGTGCTACAGTAGAATTTTCTGATAAACTAATGGTACTTGGTTTTGAATATGCTACATTTTCTGGTACTTCTTTTAGTCGCTGTGATCTGGTTATACCTAAAACTAAAGCAACGCACGTTGATCATGCTAGGAATGAAATTAAAAAATTTTCTATACAATATCAAGATGGGTTAATCACTAGAAGTGAGAGATATAATAAGGTTATAGACGAATGGTCTAAGTGTACAGATATGATAGCCAACGATATGTTGAAAGCAATATCTGTATATGATACAAGTAACAAGTATAATTCTGTATATATGATGGTTAGCTCTGGTGCAAGGGGTTCTACTTCACAAATGAAGCAATTAGCTGGAATGCGAGGACTGATGACTAAGCCTTCCGGTGAGATTATAGAGACGCCTATAATTTCTAATTTTCGTGAAGGATTAAACGTATTTGAGTATTTTAATTCCACTCATGGTGCTCGTAAGGGTCTTGCCGATACTGCACTTAAAACTGCAAATTCAGGATACTTGACCCGTCGTCTAGTTGACGTATCTCAAAATTGTATAGTTACAAAATATGATTGCAAAACTAAAAATGGTCTTGTTGTAAGAGCTACTGTTGAAGGTAGTACTATAATTGCATCTCTAGAAAGAGTAATATTGGGTAGAACAGCTGCAAATAACATATACAATCCAGTGACGAAAGAATTACTGGTAAATTCAGGTGAATTGATTAATGAAAGTAAGGTAAAACAAATTAACATTGCAGGACTTGATGCTATAAAAATTAGGTCGCCTTTAACTTGCGAACTAAGTCCAGGTGTATGCGCTCTGTGTTACGGCAGAGATCTTGCAACCGGTAGAATTGTTTCAATAGGTGAAGCGGTTGGTGTTATAGCAGCTCAATCTGTTGGAGAGCCAGGTACTCAATTAACGATGCGTACCTTTCACATAGGTGGAGTAATGACTAGGGGGGTTGAATCTTCAAATATTATAGCTTCTATTAATGCTAAAATAAAATTGAATAATAGTAATGTAATTGTAGATAAAAATGGAGATAAAATTGTGATAAGTCGTTCTTGCGAGGTTATATTAATTGATAGCTTTGGTAGTGAAAAATTGAGGCATAGTGTTCCTTATGGCGCCAAGCTTTATGTAAATGAAGATCAATTAGTAAAGATTGGTGATAGAATTGCAGAATGGGATCCTTACACATTGCCTATTATCACGGAAAAGACTGGTAATGTGTCTTATTGTGATTTAAAAGATGGAGTTTCAATTGCTGAGGTTATGGATGAGTCTACAGGAATATCAAGTAAAGTAGTAAAAGATTGGAAATTGCACTCTGGTGGGGCTAATTTACGACCTCGTATAGTGCTGCTTGACGATAAAGGTGAAGTAATGACACTTGCAAGTGGTGTTGAGGCATGTTACTTTATACCAATCGGTGCGGTATTAAATGTACAAGATGGTCAGAAAGTTTATGCAGGAGATATTATCACGAGAACGCCAAGAGAGTCTGTTAAGACTCGTGATATTACTGGTGGTTTACCTAGAGTTATAGAATTATTTGAAGCGCGTCGTCCTAGAGAACATGCAATTGTTAGCGAAATTGATGGTTATGTAACGTTTTCTGAGAAAGATCGAAGAGGAAAGCGCAGCATATTAATTAAGCCCGTAGATGAGCAGATTTCTTCTTCAGTTGAATATTTAGTTTCAAGAAGTAAGCATGTAATAGTTAATGAGGGTGATTTTGTGCGTAAAGGCGATCTGTTAATGGATGGCGATCCAGATCTTCATGATATTTTACGTGTACTTGGACTAGAAGCTTTAGCGCATTATATGATTTCTGAAATACAACAAGTATATAGATTGCAAGGTGTGCGTATAGATAACAAGCATTTAGAAGTGATATTAAAGCAAATGCTACAAAAAGTGGAAATTACAGATCCTGGTGATACTATGTATCTGGTTGGAGAAAGTGTTGATAAACTTGAGGTTGATGGGGAGAATTCTTTTGTAAGCAATTCTGGTAAGCGGCCCGCTAATTATCTTCCTATTTTGCAAGGAATTACTAGAGCCAGTCTTGAAACTAATTCTTTTATTTCTGCCGCTTCCTTTCAAGAAACTACCAAGGTGCTTACAGAAGCGGCATTTTGTGGTAAAGAAGATTCTTTAAGTGGGCTAAAAGAGAATGTTATAGTAGGAAGATTAATTCCTGCTGGAACGGGTTTAATTATGAGTAAGATTAGAGCACTTTCACTTTGTGAAAATACAGATAAATACGAAAAATATTTTGAAATTGAGACTTACGATGAAAAATTATTATAGAATAGCAATTTTTATTTATAGTTATTGATGAGAAAAAGCATAGTATATAGGCGCAAGAGATTATAATAAGTTGTGCAATGGAGAGCAGTGTATAGTTTTTTAAGATTCTGAATGGAGACACGAGAGTGTGTATTTGGAGGAGGTATTTTTTTGTATGTATATTGTTGCTCTCTCTTTTTTTAAGTGAGAGTTTGTGTTTTTCTTTTTAGGCTTTTTTGCGCCCCATATGGGAATTATGCAGTTTTGTGTTTTTATGGACTATGACTTTATACCCTTTCTAATTCTTTCTGTATATTAAAGTTCTTTTTTAAATTTAATGCAAAAATCATCATTTAGAAAAATGTAGGATTTTGTTTTGCATATTCTAGAATCCATATTCTTTCCATTTCTCTGTAATTCTTTTTATTATCTCTTCATTCATTTTAATTTTTTTTCCCCATTGTCGTTTAGTTTCAGGTGGGATTTTATTTGTTGCATCAAATCCAATTTTGCTTCCAAGGCCAATTTCACGAGAAGCAAAATCTAAATAATCAATCGGCGTATTTTCTATCATTATAGTATCGCGCACAGGATCCATTCTTGTTGAAATTGCCCACATTATTTCTTTCCAATCGCGTATATTTATGTCATCATCAACAATTATGATAAATTTTGTATATAAAAATTGTTTAAGAAAAGATAATATGCCCATGAAAATTCTTTTTGCATGTCCCGGATAAGATTTTTCGATTGACACTACTGCTATTCTATAAGAACAACCCTCTGGTGGGAGATAAAAATCTACTATCTCTGGAAATTGAGCAATAAGGATTGGTGTGAAAATTTCGTTGAGCGCTTCGCCGAGAATCGATGGTTCATCTGGTGGCTTACCAGTAAAAGTGCTAAGATATATTGGGTTCTTACGCATTGTTATTGCAGTAATGTTAAATTCTGGAAATCGTTCAACAGAATTATAGTAACCAGTGTGATCTCCATATGGTCCTTCGTCTTGATATCTACACAAACTTACATAACCTTCTAAAACTATTTCTGCATGAGCCGGCACTTGAATTGGTATTGTTTTACAATTTACAAGCTCAAGTGGTTTTTTACGTAGCAACCCAGCAAACTGATATTCAGAAAATGTTTCTGGTACTGGTGTTACTGCAGCAATAAGTGTTGCAGGATCACTACCGATTACAGCAGCAGCTGGAAATTTCATATTTTGTAATTTTTCTTTCCATCGTTTATGCTGATTTGCTCCTCCGCGATGTGCAAGCCAACGCATCAGAGTTGTTTTTTTATCTATAACTTGCATACGATATATTCCAAGATTGAAGTTATCTTGTTTATTCATTGTAGGTCCTTTTGTTACTACAATAGGCCACGTGATAAGCGGTGCAGGTTCATTTGGCCAACATGTTTGAATGGGTAGTAAGCTCAAATCTACTTCATCGCCAGTCAGTACTATTTCTTGACATGCAGCTTTGTTTATGACTTTACTGCGCATCGACAATACGGCTTTTAATACGGGGAGCATCTTCATTGTATCTTTGAAATTTTTTGGAGGTTTTGGAGACTGTAAAAATGCTAGAAGTTTTCCAAAATCTCTTAGATTACATGAGCTTATACCCAATCCTAAGGCTATTCTGTCGATAGTGCCAAATAAATTTACTAATACTGGAATAGAATTTTTACCGTTTTCTGTAACGACGTTTTCAAAAATAATTGCTGGTCCTTTATTTAACAAGACTCTACGGTGAATTTCTGTCATTTCGAGAACTGTTGAAACTTCCTTTTTAATTCTAATTAGATCTTTTTTTTCTTTTAGAGCAGAAATGAAGCTGCGTAAGTCGTTGTACATAAAAATTCACAATAAATTTTCTAGCATAATAAGGTTATTATACCTTGTTCTTGAGACGTTATTTCAAAAATTTTATTTTTGAGGTATTTAATATCAAGAATACCTGTTTTTTAATTCTCATTATTTTTTTATAAATCGTTTTTTAACTTTTTTTACTAGAGAAAGATAAGTTTTTATTATTGTACAAAATTTATTATTTAATTCTAATCCCTTGGAAAAAATTATTGCAAATAAACCTTCTTTCTCTCATTGTAAATTGAATTACAAAACTCTATAAATATTAACCTAAATACCATCTCTACTTAAACGTTCTTTTTACGTGATACTTTACAACTCCAATATAAAACTAATATATAGTTTATATTTAATTTGTCAATTTTATTGATACGTAAGTTGTGCACACTACATATCAAATGTTTGCAATGTTCATTTTTTCCAAAATCTTGCAATTTTTAATCTTTTTAGCTCTCTCAAAATATGAGGTATAGACGGTATCTTGTGTGCTAATATTAAAGTTTTTATTATTCTGCAAATCTAAACTTTTGTTTTAATATTCTAAATATTAGAGATATAAAAATATAATGATTTTGTTTTTAATAAAAAAATTACTAATAAATTTCAAGCGGATTATGAAAAAGAGAGTTACAGTAGTCAAATTTTTATTATTTTAGTTTTTTTTAAAAGTTCTTTTTCAATGATCAATAATTATTTTTTTAGTTTATTTCAAATTACATGAATGAATGATTTTGAAGTGTAATTATAAGCTCTTTTCATCAAAAAAATGATCGAATTTTTCATCAAAATAAAAAGATAAACAATTTATTTTTTACTATTAATATCGATATTAAACTGTAAGAGTTGTATTTTTGAATTTTATAAAAATTAATTTATCTCTTTATTGTAAAAAATCTTTTAGTAGTTGTGTAAAAATTGCAAATTATTTATGTAAGCATCTCATTTTATGATCAGCAAGTTTTAGTTAAAAATAGAATTTAACTTCAATATGCTTTAATTGAAAAGCTGTTTATTATAAAGTTTATAATATTAAAAATAATATAAAGTACAATACAAAAATATAAAGTTCTGATTGCATAATAAGTAACAAATTTGTTTTTTTTGTAAAAAGATTACTTTTATGCAGTATTGTTTTGTTTTTTTATCGATTGAATCAGTGTTGCCTGCAATAATATAAGTTATTGCAACAAAGTTTGTAAACATTACATTAAGTAATTATACAAGAGAGAAATAAAAACCTTTTTTCTTTTCATATCAAATAATAAGTTAGTAACTCTTAGGAGAGGAGGTATTACACGATACTTAAAATTAATGATTTTTTTTTGAAAGCAGTAAGAAATGCTTTTGCTATCTATTTTGGAGATAAAGCAAAATATTTTTGATTTTTACTGCGTTCCTTTTTAGATTGCAAAGAAAAATCTTGAATGAGAAATATATTTGTATTTTAGTACATAAAATTGCAAAATCTAATAAAAACGATCTCAACGATTTCAACTGTGACTGTGATAATCATATATAAATTAGTAATTTAAGATACTATTTTTTAGTGATATAAAAAAAAGATTTAGATTAATTTCATGATTAGTTATTATCTATTATTTTGAGCAACATCTCCATAGAAAAAATTTGTTCAGTCATTATATTATTGAGGTTGCTTTTATTAAAACATCGGTAATCATAAAAATCATATTGTAGCGCAAAAAATATCTTATTACTATCTAGATATGTGGAGTTGAAGCAGAAATTTTTGCTGATATTTGAAAGGAAGCAGTCGTGAATTGGTTCTTATGAGAAGTATAATATCGACTATCTCATGTCTATAATGAAAATGCTGATATTAATATACAGAATAAATCGGGTGATCATCTAAGTAGAACATGTAATATTTTTTTTGATATCTAATGAAAATAGAATAATAGGTGTTTTCATAAAAAAATCATTAAACTTTATAAAATTCTCTAATTACAAGATCTATATAGAATAGAAATATAAGGCTAAGAAAAATATCTTTTAATTGATTTAAATTTAATTAATGAGAGAAATGAGCGTGTATTAATAATTAAAATAAACAATTCAATATATCAATATATATAAGAATAATAAGAATAAATAGTAATTTTACTTGCGTAATTTTTTAAAAATAAAAAATATTTAGTAACTCTTTTAAGTGAAGAATTATTTTTACAATGCAAGCAGTGTATCGGTGAAATCTGACGGTTATTTTTGTGCCCTTGATATTAAAAAACAAGGCGTGAGAGAAAGTGCGTTTTCTATATAGGGCGGTGGTGCAAATAATAGTTGAGGGAAGCAGCATTCCTTTTATCAAGAGAGAAGGTTTTATTTAATAACTTGTCTCAAGATCTCTTCTTGTTGTTTAATGTGAATATTAGTATAGCCACATGCAGGAGATGCAGCAGCAGGTCTCGCAATGCATTTTGGTCTTTTTGTCTGAATATTAAGATTGGATAATACTTCTTCTATCAATGAATTGACAAAAAACCATCCACCCATGTTTTTTGGCTCTTCTTGACACCATACAATCTCAGCATTTTTATATTTTTTAAGTTCACTACTTAATTTATCTACAGGAAATGGATAGAATTGTTCCAACCGTATCACTACTATATCATTTATTTTTCGTCTTTCGCATACTTCGATTATATCGTAATAAATTTTACCACTGCATATTATCACTTTGCGTATTTTATCATCTAAAACTAAGTCTGCTCTATATTCTTGAATTACTGTGAGAAATTGTCCTTCAAAATCAGATAAGCTAGAAACTGCTTTTTTGTGACGAAGTAGTGATTTAGGCGTAAAAATCACCAAAGGTTTACGAAATTTTCGATGAATTTGTCTTCGTAAAACATGAAAGTAATTTGCCGGAGTGGAACAATTAACTACTTGCATATTATTTTCTGCACAGAGTTGTAAAAATCTTTCTATACGCGCTGAACTATGTTCAGGTCCTTGCCCTTCGTAACCATGAGGTAGTAATAATACTAGACCGCTTGATCGTAACCATTTTGTTTCCGCAGATGCAATAAATTGATCTATTATAATTTGTGCGCCATTTGCAAAATCGCCAAATTGCCCTTCCCAAAGTACTAGTGAATATGGAGAGTCAAGACTATATCCATATTCAAAGCCCATCACAGCGTATTCAGACAGAGCACTATCTATGACTTCAAATCGAGCCTGTTTTTCATTTATATTGCTTAGTGGAATAAACGTTTCTTCAGTTATTTGATCAATAAGTTTTGAATGACGGTGCGAAAAAGTCCCACGGCTAGAATCTTGTCCTGATAAACGTACCGCTATTCCCTCTGTAAGTAGAGATGCAAATGCTAGGTTTTCAGCCGTTGCCCAATCTATATTGTGACCAGAATTTATACTATTTACTCTTGCATCAAGTATTTTTTTAATTTTGACATTGACATTAAAATTGATCGGAATATTGTTATTTACATGTATACCTAATTTTTTTAATTTATCTGCTGTAACGTTAGAATCTGTATTGTATTCATCTAGACTATTTAACTTTACTCTTCCCAGCTTCGACCATACGCCACCAAACCAATCAGCTTTTTTTGGAATATAAGTCATTGATTCAATAAAACTTTTATCTAGTTTTAATCTAAACTTACTACGTAATTTGTTCACTTCATCATTAGTTAATACTTTTTCAGCGATTAATTTTTTTTCATACAATGAACTCGGAGTTTTATGTTTTAATATTGTTTTGTACATAAGTGGCTGAGTGAAACTTGGTTCATCACCTTCATTATGGCCATATTTACGATAACATATTATATCAATAACCACGTCTTTTTTAAATTTTTGTCTGTACTTTATTGCTAAGCTTGCAACAAAACTCACTGCTTCTGGATCATCTCCATTAACATGAAATACTGGAGCTTCTATAGATTTAGTTATGTCAGTACAGTAAAAAGATGATCGCGCACGATGCGAGTTTGTAGTAAAACCAATTTGATTATTAATGATGATGTGCACAATACCACCCACTTTATAACCTTCAATATTACTTAAGGTTAGCGTTTCAGCAACTACTCCCTGACCGATGAAAGCTGCGTCACCGTGGATCGATATTCCAAGCACGGATCCTCTTGCACTACTATTTTGCTTTGCCCTTACTCTACCAAGCAAAACCGGATTTATTGCTTCAAGATGAGATGGATTGTGACATAAACTTAAATGTATTTTTTTACCGTTATTAAATACGCGATCAGAGGAATAGCCTAGATGGTATTTAACATCGCCAGACACATCGAGGCTATTTGGATATGTGAAACTACCTTGAAATTCAGAAAATACTGCTGCATATTCTTTTCCAATAACTTTTGTCAGAACACTGAGTCGTCCTCGGTGAGTCATACCGAGGACTATTTCCTGAATATTGTAGGCAACAGAATCACTAATAATTCTCTCAACTGCAACAATAGTTGACTCTCCCCCTTCGATAGAGAAGCGTTTATATCCTGGAAATTTTATATGAAGAAAATGTTCGAATATTTCAGATTCAACTAAGTGCCTCAATATTTCTTTTTTATTTTGAGAGCCCAATATATTATGTGTTTGACTTTCAATTTTTTTTTGTAGCCACGCCCTCTCCTCATAAGAGGAGATATGCATGAATTCAAACCCAATATTTTTACAGTAAATATCTCTATATATTGTAGAGTTATGAGTTGGATAGAGATTTGAATATTTCTGATAATCTATTTTTTTATTTGCATTTGGTAATAATGGATTAACATCTGCAAAAAAATGACCGTAAGATCTAAAAAAATTTACTAGATCAGAAGCTGGATTATCAGTATTGATAGTATTGTTTATATCATAGCGTTTTGCATGACTTATTTCTAAATTACTTGAAAATATTTTGTACCAACCTTCTCCAATTGATTTATCGCCACGAAGATACCTATCATACATTTCTTGTATAAACTCTGCATTTTCAACATAAAGGCAGCTTAAACTTAACATAATCACTCTAAATACGAAAAATATAAAATACCTATACTATACATTAAACTTTTTAAAAAGATTTTTTTTACTGATCATCAGATTCTATCAGTTGTATTTTTAACGGTTTCAAAAAAAATCAAGAAAAAATTTGCGCCATAAATTTTATTTTATATTCAACTAGTATAGTTCTGCTAGGATAAGATCTATTGCATAATAGATTATAATATATATGTATAGTAGAATTACATAACTTTCATTGAAAAATATTAAAATGTAAAAGAAACCCTACCTATGATATTTTGCTCTCAACTCAATAAAGATTTTAAGACAAATGATCATTTGTTATAGTTAGCTGTATGGCAGCTATAAGCTAAGAAACCTGATTTGTCATGAGTTATTAATGCTACACTAAAAAAATAGTCTTTAGTAGCATGAGACCTTCTTTCTATAGAGAGAAAAGGGAAAAGATTGATTATTTTTTTTTGCATTTTTTATCCTTTAGGTCAAAATTAAATCAGCACATTTTTCAATAAGTAATTTTGTAACTTCAATATTACTAGTCTTTGGTTGCATAATGCACGTGATGGTATAGATCATGTAATGATACCTGTACTTTACACAGATTAATTCTCTTGGAATAGTTTCATTGGAACTTTTACTTACAAAAGTAATCCTGTGTTTTATAATCATCGCAATATGATTGCGAGATCATATCTCTTATTACAATATAATAAAATGATGATTTTTTCTTGATTTTTTTATACGTCGGAGCTTTTTGCCTATATCTCAAAATAGTATTGTAAGCTCTAAAAATCTTCACTTTATATTTGCATAATGATGATCTCTATTTCTAAAATAGATTAAGAAACAATAGTATAACACACAATACAGCCTTTATTTTTTCTTTTTTTAATTGTCGGGGTTGTTGGTAAGTCATAATTCTAATCTTTAGAGCTTTAGTAGGTAGCATTGCATGTTATCAAGCACTATAGTTCCCCTTTGAAAAGAATAAAAATTGAACATATTCCATTACTTTGTTTTTATTAAAGTTAATTTGATGTTTTGATGTTTTATAAATGACAGCTTGATAACACAATTTCTTTCTTAATAAAGATATTTAAAATGTATGTGGGGTTTTATCAAGATAAAAAATCTTTACTCTTACTGAGTAAATAATATTACAATTTTAATATGTTTTTTTTGAGTTTAATTTTTAAAAAATAAAGTAATAGCGCAAAAGTCTTTGCTTATCTATATTATTTATAATATTAAAGCTATAGGGTAATAAAATTAAAATTGAATAGATTATAATTAAAGCAGCTTTGTAACAAAGTTCCTATATCACCATTATTAATGGCATAAGTATTAATGTGAGAAGAACAAACTTTGCGCATTCAAAATCTTGTTTTTTGTATTTAAACATACCGTTATGCTTTGTAACAATATTTGCGTTTTCAACATTCAACTGATTTTTATAACTTTCCTATTTATAACTCTTCTCTCGTATTAAAATACGAAGTTTAATACTATTCTAAGTAATAGTATTGTATTAGCACTTCTATATTTAAAAAAAAGTTAAATTTTTTTTATTGCTTTTATTCTCTTTTAGAAAGAGACGATTAATAAAATTAAATCCACTATTTCTAGTGGAGTATTTATAAAATCCGAAAAATGTTTTTCTTGATATACCATTCATCATATTAATTCTTATTAAGAATTTGTGCGCTTCTGCTTTTCCAAAAATTTTTTGTGATTATTTTCCATTTTAGAACTGCTTTATTAATTGAACCATGGAATTTTTCAAAATATTTCTATATCCTATAATTAAAATTTAAATTAAATAGCATTATTAAATAATTTTAAATGTAATTAAATAATAAGATTTGTTGCTTTTTATTATTTAATAATTTCGAAAATTAAAGGCGTGGCTGTTATTCTCAAATCCCTTTTTCGAATTTTTCATTTCTCTATTAATTACGAATAATTATAGGTTAGTATTGACATTAATTTTTAATTAGCCACATTCTTAACTTAAGAAAAAGTATTAATCATTGTGTAATAAATATTAATTCTATTAAATTCTTAATTATCAGGTTTTTTAATTTGAAAATTCCAATTAATTTATTAATTTTTAAAAATTAAGACATTACAACTTTGTTGTATGAATTACAGAGGTAGTTTATTTAAATTTAAAGATTATATATACGTCTCTTTCAAATTAGAGAATTTATCCTGTTTGAAAAACAGAAATTTTATACAGACGACAAATTATAAAAACCCCTTCTTCATTTTATTCTTAATTGTATTTTCATATTTTAAAGTGGATTTATAGAATAATTAAATATATAAAATTTCCTTTTAAAGCAAAGTATTGTTCTAATATAAACAGACTAAAGTTTGTGTAGATTTTAAAAACTATTAAAGTTAACATCTAAAGTATTGGTTGGTATATCAAAATAAATCTAAGTATAGAAGCTAGAAACACTATAATCTTATTTAATACAACAGGTAATCTTGATAAAAAATTGAATTTTGAAAAAATTGTGTTTACTTTAAAAGTTTAACAAATCAAACAAAAGCAAACATAATAGCTTTCACTGATAAATAGGGCGATTTTTAGTTTATTAATTTATTTTAGTTTCTAACTTCATAAGCATTTATTTTACAACTTTAAATAAAAATAGATAAAAAACTAGTAAACAACGAGATAAAATTAGGATTTTATGACAAATACGTTCACCAAATTAGGAAAAATTTTTTAACAGTTTTCTATTGCTATCTCTTAATGTTAGAGAACATATTCTGATAATATTTAGACAACAAATTTGATTCTAGAATTAGTTTTAATTTTCTTTTAACAGAAAGATAATAGGAAAGTGAGAATTATGATTGTATATAACTACCAATGAAAAGCGCAATATATATCACATTATTTTAACTTTTTAGTTGAAAAAATCTTATGCTTTCAAAGCTTTTGTTAAAGCTTACACATATTTTTTTAGCGTGATGTTTATACATAGTAAAATTTGTGGGGTGTTACAACACATAGTTTAAAATAGTGTAGAATTTAAATTGTTCTTAAAACAAAAGTGTTTAGAAACTTTTAATTATTAAAGAGTTTTTAGTGAGTCTGTTTATGCGGGTATATTGCTATTTTATAAGTTTAATGTACAGAAAAGTTTTGGAACTTTAATCAAATCAACTGAGCGTATTTATTATATTTTTTATTTTTTTTTAAAAAAAATAAAACTTTTGTTAAATATTTTTAGCATTGTTTTGTTTAAATTTTTAAGGTTTATATTAATAATATGAGCGTTGTATTTACGATAAAGTTCGATCAGTAAATCTAAAAAATAAAAACATTTTATATTAAAAAAAAGCATGACGTTATTTATCAGTGATATTTAACACCAGTAAAAATACGTTATAAAAAATAGCGCTATATATTAAGAGCTCAATTAATATAGTCATTTTCTTGAATACTTTTCACTATATTTTAGCAGAAAATATATAAGAACCGCAATCGTAGAACACGCTATTGTTAATAATAAATTTGATAAAATGCCGTAAGAAAAAGACTTTCCTACTATGTATACTCCAATCGCTCCAAACATCATATTACAGAACGAGAGAACTGCACTGCCAAGCCCTATACTTTTGACCGTTTCTAAGGCAGAAGTTACGTTGTTACTTATTACGAATGCGATACCTACATTGCTTGGAATCCAAGCGGCTTGAAGAATAAAGACGTTTAACTTTTTTATTGAATAAAAATATACCAACAAGCTTTCAGGTACTATTGGCAATAGTAAACCTATTATTAACATCCTGCTAATTCCTATTTTTGGTACATACTTTCTATTGATCAGTGTTCCAATTATATAAAATATAACTATAATCGATATTAAGTAACCAAAATATTGTACTTCGATACCCATAGAATCAAATATGAAAGGATAATTAGCAATATACGCCCAAAGCCACATGAAAGTTAATCCATGGATAGCTGCAAATCCAAGGAATCGATAATTTCTAAGTATTGATACATATTGCTTAGGAATACCGACAATCACAGCAGTTATACTAATTTTATTTTTACTTATAGTGAGTGTTTCTTGTAATTTAAGATAAATAAAGATGAGCATAATAATTGCAGCGAGCGATATTATAAAAAATAGAAATTTCCAACTATACTCACTTGAAATTATATAACTACCTAATACTGGAGCTATTCCAGGTGAAAGCGCAACTACCATATTTAACCTTGAAATTACTCTTGAGTATTCGCTGCCTGAATACATGTCTCTTATTGCTGCATATCCAACTACGCCCGTAACACCAGCTCCTATTCCTTGTATGAAGCGAATGAGTATTAAAAAAGTAATATTGTTAACTATGTAACATACAATACTTGCTAAAGTAAAAATTGTCATACCGATTAGCATAATCGGACGTCTGCCGTAATGGTCAGATAATGGACCGTAAATTAATCCAGATATTGCAATTCCAATTAAATTTAAACTAATTGTAAGCTGCACTACATGGCCTTCTACTTTAAAATAATGAGCAATATTTGGTAATGCAACTGAATATAGATCTGTTGCCATATCAACAATTGTCACAGATAATATCATGATGAGAGAAACAACATTTTGTATTGTCACTGAAATGGATTACTGAGCTATAAAATTTTTATTATAATACATTTTCTTAATCTATTGCATTAATTTAAAATGATTAAAATTTAAAACTATTATGTAAGCTCTCCCGCCATGAAAGACATATATTAAAGTTTTATAAGGTCATTTTATACTATTACTGTATAGTATGTACTATGGATAAATTGAAATTAATTAAAAAAGTGTTTGATTCTGTTGCAGATCGCTATGATATTATGAATGATATAATGAGCTTTGGAATGCACAGATTGTGGAAGAATAAAATGATAAATAGTGTACACTTTACAAAAAACTCTAAGGTTTTAGATATTGCTGGAGGAACTGGAGATATAGCTCTAAGAATAGCGAGAGAGGAGCCGAGTACTCAAATTACAATCTGCGATATAAATCAAAATATGTTAAAGAGAGGTAGGGATAAAGCTATAGATAAAAATCAGTCCAATTTTAGTTGGGTGTGTGCAAATGCAGAAAGCTTGCCATTTAAAGATTTTGAATTTGATTACTGTACAATGGCATTTGGTATTCGAAATGTTCTCAATCGTATCAAGGCTTTAAGTGAAGCGTACAGAGTATTAAAACCGAATGGAAAATTTATCTGTTTAGAGTTTGCTCCTATGCACTATCAAAATAAAATATTCACAAAATTTTATGATTTTTATTCGTTTAAAGTAATTCCTAAAATAGGTAGTTTAATTGTTAAAGATGGTAGCGCTTATGAATATTTAGTGCAAAGTATTAGAGAGTTTCCAACTCAAACTGAATTCAAGATTGAAATTGAAAAAGTAGGCTTCAAGAATGTTGAATTTTATAATATAAGCTACGGGATAGTTGCATTACAAATTGGAACAAAATGAATATCAAATTTTGGTGTAGAGTATTAGACTATTATCTTATTTTTCCGATAATCTTTCTGTTGGTTATAAGCTTTATTCTTGTTCACTCTGCAAGTCCTGCTGTTGCGCAGCGTTTTTCTTTACCGCAGTGTTATTTCATACACCGTCATACATTTTATATAGTCTTGTCGCTGACAATATTATTAATATTTTCTTTCTTTGATACAAAAACCATACTTAATCTTTCTTTTTTAGGTTTTATTCTATTTGTCATTCTAATGATAGCTGTAGTAGCACTTGGTATGGAAGCGAAGGGGGCAAAACGGTGGTTATACATTGTAAAAATTTCAATTCAA
Source organism: Wolbachia endosymbiont of Meromenopon meropis (assembly GCA_029784595.1). Taxonomy (GTDB): domain Bacteria; phylum Pseudomonadota; class Alphaproteobacteria; order Rickettsiales; family Anaplasmataceae; genus Wolbachia. The sequence continues at coordinate 392,800 of JAJETZ010000001.1, read as the reverse complement.
CCATCTGAATTTGTAAGATATTTTTTTTCTGTTGTTATAGCTAGCGTTTTGACTAGTAGGATAAAATTTAAAGTTCATTTATCAATTGCAATATTTTTACTGGTTTTTATATTATTGCTTTTGCAGCCTGATTTCAGCATGTCAATGCTTTTAACATATTCTTTTGTGGGTCAAATGTTTATTGCGTGTATATCATTTTTATACTTTCCGTGTATATTAGGAATAATTGTAACTGGAATTGCAACGACTTACTTCTATTTTCCGCATATAAAACAAAGGATTTACAATTTTTTCTTTTTTGCGCAACGTGATAATTTTCAAATTATGAAATCGTTGGAAGCATTCAAAAAAGGTCAATTAATAGGCGTCGGTCCTGGTGAAGGTAGTGTTAAAATGTTTCTTCCAGACTGTCATACGGATTTTGTGTTTTCTGTTTTAGCAGAAGAATTTGGTTTGATTATGTGTTTAGTTACATTTATGTTGTTTGGTATTATCTCGGCTCGCTTATTTTATATAACATATAGAGAAAGCGAATTATTCAATTTATTGGTAGTTTTTGGTATTTCAATTCAATTTATTGCACAATTTATAATAAACATAGGAGTAACGTTAAGCATATTTCCTACTACCGGTATAACTTTACCATTATTAAGTTATGGTGGTTCTTCACTTTTATCTTCAAGTATTGCTCTTGGTGTAATGATATCTTTTAGCAAAAATCAAGATATTACACTACGCCTTCGTAAGCGTATCCAATTTAGGAATATTATAGATTAGTAATTGCAGAATTTTGTTATAATCTTTTGTAGCTACTTGAATTGTATAAGACGACGACTATACTTTTATTACTTAGATAATTTGTTTGTCGTCTTGCGCATGTCGCTAAAAATTTGTCTTTTTCTCTTCATATTGTTTATTATTTTAAAACTTATAATTATATTACTCAAGTATGAGAATTACATTATTACTAGGATTTTATATATCTCTATTATTTTATTCTAAAATTTTCGCTTTGAGTTACCTGTGAGTGTGATTGAAATTACGCTCCTAAAAGATTTGAGTATTTTATTATTGAAATAGCCTAAGTCTTTCTAGAAATTTTTCTAGATATTTAACAATCTTTTAAATTACTTTGTAAAATTTTGTATTTGAATCCCTAATTGAGGAGCATAAGGAAAAACTGACGCTTTATATAGCAATTCACTTTATTTGAGAATATTAATATTTTGTTTATTATATTTAGTTCTTAATATTTTTAAATTTTTTAGCACATTTTTTGAATTTTATCATGGAGTCAAAACTTGACTTTCCATTTCTATCTACAAATGTAAATAATTTCTTTTTATCTTTAGGTGTAACTAAAGATAATGCACATCCTTCAGCTCCAGCGCGTGCAGTTCTACCTATGCGATGAATGTAGTCAGCTTGTGACCGTGGTATATCGTAATTAATAACGTGCTGAATATGACGGATATCAAGACCACGAGAGGCAATATCTGTTGCAACCATAATTTGGTTGCGACCTTGACGAAAGGAACTAATAACTTTTTCACGTTCATATTGTTTTAAATCCCCATGAATCGCTAAAGCGCTATAATTATTTTTGCATAATTTGTTAGCTAATAAATCTGCTCCTCGTTTTGTTTTTACAAAAATAATTATAGATCCTTTACGCTTATACAGTTGTGTAAGAAGCTCATCATACTTCTTTAATTCTGATATATAAACGACTTCCTGTTTAATTTTTGCAGAAATTATAGCTTCATTTTTAACGGAAACACGTTCTGGTCGACTGAGATATTTCTCAGCAAGCTTAATTATATTTGCAGGAAGAGTTGCAGAAAACATTAGTGTTTGTCGTGTCTTTGGTAAAGATTCCATAATTTTTTTAATTTGAGCACCAAATCCCATATCAAACATACGGTCTGTTTCGTCAAGTACAAGAATATTGACATTTTGAGTAAGTAAAGTTTTACGCGTAATGTGATCCGTAATGCGACCAGGTGTGCCTATTACAATCCTTGGCTTTTTTCGAAGTTGACCTAGTTGTTTCAAGATAGGTTCTCCACCAATTAATAAAGCAATCTTTAACATAGAATTCCTAAACAAGAGTTTTCTCACTTCATTCGTTACTTGCTGAGCTAACTCTCGCGTCGGTACAATAATTAAAGCTAAACCAACATTAGATCGATCTAATAATTTAGTAACTAGTGGAATAGCAAATGCCAATGTTTTTCCAGTTCCAGTTTGAGCAGATCCAAGAATATCTCTACCCTGTAGAGCAAGAGGAATTGCATGCGTTTGAATTGAGGTTGGAATGGAAAGATTATGCTTATCTAGAGCTTGCCTCAGCAAGATTGGAAGATTCATTTCATGAAAACTCCTCACAGAAATCCCTACCATAAAATAAAATTAACTTTCTAGTAATTTTAAATTTATTGCAAATTTTTTTTCTTCTCCATTTCTACCACGTTCTTCTTTAAGTTCATAGCTTACCCTTTCTCCCTTTATTCCTTTTTCCTTATTCTCTCCTCTAAGCGAATCAGGCCTTATTCCTGAGCGTTCTAGCGTACTGATATGTACAAAAACATCACTTCCTTTAGCTTCTGGCTTAATAAAGCCATAACCCTTTTCGGCATTAAACCACTTTATATTACCAAATTCCATATCAAACAACTCCTAAAATTATTAATTAACCTATCAATGTGATGAAAACTTTGAAACTATAATTCGAAACATAAGAAGCTAGCTATTAAAAGCAAACCCCCGTTATGTTATAGTCTATCGCAACATTACTTTCTTATAATACATAAAATCGAATTTGATGCAACTAAATTTTTTAATTATTTAGCGAGCCCGCAACTATCATTTCGCCAATTTTAATTGTTGGTGAATTGAATTGCCCAGAAAAAGTTAGATCATCTGCAACAATCAAATTGTTGAACATATCTTTTAAATTGCTGGCAACAGTAATCTCATGTACTGGATATGTTATTTTGCCATTTTGTATAAAAAATCCTGATGCACCTTGACTATAATTACCATTGATTAAATTAATGCCAAAACCGAATAAATCAGTTATATATACTCCCTCTTTTACTTCATTAATCAGTTCTTCATAAGATACATTACCATTTTCAATGTAGAGGTTACTTGCTTTAGGAACAATGGCTGCGTTACACGCACGAGTTGCATTGCCAGTTGTTTTTAAGTCTAACTTTTTAGCAGAATATAGGTCTAAAATCCAACTTCGTAATATTCCATTTTTTACAAGTACATTCTTTTTACTTGCTACTCCCTCTCCATCAAATGGTCTTGATTCTATGCCACCTGGGAATAGGGGTTCATCAATAATATTGATTCCGTCGTTGAAAATCTGAGTGTTTAAATGCTTTCTTAAGAAAGAACCGTTGCTTATTATATTATTACCATTTACTGCAGAAGCAAAATTTCTTACTAATTCTTTTGCTGCTCTTTTATCAAAAATAACTGGAAATTTACCAGTTTTGATCGTACGCGAATTTAACTGATTAATTGCTCTTTTAGCTGATTCTTTTCCCATCAACTCTGGTGATTTTAAATTGCTAAAATTACATGCCATATCATGGTCATAACCAATCCTCATTTCGTTGTTTTTTCCTCCAGCAACAACTGAAACTTGGTTAATAAAGATCGATTTACTGAATGAACCAATAAAACCAGAAACTGTAGATAACGTTGTATCTATTAAGATACGTGAAGAAGAAGCACCTTCGGAATTAATGATATTTTTGTGAGCAAGAGCTGAATTTTCTGCAATTTCAGCAATTCGTTTTAAATTATCAATAGTTACAACACTGTTATCTAAAATACCCAAGTCTGCTGAAGAAATATAATTGTTTCTTTCTCTATCTATTATAAAATTAATATAAGGATCTTCTGGTGCGTTTTTTGCCATTTCTATTACTTGATTAACTGTATCAAAAATGGTATTTAAATCATTTGTGGAAATATAAGCAGCTTTGTTTTTGTTTGCTATAGCCCTAATTCCTATTGTACAATTTTTGGATTGCAATATTTGTTCAATTTTTGATAGTCGTTGAGAAACTGAAACTTCATTAGTTTCATATATTACAACCTCTGCATCTTGATTTTGTCTCTTGATAAGATTAATAATATCAGATGCAACGTTCAGCATGTCCATATTTTTTATTCTATTTAGTTTTTATAAAGACTCCGCACCACTTATGATTTCAATCAAGTCAGTTGTAATTGTAGCTTGACGTGAACGATTGTAGAGTAATGTTAGTTCGTTTAATATTTTTTTAGCATTTCTATTTGCCGATTCCATTGCGATCATTCTAGCACTATTTTCGCTTACCGAGCTTTCAAGCAAAGCGGAATAAAGTACAGCTATAACGTAGTTTTGAATTAAAGATCGTAAAAAAAAATCAGCGTTTTGTGGCTCATATTGATAATCACAATTCAATATTGAATTAGCTAGAGAACTATCAATTAGATATGAGTTTTTACTAAATGGCTTGATCGTCTCTAATGTTGGTTTTTGCATAAAAGTGTTATAAAATTTACTATATAAAACTTCAATTCTATTGAACTGACTTAGATTGATATTATCAATTAAATATTCTATATGCTTTAGCGTAATTTTCCTGCTATTTTCAATCTCTAAAATATTTTTAGAGTCAAGTCTATCTTTACTCATATCAAAAGCCTTTTTACCCCAAAATACAATATTTACTTTCTTATCATTTACAATTAATTTATCTACATATTCTTTATTAAATTTAACAATAGCAGAATTAAAGCTGGCGCACAAGCCGCGATCAGATGCAATAACAAATATTAAGTAAGAACTGTCGTGAACGGTATTCAAAATATTTGCCAGTGACTCTTGATCAATTGCTGATACTAATGAAGAAATAATTGCATGAAGCTTAGATATGTACAGCTTTGAGCTTGATAGTTTTTTTTGATTCTGTGCTAATCTTGCAGCTGAAACCATCTGCATTATTTTTGTAGTTTTTTGCACAGATCTGATATTTTTAATTTTTAAGGATAGTTCCTTTAAGCTTCTCATTATTTTACATACATAAAACATGTACTTATTAAAATAATAAAATATTGCAAGCAAAAAAACAAGTACTTTTAAAAAAGTTAGTATTAACATTCGTTATCTTGCTTAAGAAGTAAACGCAACTTATCGTAAATTTATTAGAAAATGTTAACTTTAGATAATTTTAAAAAAGAACTTAAAGAGTTTTGTACAAAGTTATATGTCTGATACAGCAGAGATATCTTTAATAATAAAAAACAATAGTTAGAGAGAAGGAGATAGATTTTACTTACTAAACAATTCACCAACTCTGATTGTTTTTATATCAGTAGGAGTAGTGTAGTTATTTTGTATTTAAAATCTGCACAGACTTTAAATAATGAAAATGTTAAGATTGACATCTATATTTCATAGTTTGAATTTTGTGCATTATGTCTACTTTTATATTTTTAAAATTAAATTTTACTTTATATCTAAAATAATAGAAGTTAAATTAAACTTATATAAAGTTATTCATTTGAAATATCAAAGAAATTCTTCCGTGTATTTACATTAATTTCAATTAACAGGTAGTTATACTAACTTAATTTTTTATTTGTCTACTTAGTTAATAACTTAAATATTTATTTTTAAATAATTTCTGATAGATACTAATTTAGTAGAGATTTTAATATTTTCTAATATTACTTTCCTTTCACAGGTAAAGAGATTCTTTTATTAATTGCAAACTACAACCTGCAATGTAGATTTTCTCATATTCGTTTTTTTCAAGACAATCCTAAATATATAAGTCATTAAATAATGAGATCTAAGAGTAGAAGATATAATGTTAATTGAAAATGGGAAGTAATGGGGAGAAACTCTTCTCCACTACTATATTTATGATATAAATCAAAGAATATTGCTTTAATTACTAGATTGGAATCTTTTTAAAGAAAACAAATCAAAAAGTTTTAAAAAGAAAATAAATTAATTTTAATTAAAAAAATGTGAATAAAAGTCAATGCAACATATTAACATATGAATCATAAAAGCATTACTTCAATACTTATTACTCAGCTCTGAGGGGATTCTTTTCCTTACAGCGAAGAAAAAGGGTTATATTATGATTATATTATAATGATGTGATACAGTTTGCGTAGGTTATGTCGACGTGAAGCCTTAGTAAAAATATTAAAATGGAAGCAGAATAATAAATTATTGAAAATAACACAACCTCTAAAATTAGAGAAAAGAAAAGAGCTATAATTAAAATTTAGAAAAATTATAAAACAGATATTAGTATAAATTTTACTGATGTATAAAGCTCCACTTTATCATCAAGTTAAAATTAAAAAGCAATTTTTATTAAAGATCGTATAAATTGTATAAATTAAACTATAAATTATACTATATTAATAAATAAGATTAGTTTTCCATGTAAACGTGACTTATATTAACAACAATAAACTTGTAATTTAGCGATAATAACTTCTAAAGAAGCTTTTATATTACTTCTCGATGTAAGGATAAGGTTTTATTTAGAATAATTATAACATATAGATTATTCAATGAATTATGTCTAATCAAATATGTTAAGTTAACAAATAATGTTAAGACATGATAAGGTATACAATTAAAATTGTGAATTGCTGTCGGATATTAGCATTAATTTAACTTGCGCAAGATAGTATTTTTCCTATGCTCTTAATTAGATTAAAATCTAAAATGAAAAACGCCTATTCAGAGTACGATTTTTGCAAAGTAATATTTTTTAATCTCAATGTAAACAATTGTATTGCTGCAGTTTATATTGTATTCAACACTGATCTATAGCATGACATGTATTTATTTTACAGAATACAGTATAAAAACTGCAATTCTAACGTGCACAAAATCAATATACAAAAATTAAATGTAAATTGTCATAAAACTAATTATATATCTAATATTAGCAAGAGTTATAATAATATAGTACAGCCTTGCGTATTGCCAATCCAAATTCTACTTGCTGCAAAATCACATGATCTGCTATATCACCGCCAATCTCAATTTCTCTATTTACTGGACCTGGATGCATAACAATTACATTTGATTTTGCGTATGATAACTTTTGTAAATCAAGTCCATATAGATAAAAATACTCTTTTGCCGAAGGAATAAAATAATTATTATTCATTCGTTCTTTTTGCAATCTTAAAAGCATGATCACATCAGCGTCTTTTATGCCTTCGATTAATGAATAATACGCTGAATCCACTTCAGAAAAATATCTGTAAATTAAAGTTGGTGGTGCAACTAAGCATATTTTTGCTCCAAACATTTTTAATAATCTTATATTCGATCTTGCAACTCTGCTATGCAAAATATCGCCACATATTACAATTTTTAGATTTTTTATTTGTTTCTTATGATTACTGATTACAAGATAGTCCGCAAGTGCTTGAGTTGGATGTTCACCACCTCCATTACCCGCATTAATTAGCGAGCAGTTGAGATGCGTTGCAAGCACATTTAAAATACTGCTGTTTTCTTGTCTAATTACCATATAGTCAGGATTCATTGCATTTAATGCTTTTACCATATCTTTTAAACTTTCTCCTTTGTTAAGTGAAGAGGATTTTATCGGCAAAGTTATGACGTTTGCTCCAAGACTTTTTGCTGCCATTTCAAATGACACGAGAGTGCGAGTTGAGTTTTCGAAAAATAGATTAATTATTGTTTTGTTTTGCAAGGCAAGATTATTTACAGTTTTATTTTTTAGATATTGACTGGCTAGTTTAATTATATTTTTTACATCGTAAATTGTGAGATCTCGTACGCTTAGTAAATTCTTTTTTTTCCTCATATTTTTTAATTTGATGTACAAAATCTCCTATCTAGATTATTTTAGAGTTTCTTATTGTCTCTTAGCAAGTTTTGTTTGAATGAAAATTATTCAAGATAATGAATTTATTTCAAGATTTTCACCGTATTTTTCTCTCTATTTAAAAAATAGTAAAAATTAATGTAATTTGTTTTATTTATACTAGTATACAATACTAAGACATACACGATTAAGTACAATTAAGCATGTTTAGGTGACAATAAATACTAGATTGTAATTCAAAATATTTTTTTGACAAAACTTTACTTTATTAGTCCTATTTAATGTAAATAGCTTTTAAAAATAAAGAAGTATAAATATTTGCAACAAGTGCGTATTACAATTAATAATACGAAAGAGAATATTCAATTCTTATTGTGATTGTTGATCTTTTTGTGGGTTCTTTTACTGATTTTTTAGTAACTTTTTAGTAACTTTATTTTTTTATATAATTGGAAGACATAGCTTTAAGCCTTAAGTGTAAAAAATCTGAATAAGTATTTCGTGTTTATTATTCTTATAATTCACATAAATTTTAACTGTTTATACTCTTGTCTTTCGACTTCAATATTTCATCTAAAGTCTGTGATGAATTTGTTTTTTGAGCTTAATTTTCTCTAAAATCATTGTAATCAATAACTAAAGTGTATTTGATTATTAAATCAGATTTTAATACGTTTGTATTCTATAATAAATTTTATTTTTTTATGATCTTGTAAGAATATTTTAAATGTCATAAAATTCTAAATGTGTAAAATATAATAACACCTATCTGCAACAAAGTTGTAAAAATCTTTTTGCTTCAATGATGCGTTTTACTTTTTGTGAAAATCTATTAATTTTTAATTGTTTTGAGAATAAAAAGACTCTTAAAGTCAATTATTTTCTTGTTTTGCAATAAAAAGTTGTTTTACAAACCAATATTGATCATATACGTTTTAATATCTTGATTAGTTTCTGTAATTTTATGCGCTTCATACATAACTGTTATATTTTCTTCGCTTTCTTCTGTTAGAAGTTAGATGAATTATTTCCTTAAATCAAGAAGGGTATTAATTTTAATTAATGGTACGACACTTTATTATTTTTGATTTTATCCTTAAAATAACAAATTTTTCACAAAATTTTTGTATCATTATTAAATGACCTATTGATAAGTTTTATGAAAAATTATCAAGCTATAAGCTCATGTTTTTATTTTTAATTTTTAAACACTTACATTTAAAGATTTGAAAATATGAATGTTTTTGATTGCAAATCTTGAGACTTGATTTTTTAAAAAATTTTATTATTTTGCGTCTATTTTTCTATTAAATCTAAATTCTTTATTGCAGAATTTTATTGATCGATTTATATATTGCGATGCAATGGCAAGATCTTAGTTTATTTCAATTAGAGATTTGTAATATGCTCTATGGTTCTAATTTTTTATTTTTAAATTTTTTAAAAAATCTTTCTATCTCTTTTTAGTTATCGAATTTAATTAATATGAATCGTAATTCATTATGATTTGGTATTTAAAGAAGTTAAATATAGTATTTAATACTCATTTGATAAGAAAAATTGCACATTAATAGTCTTTCTAGTTAGATAAGTAAGTAAATTTGCTATTAATTTTACATTTACCGCGAGAAGTATAATTATCAATACTGTGATGTTGACTAGATTATGATTACTAAATCATAACAAATATTAATCTAAGAAGAATATGAAAAGCTCAATATAAAAATTGCATATCAAATATTCTTTCATCCAATGAGTGATTTTTATCAAAAAGTAGAGTAACTGTGTTTTCATTATCTCTCTGTATTTTTAATTGTGATATATTATGACATTCTTTATAATCTGATACTATAATCACTGGACGATTTTTTACGTCATTAATGTCAATTTGTACTACTGTATCATTTGAGATTAATGCTCCATTCCAGTGTCTCGGGTGATAACTATTAATAGAAGTTAGAGCAAGTAAGTTTGAATTTAATGGTAAGATTGGGCCTCCTGCAGAAAAGTTATACGCGGTGCTACCGATTGAAGTAGACAATATTATTCCGTCTCCTCTAAATTTTTCTACTTTTAATTTGTCATTGATAGAAATATTCATTTCTGCTACCTGATTAGCTTTTCTGAAAATATATACTTCGTTTACTGCTAAAAAATGATATTTTTTGCCTATTATATCTGTAGCTTCTGTTTTTAACAAAGTGAGCTGAGTTGGTATTGCATATTCTATTTTATCAATAAGATTTATTTCACAATTAAAGTAATTATTCATAAGAAATCCAACATTACCAGTATTTAGTCCATATACATCTATGTTTTTGTTTCCTATTACATAATTATGTAGAGTGCGCAGCATAAAACCGTCACCTCCAATAACTATAAGTAAGTCAATTTTCGATTTATCTTTGTTTGCTATATCAACAAGATTAAATTTTTGCAACAACCCGGAAATTTCTTGAGACTTTGGCGATTTAGAAGCAACGTACGCTATATTTTTATACTTACGCATGCTTATAATTAGAGAGAACAATATTTAGAATATATCTCCATATTTATTTTTAAATTTAGCTATTTTGCTAGTTTTGCTCGCAGACGCGCTTGTCAAATTTCGAGTCCACGCGGGATGGGTCAAAGGATCCCTGTCAAGCTTTATTTTATCGCCTTCTTTTCCATAAGTGGAGCGAGTTTCGAATTCACAACCATTTGTCATGATTATAGTTATCTTATGATAATCAACCTTTACCATTACTACCTACAAAATTCTAAAGGGCAGAGTAGTAGATTTTATTCATCAAGTCAATTATATTTTTTGAAATATTGACAAATATAAACAAAGTATTATTTCTAATAAAGAATAGATAATAATTGATCATGATTTTTGCTTTCCCTGGTCAGGGTTCTCAATTTGTAGGAATGGGAAGGGGATTATATAGAGAGTTTTCTGCTGCAAGGCAGGTATTTAATGAAGTAGATAGTATTTTAAGTAAAAAATTGTCTAATTTGATTTTTGAAGGCCCTGTTGAAGAACTAATCATTACAAAAAATGCTCAGCCAGCAATAATGGCTGTGTCAATTGCAACTTTACGCGTTATGGAATATATGTTTGGCAGATTTCCTTTTCCTGATTGCAACGTTCAGTATGTGTGCGGACATTCAGTTGGTGAGTATACAGCATTATGCGCTGCAGGAGCATTGACTTTTGAGTCTGCAATTAAACTATTGAAAATCCGAAGCGAGGCAATGCATGAAGCCTCTTTGAAATGCAAAGGTGGAATGGTTGCATTGCTTGGCGCAAGAATAAATAAAATAGAAGATATACTAGAATCAGCTAAACTCGGTGGAGTATGTGAAATTGCAAATGATAATGGAAATGAACAGGTGGTGGTCAGCGGTACTACGGATGCACTTGACATGTTACCTAGTTTATTTAAAAATTCAAGCGTTAGAAAATTAATTAAGTTAGAAGTTAGTGGGCCTTTTCATTCGTCTCTCATGAAGCCCGCTGATGAAAAACTTTTAGAATTTTTGAGAAGTATTACAGTTGCGCGACCTTTAATTCCTTTTGTTTCAAATGTCACGGCCAAAGAAGAAAATGATCCAAAAATAATAAGAGAGTTACTTGCTAAGCAAATCACAAGCAAAGTAAGATGGAGGGAAATGGTTTTATATATGTTGAGTCACAATGTTAATAAATTTGTCGAAATTGGACCTAATAAGATCTTATCTAATTTGGTAAAAAGAATTGATCAGTCTATTAATATAAAAAATATAAATAGTGTTAGTGATATTAAGTTTTTTTTTAATGAATTGTTAGCTATGTCAATAAAGAAATCTAACACTTAGTTCAATCTGAAGAGTATCCTATTTGATTCTTAAGTAGGTGCACTTTACAAACATTTTTGTTGATAGGTTGAAAAGAGCGTTTTCCAACATTAAGATATGTTACGATTCTATCGAATATTGAATTAACAAGGTATTGTATGCAAAAACCCTACAAAAGAAAATAATATAAGTAGCTCACTTTTATAAGTGATAATTAAAACTTCTATTTTATTTTAATGTATTTTGAATTGTTGTCTCTTTAAAAGAGATGTTTAAATATCTATTTATTTTTGATCATGATCGTTTCGAGATATAAGCTCTCAATTTATCTTTTATTTTAATAAATGTCAAAAAAATACTTTTACTTATTAATATTTTGTTGAAGATGGTTTATTTATGACTCTAGAAGTATAGAGTTATATTTGTGCATTACAAAACACTGTCCGTTCTAGATATGATTTCTACATGTTGAATTCATTTGTCAATTTTTATCTGTATTTTTATATTATAAAAATAATTTTTGTAACGTATATAGATTATAATATAGCCTTAATAAAAGATAACAATCCTCTACATTAGAATATTTTTAAATCAGTAAATTTTTATTTCTGAGAAATAACAGTAACCTTTAAATTTAAACGAAAGTTTTTTTTTGTAATTTTAAAACTATCTATAAATACTAATAAAATTATTATTAGTATTTATTACTAGTATTAGTATAGATAGTTTTAATTGCAAGATGTATTTTTTAATTAAGTAAAAATGCAAATAATTACAAATGATTATATAAAATATATGTATGAAAAATAGTAATAATAAAATCTTGAATAGAATAAAAAGTAGCAATACTAGTTATACCTAAATATTAAAGTATTTATTATGATAAAATAATCAAAATTTCATAATTAATGAATTACCTGTCATTTCGTCTGGAATTTTAATCCCAAGCAGTTTTAAAACTGTAGGTGCGATGTCAGACAATCTTCCATTCCTCAGGTTAAAATTATAATAAGAATTAGAGCATATAATGAATGGCACTGTATTCAAAGTATGCGCTGTGTGTGGTACGTTTTTTTCTTCATTAAACATACATTCAATGTTTCCGTGGTCTGCCGTAATAATTAGTGCAGTATCACTAATACTTGTAATAGTATTAAGTAATTTAATGAGACAGTTATCTATTGATAACACGGCATTTTGAGCTGCTTTCATGTTACCTGTATGACCTACCATATCAGGATTAGCATAGTTTACAACTATCAGTGAGAATTCTTGAGAATGAATTTTTTCTACGAGCTTTTTTGTAAGTAAAAAAGCTGACATTTCAGGTTGTAAGTCGTAAGTCTTAACTTTTGGCGAGGGAATAAGAATTCTTTCTTCGCCAAAGAAAGGTTCTTCTTTTCCACAATTAAAAAAAAAAGTTACATGAGCGTATTTTTCAGTTTCTGCAATACGTAATTGTCGTAATTTGTTGCACTCTATCACTTGTCCCAAAGTATTAGGAATGTATGTAGGAGGAAAAAGACAAGGAATTTCTAAATTTTTTCCGTATTGTGTCATACTTAAAATCGAAGAGAATTTTACCGCTTCAGTGTAATCTGTCTTGCCAAGCAAAATACTTGCTAATTGTATCATACGATCGGCACGAAAGTTAGCTAATAAGATTCCGTCTTCTGATTTTATACCTTGATAATTACGTATTACCGTAGGTCTGATAAATTCATCAGTTATACTATTTTGATAGCTATCATCGATCAATGATATAACATTGTCATGATAAAATGCATTTGCAAACGCAATAGCTTTATAGGCTTCAATTGTTCTTTTCCACCTATTGTCGCGATCCATGGCGTAATAACGTCCAGAGACAGTAGCAATTTTTATATCATAATTTCTTATATTCTCTTCAAATTTTTGAATACATTTTTTTCCTGCATTAGGCGATGTATCTCTTCCATCTAAAAATGCATGTATCATTACTCTAATTCCGTGTTGCGATATTTTGTTTGCTAAAATTGCAATATGCTCTTGATGCGAATGAACACCGCCGTCCGAAATCAATCCCATCAGATGACATGCACCATGCTTGCTTTTTAAAGTTTCAATAAAATTTTGTAGATTAGTATTGTTTTCTATTGTTGTCATTTTTTGATTAATCTGATGTAGACTTTGCATCACTATTCTGCCACTGCCAATATTCATGTGACCAACTTCTGAATTGCCTATCTGACCATCTGGCAAGCCAACATCACTTCCGCAGGCATATAAATTGCATTTTGGATAATGAGAGCTTATATACCTCCAACAAGATGGATTTGCGTTGCTAATAGCATTATATCTGCTATCATTTACCCCATTTCCCCAACCGTCTAGTATGCACAAAACAATCGATTTAAATTTCATATGAGACGTTAGATTTTTTCTAGATATAATTTAATCTCAAAAATAAATTTTTTCTACAATTTTTGTATTATTCAATATGGAATTGTGAATTCCAAGTTATCGTATACTTAGATTAAAATAATGTTAGATATCTACTACTGTAGAATATATTACTTTGATGATGAGAACAAAAACTTAATAACTTATTGCATAATCTTCTCATCTAATAATGAGATTGAGTTATCTAGCTTATCTTGAAATCTATGTAAATTATGTAAGGGAAATCGTTAAACTATCTATCTCCTATTCTTTGATTTTTATAATACTATATAAATTTAAAGATTGTTATCTAATACAACAAGGCTACACCTTTAAATTTTTAAATTTCTATATAATTCACAAATTATGAAAGTTACATAATATGTTTATATACCCTTTTTAGTAGGAATTAGTATAATACGTATTGGTAAATCTATGCAAGTTAGAAAACTTGACAACCTTTTTTATTAAATATTTTATTTATTTGTATTATGAATAAGTTTCTTAGCAGTTAAATTTATATGTTTTGTTGCGTTTTAAAATATAAGACTGAGATTTTTAGAATGTTAAATTCTAGGCATTATGTGTTAGAATGATAAAGAATAGAAGGAGCAAGATACTCCGAGAGAATGAATGTTATTGGAAGAAGTAAAATTTGAAATAGTGGTTTAGAAAGTTTTACAAGTTAATTTGTCTTAAATTAATTTAAATTAATTTGATTCATGCGTGCAAATTTCCTTATATTTAAGATTGTTTTCGTAAAGACAAAAGGGTTTTTTATGATTTTGTGGTAAATTTTTTCACCTGAAGTTGATAGTTTTCCGTATTTGTAGATAATGTTAAAAATTTTATTTTGTAAGTTTATTACAGATTATTTTTGTAAAATATTACTTTTTAGTGCAATTGCGTCGTATATAGACTCATAATTGCGAGTATTAGATTGTAATTTTTTGAGATTGACTATTATTGTTGTTTCTAAAATAGAATATTAAAGTTTTAGATGGCTTATATATTACGCTAGAACAATTTGCTTGAAATTAGGCATCTGTCCGCCGATTTGCTGGGAATAGATTTTCTTCGCTTTATTAAGAATAAATATTTCGATGAATTACTGGAGAGAAGTGTTTTTTGATCTTTAGAAAGCACAGATAGGTTAATATATGTATAATGATTTAGTTGTAAATTTCGATAATATATTTAATATAAATAAACTTGATCTTTAACTATTGTTTTGTTCTTTGATTAATAACTTAGATCTTTATCTGAGATTTTTTTTTAAACGTATACAAGTAAAAAGATACTTGTAATAACTTAAATTTTACAGTTTAAATCTTCTCTAGATCTAAAGAGAAAGATTTTCTCAATTATAATAAAACAATTTTTATTTAAGATAAAATATAAAGTTCGCTAACAATTTATATTGTATCTAATAATATGTAACCTCTCAACTGAGAAATATTACTTCTATTTAATATTTTAAATATTTTTCAAAGTTTAAGTTTTATGTTATTCTGAATACGGATTCCAAAGTAGTGAATAGTATAATAAGCATCAATATGGAGAAATATATGATAGAAATTTTCTTAGTAAATTTATTTTCTTTCAACTTCTAAAGGTTAATAGCCCTGCTTTAGTAATATAACTACTTGTATAAAGCACGCTTTTTTAATTAAAAATGATAATTTCTCAAAAACGTAAAATTCTTTAATATATCCGAAGTGATAACATTAAATATAATCAAATCTCTGAGGAGATCTAATATCAAAAAATACATAATTTTACAAAATCATATCGCTTCAGGTAAGAAAAAAATTGTCCAATTTACTTACTAAACAGATACATTTTTATTGATAAGTTGATAAAACCATAATCTAATAATATTAGAGAATATATGATTCAATATCATAATGTTAGAGTTTAATTAAGAGAATTAATATTTAAGAGATTATTATTCTAGTAAAGTGCAATTCACTTGAAATTAAATATTTCAAGATATTCAAATAGAAAGAGGTTGCAATATAAATTGCATTTGATAGAGAAAATTAGAACTGGTAATTTATATTAATAATTAAATTTAACTAAAATACAATATTAAAATACTCGAGCATGTATCAAAGAAATAGACGAGGAAGAATAATAAATAGACAGGCTGACTTCAGCCAAATTTATAATTCATGAAATGATTAGTGGTTATAATCATTTCATATACTGAAGTTCATTTAAATAAAGAGCATCGACTTCATTTAACTTTTGTTTATTTTCTAATTTATAACGAACTAATAATCCTGCATAACTAGCATCTAAATCTGGTAGATCACAGTCCATGTAGGTGATGTCATTATTATTTGTCGTTTCATAACTACTTATCATGGCTTTAGAAGCTAAAACCGGCTCTGATAATGGCAATAAATCAAAATTAAATAATTGCGTGTAAAATCCACGATTATTTTTAATTATAGCTCTGATATTTTTTTTATTGTTTGTATAGAGTATAGATATCGCATACGCTTGTACCTCTAGTGCATTCACCCCACATAAAGGCTTATTTGTAACAAGATTTATGCCTTGTGCGGCTGATATGCCAGCTCTAATTCCAGTAAAGCTTCCTGGTCCAACTACTACCACTAAATACTTTATTTTGTCATAATTGTAACCATATCTATCAAATAAAGTATTTAGAATCTGAAAAAATGTTTCTCCATGACTATGATCAATGAAGTTACGTTCTATAAAACAATTACCGTTATCTTCAATGATCGCTATTGAGCTGCCGATATTCACGGTATTAATTGCCAGAATAGACATTTCTTTTCTTGAAACAGAGAATTCGCGAACATTATAATTAAAGACACTATTACATGTCAATATTTGTTGAAATTATCGTTCGATAAAAACAATACATGTCAATATTGTGATCACGAGTTTTTGGAAAAATTAATATTTAATTTTGAAAATTAATAAAAGTAGTAGACATTATTACGGTTTTTACCCTAATTGGTATTTTAGTAAAAATTAAGTAGTAAAAAATTAAATGAAGCAATTAACAATTATATTGTAATTGATATGTAATTAAAAATTTTTATCGATGATGTGTTACGATATGTAAAAATGGACTTTACAAATGAGAGTTAGATATTATTTTTTGTATAGCAAATAATTTTATACGATAGGGTGCGCGATGCATTATTTTAATTACTTTTGTTGTCGTCCTTAAAAAAATAAGTAAATATCATTAAACTGCAAGACATTGAGCTCATTCCATTAGTAAATATTGGTGTTGCATTGTTTACATTTTTATTATTTAATTAATCTTAAAGGAATTTATTTGCTTTAAGATGTAAAAACACTTATTTAAAAAATAAGTTACGATTAGCACAACAGTAAAATACTAAATAATTTAAATATTTTAAAGACAAAATTCGATCGTATTGTGTTACATCCTTTAAAAATGGTAAGCCTAATATAGGCATTAAAATAATCGGCATTCACAAAGCTTTTTATAGTGCAAAATATCTAGTTAAATTAATCAGTATAATTTAAAATTAAGATCTAAAATCGGCACACTATGAAAGTGATTATATATAGACCACAAAATATGTGTTTAATAGTCTTACAGAAATTTGTTGCTTCTAAGCAATTAATTAACGCTACCAAAGATCAACTTAGAACAACTAAAGATATTTATAAAAATAATATTTTGTAAGTTCTTGTAAGTTTATTGAATAGAAATAAAATTCTCGAATTCTATTCGAAATAGATAATTTAAAAAAAATACAATTGAAATGATATATAATGGTTAAGATTATTTGACTAAATCTATAATTTATCGTAATGAGATTACATCTTCCATAATGTATAAAGGATTGGTTTCAAGCAACTTGTAATTTTCCAATTACTTTATGTATTTATCAAGATTCAATTTTTCTGAAATGATAGTCAAAAAGCACACATTTCAAATCGCCCTAAGCTTTTTTAATGAGTTTTTCTTCCCTCATTAATGTCAAAATTTTAAGATATTGAAGATAGTACGAAAAGTACACATAAAGTAAAAATTTTTAAATAGACTTAGAATATATAACATGAATTTGTTCATATTTTTATTTTTACAAAACTAGAACTTTATGTTGAACATTTTATAAACCCGATTTGGGGAAAGCGAGAAATGCAAAGCATCTGTATCTATAATGCATCACGATTACTTAGATTAACGTTTCCTACAATAAGCATTTTGTTATCATATATAAAAAATGCAATTAAAAATTGAAAAATCAGACTCGAATCGCAAAACCTTATCTTAAGTGCTTGATGACGCTTGCTTCTTTATAAAAATTCTATTTAGAATTAATAAATTAAATTTTAACTATGTAAATTTTTATTACTTAAAGTAAAAGTAAATTTATCTAATTCGAAAATTATTCTAAATTTATAGAGATTTACCAGCAGTAAATAGGTTTTATAATAGAAGTTGCTCTTTAAAATTTTTAAGAAGATTGTTTAATTCAAATTAAAAACTTATAAATCTCAGCGTGAAAAACGTATGATACAGTTATATCGGAGAACTATTTTTAGTTTTAAGTTCTTATTTATTAAAACTCTTCTTTGAAATTATTTAAAGAGAATGCGTTTAACAGACATAAAACTTGTGCCTTTGTGTGGGTATTATCACATCTATTAAGTGCAATGTTCTTATCTTTAAATTCATTAAAAACAATTTGACTAGAGTTTTTATTCAGTAATGTTGTTTTCCTACAATTATTCAGATTTTTGAAAATATTAATCAGCATATCATAATTAATAAAACTTCTTTAGTTTAAACTAAACTTATTCAAGTTTAGATTTTATGGCAAAAATATTTTTCATATTTAATTTTCATGCTTATCGCCTTACATGTATCATTTAAAGATATACTGTAGAATTTTTACGTTGTAAATGTTACAGTTGAATTAAATTGAGTATTAGAATGAATCTAATAGCTTTATTTACTAGCTTTAAAAGATTTTTTTCGATTAAAAATATAATTATTAAACTATGAACATAGTTCATATTTGATTGCTGTAAAGAACATTTCTTAAATCTAAAACTATTTTTAGTAGTGATACTAAATTTACAATTTTAATGATAAATGCAATATTAACAGACAAAATATTTCGATCTCACAAATAAATTTAAATTTATGTATAAATCTCATTTAAAGCTAAGTTGTAGTTTTAAAAATAATTTTCATGATCTGATCCATATCAGATATTGTATTATTCAGATAATTTTTGAACTATATTTCTGTATATCGTTGATATACGTGAAAATTTTCGTTTAGAGGGTAGATCCTTATATTGATGGTGTGTATAGTAACACGATTATCACCTTAAATGTGTTTTCTGCATTACAGTTAAATAGTACAAAGAGCACCCCACTCTATTTTATAATAAAATCTTAAAAATTATTACTGTAGTAATTTTGTAAAAGTGCTTTATAACAATTTTAGTGTATTGTTTGAATTTTTACAGTTTTGATTTGAAATCAACAACTCCCGATAATTAAACTAATTTGATGCTGAAGAGCAAAATTTGATAGAACTTTGTAGTTCTAGGATAGAAGATTTCTTGTTTGGTATGTCAAATATATCTTGATTTTTTGTATTTTTACACATTAAATATCCATTTTTAAATATTCATACTTTATGAAGTAAATTGATATTGTGTATTAATAGCTCGTGGTCAATTTTATTATTGATGAATTGTATATTATATGGACAACTTTTATTGTTGCTTTAACATATCCCTTTTTCATAGAATCAACTAAGGAAAAATCTATCATTTTATGGTCAATATACCAAGCAAATCATCGTATCCATCTTTAACATACTCTAAGTAATTTTCTGACATTTTCTGCTGCTTTTGCGTTTTAAATATTAATTAATGGTTTATTGAATAAATTTTCTTTTTGATTTTAATCAATTTTCTGCAGCTTGATTAAAAGTTCTAAAATTAATACGATCTTTTCCTTTTAATTATTCTGGCAAACAGATTTTGCAGCACCATCTTTTCTTACTTGCAGTATATAAAGCCTCCATAACTTTGTTTTATACAGCTTATTCAGAAATATAATCAGATTTTATAAAAATTCATTTGCATAGTAAATATCTTGTTTTCTTTAGAATGGAGATAACATATTCATGTTTTATTTTTTTTTGATTTAAAGTTGTTTAAAATTTAATATTAAGTTGATCTGTCACTTGGATAATTTTAAATGTAATAGGATTTTTGTTCTTTACACAAGAGTGTGCTTTCTCATATCGTTTTTGTCAATTCAATGCATGAATTATTATAAAAATTTGTAATTTTCTTCAGCTTTAATAACTATGTGTTACTACGATGTAGTTATTTGCAAGGTTTATTTTTTTAATTAACTTTTGATCTATCTATTTTCTTAATAGAAATTAAGCACTATTTAGTAATGCTTTAATTAACAAACTCTTACATATTTATCTTAATTAAATAAGAAGGTTAGAATATAAATGAATTATACTTATTTTCTAGTAAAATAGCTTTTTATATTTAAGCATAATTTATTTAATTGTAGAATTGCTTTTACATCAAAAAATTTTATTTAATTTAAACTTTTAAGCTTAAATTGACTAAGAGTATTTTTTTTTCCATAATACTCAGAGTAAATTTAGAGTAATATTTAGCGTTATTCTAATTATTTAGAGTTAAAGAGTTGATTTTCTGTTTGTTTTTTTTTGAATGATAACGCACAAGATATTAGGATATGTTGCTTTGGCCCTAAATCTAAAAGAAATTGTCATTTTTGTAGATTATTTTTAATTATTGTAAATATTAATAGCATGTCTTTAAAAACTAGTAATTTGAATATTTTCAAAATTATATATCCAAATGAGATGACTTTAAGTAAAACTAATGATACTGCCTTGTGTGCGTTTTAGAATTTTTCATTCAAATTTTTACTTGCGATTAATAATCGTTAACACAGAGTGTTATTGTGAATTTTATATGGTAGTTATGATCAGAAATTCTAGAATTACAAAAATTTACAATACAAACTTTTGCTTTATGTTAGAACGAGCTAAGAATATAAAGTGATTATTTAGCAATTGATTTTTATTCGTACCGTGGTTTATGAAATTAATTTAATTTCAAAAATCTTTAATTTTGATTCTTGCTTTTTTAATATGTTAATTTAGGATCTCATCAAAAGCGATGAAACAGGTTCACAAAATAAATTGCACAAATTACCAATGGTAATCTTTACTATATTTGAGTAAAAAGATTTGAAGCATTTTTTAATTAAAGATGCATTTTATTAAATTAGAGTAATCACATAGTTTAAAACTAGCAAAGGAGTACTAAAATGAGTGTTATTATAAATTATTCTTTAGATCTTTAATCTTAAATATAAAACATAATGAGTATTTTCGTTTCTAGCTTATTCTTAAGCGGAGAACGTTTACTTTTTAAAAAAATTCATTTTTAGATTTAGGAACTTTATATTTGCAATATAAATACAAATTTCTCTTCACATGAAGATTATTACTTAAAATTAAAAAAAAATAAAACTTTAGCGTGTTTTCATGATTTTTTTGATTGCAAACACAACCTTGTTGCATATAAATAATTATTTATTAGATATAGAATAGTAATCTATACCAAAGTCTTTCAAGTATTATTGTTATGTACTATGGTGCAGTGTAATTTTGCTTTTTAAGTTTTAAGTAAAATTTACTATTTGATATTTTGCTTATTGTTTTTGCTTTATTTTTAATGCGTGCTAGAATGCACTTACTCACTGAAATTTGATAGTATCAAATTAATCATGTGAAAAGTAATTCACTTAAAATAACTTATAGTACTATCCATCTCAACAGCTTTAAATTAATAGTAATATGTAAAAATCTATGTAGACGTCACTTATTTTTACTTTGTTCGATAAGCGTTGTATTGAAACAATTTATGCAAAATTTCTCCAGTTTAATTGGTCATGTATATGGTATCATGAAAAATTTACATTTACACAGAGTAATTTATATAATTAAATTATGCACTTATAATAGAACTTATATGTTAAATAACTACTTTTTAATAAGTGTATCTTAATACTAAGAAAGTTGTTCTTTATAGTGTTGCATTTTATTTTTGTTTCAGCTATAAGTTTCTTTTAGTTGAGTTTTCAACGTTTTATACTATTTTTAAGATGACAATTTTGATTTTTGGGGGCGTTTCATGAAACAATTTACTTATACTGGGACTGTGGTAGCTTCTTTGTTGGCTTTGTGTTCTTTTAGCAGTTTTGCTACGAACTTCTCTGATGAAAATACAAAAAAGCAAGAGAATGCAGTTATTTCTGGAAAAATGGAGGCTATGAAAGCATCGAATAAAAGACTAAGAGAGAAAATGAATAAACTATGTAATACTGATGTAAAAAAGAAAACTGAAGATTTCAGCGAAGAGAACTTTAATAAAAATGAAGAGTTAAAGCCAATAGAAAACAAAAAAAAAGAAGAAATAGAGCTTGCAAATGCAAAAAAAGCGAAAACTCTCAATGCTGAAAACCTTCATGTAGAAGGATCTAAAACTAGAAATTCTAAAACTCAAATGGCTAAAGCTCAAACCAAATCTGTTGGAAAAGGCATACAGGAAAGAGATGTGACAAGTTCTGCTATTTCTGTTGGTGATATTAATGTTATTGATAATGATTGGGCGGCAAATTGCTTGAGAATTACTTTTGGTGGAGTTATTGATGTTCAGGGTTATGCTAAGATAGTATCAAATTCCGGGAAGTACAAATTCTATAACGTTATGCCTGGTAAATCCAAGAGTTATTATGGTAATATTGAGAATGAGCGAAGCATTACAAATCCGATATTTCCTCATATGATAGGGAATGTTGGTGATTATAGTGACGATATGGGCATGATTTCAGATGCAATGTTACATTTGAGAGCTGAGAAAAAAAACGAAGATTTGGGTTTTCTTTATGGTGCCGATATGCAATTCCACGTTTCTGCAACAAAAGGTGGTAGTAGGATTTTACAAGGTATTAATGCTGCAAGAGGTAGTGGTGCACATGTGTTTTTGAATTCAAAATATGGTAATTTAAAGCTTGGTTATCAGTTTGGTCCTGAAGTTCTTATGAGACTTGATGCGACGAGGATTGCAACTGTTGATGGAGCTGCAGACAGTGACTGGTTTCGAAAAGTAAATGTAGAAGGAATTGATGCAACTTTCCCATTTTATGTGACACCGCGTCTTTATACTGAAAGTTTTTCGAGTGCAAGCGAGAAGTTTTCTTTTCGCATGAGCGAAGAGTACAAAAAAAATGCTCTGATTACATTGCCTTTTAGAATTGCTTACTACTCACCGGATTATATGGGTGCAAGATTTGGTTTGAGTTATTCACCACGCTATGAGAATGATTTGTTTCTTTTTAAAGAAAACGATAATGTAATAAGACACGTTGGTCCAAATTATGCACACATGATGAGCGTTGGCGCGTCTTATCAATATGATTCGCATCGAAATGACATAAAAGTTAAAACTTCCATAGTTGGCGAAGCTGGTAAGATGAAAGAGCCAGATAAAAGTAAGCATTTTTATAAAGAGTTTGTGGAATATGATAATTTAATTGGTGTCAATTTTGGTATAAGCGCTGACTATAAGATCAATGAGGATCAGAGTATGAGATTTGCCGCTTCTTTGGCATATTTAGCTCAATCTGGTCAACCAAAAGGGATTAAAAAATTGAATGATATTAGTGAATATGTTAAGGTTACTTCTGATGGTACCAATGATGATGATAGTAAAAGGTTAAAGATATTGGAAGATCGATTTGTTGGTGATGATAAGAGCACTTTGTATTGGACTGCTGGTACTGGATATCAATATGATACTTTTTATACAAGCTTAACGTATTTTGGTAGCACAATGGCTGGTGGGAATCAGCTTCATGATGTTGCTCTTGGTGTTCAGTATGATCTTTCACATGCTTGTAGTAAAAGTAAATTTATTCCTTATGCAACACTTCATTATTTTACTACTGATGAGATGCAAACTCACAATTATAAATTTACAAAAGGAAGTGATGCCAATTTGACTTCTTCTTCTAATAATAAAGGAGCCCTATTTCTTACTGGTGTGAAATTTTCTTTTTAAGTATTTTAAGTTTTGCGTGTGTTTTTAATTGTTTTTATCGAGGCGAGTATTGTAAAAAAACACGAAATATTTTCGCTGTTTTGCTTTGTGCCCACTTCTAAGAGAAAGGGGATGTTTTTATTTTTTTTGTGAAAAGAGAGGAGGTAGTGAATATATTCTGTTATTTATTTATAGTGAATTATATATAATGAAAGAGAGTAATGGGATATCAAAAGTTCTTCTTTTTTTTACGCTTGAGTGTACAGTGCGCTATATATTCTTATAAAATAGGTCAGTCAGAAAAGTTTTTGTATATGTAGCAAGCAAAATTAGCTTAGGAAAAAGTAGACTGTTTAAAAGTAGAGGTATTTTTGTGTGTGCAAAGCTGCTGTTTTTTATTTAATGCTCTTTTTGCACTTGTTATGTGATACTTTCCCTTCTATCGGCGGCGTGTGGGGGGTGTGAGATAAGAGAAGATGCATGCGAATGTGCTTATAAAGAATATTTTCTAAATGATATTATTTTTGTATGTTAACTTTTTAGATTTAATCAATCAAATCAGAGATTTATTTGGATTCTTTTTTTACTAGAGAAATTTGTTGAAGAGTTACTTGTTAAAATTTTATATATTGATATGATATGTTTTACAAATTTTAAATGCTTTTTTAATCTAGTAGTGTTGCATTTAGTAAAATAAAGTTTGTTGCCTGTATAAAATTGATAAAAATATCAAATAATAATTTTATTCTAGGAAAGAAATGTCTTAATCTACCTGAAAGGTATTTTTAAGCTCTCAAATATTGAGATGTTTTTTTGCAGGTTGTAAAGAGTCTGAGTAAATGTAGTGTAAAATCTACGATATTCGCGGATAAAACTCTCGATTTGATAATTCTAAATAATGATAGGTCTATTATTAAAATAAAAAAATTGTTATAGGATTCTGTGAGAGATATATAATAGAATTATGTTTTAGTTTTATGTAGAGCATATTTCATGAGTAAAGATAGTTAGTTTAATATTAAAAGCTCAGTTGTTCAAAGGTAAAAAGTAATAGATAAAAGAAAATTCGAGAATGCTTTTATATGTAAGTATGAATAACTGACATTTGTGCAGACCTAGTAATACTAGCTCAGTAGCTGTTTAGAGATAGTAAAAATTGTAAAGATAATATACTATGAAATAGATAATTGTGTTATTTGTTTTTCTTCATGTTGGGTTTGCTATGTATAAATTTGCCTTACTTGAGTAAGTTATATAAAAATTTTTAATTTAAAAAAAACAAATTTAGAATGTTTTAAGTTTTTTATTGTAAATTTTGTGTATATATAAAATCTTATAGCTTAAGTTTGTTTAAAGTTGTGATTTTTTATTATTGTAAATAAGCATTTTTCTATGAAAAAGTATTTTGCGGAAAGGTGGCTGAGTGGTTTAAAGTACACGCTTGGAAAGCGTACGCATATGAAAATATGTCGAGGGTTCGAATCCCTCCCTTTCCATATCATATTCATACATGAATAAAGATGTACAGAATAGTATAATGTTAATTGGCGGTGGAGTTGGAAATGCAGTACTCCTTTCAATAGGAAAGGTTTGTCTTAGAAAGAAAAAAAAAGTTTTGTATTTTGCTGGTTATAGAAAATTAAGTGATGTATTTAAACAAGCATTAATAGAGGATGCATCAAGTATAGTGGTTTGGGCATGCGAAGAAGGATTAATAAAAACAAATAGAAATCAAGATAAATCTTTTCATGGAAATATAATTGATGCAATGATTTCTTATCAAAGAGGAACATTGGGTAGTACTAGGATTAATTTAGACGCTATAAATAAAATTTTTGTTGTTGGCTCTGATAAGATGATGAATATCATAAATAAAGCAAGAAAAACGATTTTAAGGCCATATTTTAGATCAGATTGTATAGCTATATCTTCGGTTAATTCACCTATGCAGTGTATGATGAAGGGGATTTGTGCTCAGTGTGTGCAGCGAAATATAAATACAAAAACAGGAGAAGAGAGTTATGTTTATAGTTGCAGCAATCAAGATCAGAATATGGAACTTATTGATTTTGATTTTTTAACTGAGCGATTAAAACAAAATAGTTTGCAAGAAAAACTTACCGCAAAATGGATAAAACATATATTCGAAAATACTAGGATATAAAAAAGAAAAATAAAGATTATTGATGTAAGAAATCATAAAAGAATATTGATGAGTATTAATATACAATAAGCATTTTTTTCGCCACTCCTCTTCTTTCTCTCATTAGTATTTAAATTATCTTAAATTAAGGTATTTTCAACTTGAATTTTTTTTAATTGATGAGGAGATAAGAATATTGTAATTACCCTAAATGTAAAGATGTATAATTTGTTTAATTAATGCTAAAAGTAGAATTTTCATTTAAAGATCGGTAATGTATTGGATTAAAAATAAATAATTTAGATAAAGCTATGATAGTTAAGATAAGCTTATTACTTAAGCTATTATTTGAATGAATATCTAAATAGATTAAAGCCTAGAGATATGAGAGATAACAGTTTTATTGATGTAATAATTAATATATTTAGTAAATAAATGCGTTTTAGTCAAAGGAAAATATCACAATCAATTTATAAAGCTCATAGGTGATTGTGGCTTACGAAGCGAGGTATGCTAAAATTAAATTTTTTTTAGCATTATGAAATTTGTAAAATTTCATCTATTCCATTAGAGTCCATTAGAAATAATATTTTGATTTATTTGATCAAAATAATCTTACTTTTTCTTGAACCAAAACTTTAGCGAAAGAGCAATGTTAAATATATGTATTAGAGAGAAAAGAATTTCTTCAACACAAGGAATAAATTTATCTACTACATATAATAAAATTAGAATTGTAGATAGTTTGCTCTTATTTTTATTCAAGGGTAATGAAAGGTATTTTTATATATAGAGAGATATTTTTATACTTGGCGAATACATTATATCATTAAATGATGATGATTTTGAAATATATATTTAATCAATCTAAATAACATACTCTGTTTTAAGCAGATTTTCTTTTAACAAAGATAAGGTGAAATTAAAAGAAAATAACTATGATAATGGTAATGAATTTTTTCGTCTTCTATAAGGTAGAAAATATTGAAAAGATAGCTATATGCAGGAAATTTAATGACTTTTTTATAAAAAAATAGATACTTTGTTTTAAGTAGCTTGACATTGGGATTTAATTCTATTTACACTCACTTCGTGAAAAAACAAAAATGCTTATTTGTTACTATAGCTGGCTTGCCGAATGCTGGTAAATCTACCCTTATTAATAGTGTTGTTGGTAAGAAGATTGCGATTGTTACTCCAAAGGCGCAAACAACAAGAACACCAATAAGGGGTATTACAATATATGGTAATACACAAATTATCTTTACTGATTCTCCGGGAATATTTTCGGCAAAAACTAAACTCGAGAAAAGTCTAGTTAGATCTGCATGGTCAGTGATTAGAGGTAATGATATCACTTTATTAATAGTTGATATAAGTAATTATTTAAAAAATATAGAAAAAATCAAAACGATACTTGCGCGATTGCAGCATGTAAAAGATAAATGCATTTTAGTTATTAATAAAATTGATTTGGTAAAAAAAACTGAATTAAAGATCGGACATGTACATTTGAATTTACTCTATAAATTTGAAAAAATATTTACAATATCTGCACTAAAAAGTGATGGACTTTCTGATCTAATCAGTTATTTATCTGAAATTGCACCAGCAAATCCTTGGTTTTATAAAGAAGAACAAATAACAGACTCTTCAATGAGTTTTTTATCAGCAGAAGTCACTAGGGAAAAACTATTCTTGAATTTATATAAAGAATTGCCATATTCTATAGCTGTTATAACTGAACATATTCAAAAAAATGAAGACAAGAGTTTAATAATAAAGCAAATTATATTCGCACTGAGACATAGTCACAAGAAAATAGTACTGGGCAAAGATGGTGGTAATATTAAAAAAATTGGCATAGAGGCCCGTGTTGAGTTAGAAAAGTTGTTCGAGTGCAAGGTTCACTTGTTTTTGTTTGTGAAAGTGCGATATTGGATTGAACATTTAGGTGAATACATGCTTGATGTTTAATTCTTTATTGGTATTTGATATTGAGACTATACCAGATGTAAATATCTGTAAAAATTTACTAGGTATTTGCAACGACACTAGTATAAAAGAAAAAAGAGACGCATTAAGAAAATATCATCTTGACATGTCAAATGGACAAAACGCTTTTCTGCGTCACCCCTTTCATCAAGTTATAGTTATCAGCTTTTTACTCTGCAATATAAACTGTAGAAATAGTTATGAAACGTTTACATTACAAGAAATTAGATCTGGTGGCGCTAGAATAAATTCTAATGAAAAAGAGTTAGTTAAGGGATTTTTTAATTATTTATCAAAAAAAAAACCAAGATTGGTCTCATTTAATGGACGGGCTTTTGATATACCAGTGCTAAAATATCGAGCTATGATTCATGGAATTCAAACAGAGTATTTTTATAAAGCTGGTGATAAATGGAATAGTTACAATCAAAAATACAGTAGTGATTGGCATTGTGATTTACTCGAATCACTCTCTGATTTTGGCATTTCTGGAAGAATAAAAATGAGCGAGATTTGCGCAGTACTTAATCTTCCTGGTAAAATTGAAATTGATGGATCGCAAGTTGCAGATTTATACGATAGCGGCAAGATACAAGAGATTCGAGAGTATTGTGAAATGGATGTAATTAATACTTATTTAATTTACTTAAGATTCATGCATCATAAAGGAAGAATCACTACTCAGAGTTACAATAAAAACGTTGAAGAGTTACTTTTAGAGTGTGAAAAAAAGGCAAATTTAAAGAAATTTAAAAAAGCATGGGAGATAATTTGTGGTGGAATGTTTTACATTTAAATCCACATAGAGTGATTAATTTTCTATATTTTTATTCAAAAGAGCAGATATGTTTCTTAGAAAAGATCAGATATTCTAAGATATCTTGTCAAGTCAAAAAAAATGAATAAAAGCTAGTTAGCTAATTAAATATTCACGCTATTTATCTTAATGAGTTTTTTGCTACGTTATTAAATCTTAAATTTATTGTCCTAAATAAAATTCGACACAAGAAGTTTAACTTTAAATTTTAAGGTAGAGAGTGTACACACGTGTGGTACAGTAATGTCCTATAAAAAAATTTTGTAAAAAAATATAAAAGTTGAATCTGAAAATTAAATACAAGACTGTGAGTCTATTTAGCTTTTGTATCAAAACAAAATCATAGATTTTAGAAAAAGTTTAGTTTTTATTAAGTATTTTTTTTATTACTTCTTCGAAGAGCAGTTTTCTGATTGCTTAGAAAGTATTTTTCTTGTTGCACAATATTTTTATTAGTATTTACATTTATTCCGTTAAATCTAGAATTTTCTAGCTTTAGACAAATCTGAGATATCATAATTCATCGTCACACATTATAGTTATTTAACTTGGATTTTCTCCTAAGAGCTTTTCTGTATGTTATTTTAACACATATATTTTTGCGCGATTTATTATTTTTATATCTTGCCCTTTATAAGAGAGTGAATTAAATGAAATTTACTTACACGGTGCCCATGGGGAGACTTGAACTCCCAAGGTTTAAAAACCCACGGATTTTAAGTCCGCTGCGTCTACCAATTCCGCCACACGGGCTTTTTATATTTTTTTATCTAGAGTAGAACTCTACCACCAAATTGACCTCCATATCGGTAGAGTAAGGAACTTCAGAGTATTGTGGTACTCTTAAAAACTTTACTGAATAATCTTTATTATTCGTCTCTAAATAATCAGGAGTTTTGCGTTCTTGTTTTTTTGTAGATTCGGTCACTATGGAAAATTTTACTGCTTTCTCTCTTATTTTTACTACATCACCAGGTTTGACTCGATAGCTTGATATATTTACTACTTTATTATTAACTGTAATATGCCCATGAGATATAAGTTGTTTTGCAGAATAAATCGTGGGTACGAGACCAGAGTGGTATAAGATAGAACTTAATCTTGATTCTAAGATGCCAATAAAGTTATCAGCTGTATAACCCTTTTTATTATAAGCATCTAAAAATATACGTCTAAGTTGCTTACTTGAAATTGCATAATAAAATTTAAATTTTTTATGTGCAGCAAACTGTTTACCGAAATCAGATAATCTTTTGAATCCAAGAATACCGTGTTGACCTGGAGGATATTTTCTTTTATTCACTGGATCTTTTGCTCTACCCCATAAATTTATGCCAAGTCTACGACTAATTCTATATTTTCTATTGATAATAGTTGTCATATAAAACTCTCACAATCCAACGGCAGATTATCAAAGATTTTGGCATTAAATGTCAACTTGTTTTTGCTAATTTTATTTTCTATACTTCATTTAAGTTTTTCTATTGATATATGAACAATTTACCTTTAGAATCCATGGCGAATGCTGTTCGTTTTTTATCAATTGACGCAGTACAAAAAGCAAACTCTGGGCATCTAGGTATGCCTCTTGGTATGGCAGACGTTGTAACTGTTTTATTTGCTAAGTATCTAAATCACAATCCAGATGATTCTAAATGGTTCAATAGAGATCGTTTTATCCTCTCAAATGGTCATGGTTCAATGCTGCTGTATTCAATATTATATCTAACGGGCTACATTAGTATAGATGAATTAAAAAATTTTAGACAGCTTACATCTAAAACTCCTGGTCATCCTGAATTTGGGTTGACTCCTGGTATAGAAGCAACAACTGGCCCGCTTGGGCAGGGATTTGCAACCTCAGTCGGTATGGCACTTGCTGAAGCAATACTTAAAAAAAAACAGTTCGGAATTAATCACTATACTTATGTAGTGGTTGGAGACGGTTGTCTTATGGAGGGAATAAGTCATGAAGCTGCGTCACTTGCTGGACATCTCAAGTTGAATAAGTTGATAGTTCTTTTTGATGATAATGATATTTCTATAGATGGTTCTACTAACCTTTCTTGTTCTGATGACGTAAAAAAACGTTTTTCATCTTATGGATGGAGTGTTAACAAAATTTATGGCCATGACTTTAATTCGATATCACTTGCGATAAAACAAGCACATAAATCTGATAAGCCATCGCTTATTTGTTGCAAAACCATCATAGGAAAATTTTCAAGTCGCGCCAATACGTCTTCAGCTCATAGTGGTGCTTTTATGAAATCAGATATAAAAAAGATGAAAGAGAAATTAAATTGGAATTATGAGCCATTTCATGTTCCAGAAAACTTGAAAAATGCCTGGATGAAAACAGTGAAGAGAGCAAAACAGAACTACGTCTCTTTGGCAAATAAAGAGTTACAAAGAAGACTTGATAAGCGACTACCAAGTAATATTGAGAGCGATTTGGCCAATCTCAAGAAGCAAATACATGAAACAATGCCAAACGAAGCTACTCGATTTTCTTTCGGAAGAGTAATGGGACTTTTAACTGAGTCTATGCCCGAATTGATTGGTGGATCTGCTGATCTTACTGGATCAAATTGCACTAAATATAAGCATATGGAAGTGATAAATAGAAATAATTATGGAGGTTCTTATATCCATTATGGAGTGAGAGAACATGCTATGGCAGCCTGTATGAATGGTATGGCTCTTTATGGTGGGATTCTTCCTTATGGAGGTACTTTCTTGGTGTTTTCAGATTATTGTCGTCCTGCTATACGGCTTTCAGCCATGATGAAACAGCGAGTGATATATGTAATGACTCACGACTCAATTGGAGTAGGAGAAGATGGTTCAACTCATCAGCCGATAGAGCACTTGGCCTCTCTTCGCGCTATACCAAATTTGTATGTATTTAGGCCAGCTGATGCAATCGAAACCTTAGAGTGTATTAGCATTGCATTAAAAAAAAAAGATTCGCCAGTACTTTTTGCCTTGTCAAGACAAAGTGTAAATTACATGCGCAAATTCCATTTTGATGCTTATCAATTTGCTAATTTATCGAAATTTGGCGCATACATTTTATGTGAATATTTAGAAAAGTTAGAAGTAACTATATTTGCGACTGGATCGGAAGTTGAAATTGCAGTTCAAGCAAGAGAAAAATTGCAAAAAAAAGGTATAGGTACAAGAATTGTTTCTATTCCATGTTGGAGGCTTTTTGATGAACAAAGTGATGAGTATAAAGCGTCAATATTAGATAATGACAGCATCAAAGTTGCAGTAGAGGCTGGAAGTGAAATGGGATGGTCTAAGTATATAGATTCAAAAGGCATATTTATTGGTATGAAAAATTTTGGGGAATCGGCGCCTTATAAAACACTCTATGAGCATTTTAATATCAACGCTGATAATATAGTAAAATCCGTGTGCGAGAAATTAGTTTATATTCAATAATTTTTTTTAATTAATGTAAAAGCTTTTTATAAAGCTTTATTAGATTTAATGTACCTTTTTTATTAGCATAAAATCTCTGTATTTTTTACATCTTTATATTTTAAATAAATAGTTGTTAAAGAAAATTGTGTCTTAAAGATTTTTATCTTTAATAGAGCAAAATTATCACAATAAGAATATTCAAAAGTAAAAAAATACTTTTTACAGTTGGTCTATATCGCATCTTGCAATATTATAATTGCACTGAAATTAAAGAGAAGACATACGTAGAGTTGCAAATTAAACTTACTTAATAATATAAAAAACAACAGTATGATAATACTATGTGTATTTCTTTTTGAAGTAAAGATTAAGTTAACTATATTATTAATTTTGTAATTAATCTTATTGTTTATAAGTACGGAGCGCGCTATACTACATAATAACTATTATTGCAATTTTAATTATTTTATATTAAGTTCGAGTCAGAATTTTTAAAATATAAACATAAGGTTTATCATTTTATTATAAAATTTTCATTTTTTTATTGGGTCATTTCTTAACTCTAATTAGATTAAATAAATTGTGCAATTGAGAATTTTGTTACATGATCTCTCATCCTAATGAAGAAAGCAGAATAAAGGAAGTATATAAAAATGCATGACAATTTCGATCTTTAATTTTGATGACTTTTAAGCAAGCTATTTTGTTGTATTTATATACAATAAATATTTGATAGCGTTTTTTGTTTTTAAAAAAATAAAAAATGCTCATTTGAATTAAATTCAAATTCTAAAAAGCTTTGTGATATATTATACGTACGAAAGAACGATACATTCTGTATTGTTAAAAAGCTCAGTCGATGATATTTTTTAATATAATTTTCTAATCTTGTTCTAAGAACCTAAATTTTGTTAAGTTAATTTAAATCATCTCTAAAATTTTTCATTTAGTTTGTCATCTTGATACAAAAGCTTTTTGACAATGTCTTACAGAACAAAAGATTTTTTTTTGATATTTTAAAACAATTTATACAAGTTCGTTTTATATTTTTTCTATATAAGTCAAATTAAGATTTAATTTAAAAAATATACAAGTGGAGATTATGTGAATAATTAAATTCTAAGATAATAGATACTAATCTTGATAGTTTTATTATTTAAAGTTTGCATAAACTTAAAATTAAGTAGTAATTTACTATTTTAATCAAAGATTATATTTACAATAAAAGTGGTTTTTAACTTAGTTGAGTGAAGTTTAATTTTTCTCTTACAAAACTGTTTATTTATATGTGCGCGTATTGCGATGAATGTTGTGTAAAAAATAATATTATTTAAAAGTAAATTGACTTTTGTTATGTTGAATTACTATAGTAAAACTATAAAATGGGTAATTAGCTCAGTTGGGTAGAGCACTTGCTTGACATGCAAGCGGTCGCTGGTTCAAGTCCAGTGTTACCCATTTTTCATTCTTTCGTAAGAATTTATATGGTAGTGGTACATAACGGTAAACACTTGGCAGCAGAGTCTAGACGTTTAGTCTATTCTATAATAGTAGTAATGATAACTATGTTCGTGGAGATAATAGGTGGGATAATTTCGCATTCTCTTGCTTTACTATCAGATGCAGTACATATGCTTGCTGACCTTTGTGCTTTAATTTTAAGCTGGGCTGCGCATAGATTTTCAACTAAAAAATCCGATATGCAAAGATCATACGGGTATCATCGTTTACAGATAATCGCAGCATTTGTTAATGGGTTAACTTTATTTCTAATTGCAATAGTAATTATAATTGAATCAATAAAAAGATTAATTTTCCCAGTTAATATTGAATGGAAGATTATGTTAATAATTGCCTCAATTGGCCTGATTACTAATATTATAGTATATTTTATATTGCATAAATGTGAAAGCAACTTAAACATAAAAAGCGCTGTGTTTCATATTATAGGAGATATTTTAGGTTCCTTATCTGCAATACTTGCGTCTATAGCTATCATGCTTACTGAATGGCAAATAGTAGATCCAATATTGTCAGTATTTATCAGTGCAATAATTTTGAATAGCGGTTATAAAATTCTCAAGAATTCCTGTCATATTCTTCTTGAAGGTACACCAGATAGTATATCTGTTGAAGAGATAAAAAGAGAGATCAGATCTGATTTACCTGAAGTAATAGATGTACATCATATACATGCGTGGTCACTTTCTGATAATTATTTCATAATAACTATGCACGCCAAAATTAAACAAACTGTTCAATATACTGATATCTTATATCGTATAAAAAAAATATTGCTGAATAAATTTGAAATAGTACATTCAACAGTTGAAATTGAATATGATGAGTGTGTAGATGATAAGATACTTAAACATTGATATTTATTAAAGTTATTTTTAATAAAATTTATTGTATCTATTTGTTAATTTATGATAGTAAGTATTGAATAAGTGGTGTACTGCCGTTTAATCAATTGACAGAATAATTTATTCTTATAAAGAGCTGCGCTTGTTGATATATTCATTTCTTTGTTCGACTATTTTAGTCGAAATTTAGAATCTCGATCTTAATAAAGAATGATAAATATTAAAAAAAATGAATTGCCTGGATGAAATATTGCTTTCTAAATCTTTTTAGATTGATTCTATATGAGAAATATAATATATTGAATAATAATATAGTTTCTCTACTATTGTTCATTTATTGTCTACGTGATATATATGGTATAATATATATATTATAATATATCTGTCCGTGTATTTTTCTATTAAAAGAAGTTCTTATTAAAACTGCTCTTTTATAATATAAAGATTCACAAAGATGAAGACAAGTATAAGCTTTTTTAAAATAATACATATTTGAATATGTATCAGTAAAGGGATTAAAAATGCAGTTTACTAGTATTAAAATCATAATAATCATTAACGATTATTATGGGATTCTATTGTGTGAATGATTTTTCTATATTGGAATATTTTAGAGGTATCTTAAATAAGATGAACGTTTAATTTAACAGTATTATAATGAATGAACAAATGTGGAATGCATTGTGTACAATTTCACAGTAGATGATTTTAAAATGCAGTATATATCTACTGCAGAGAATAAGAAAATTTAATTTTTAATTTAGTATATTCAGAGTGTGAGTAGTTTACTATTTATTAGTAGGCTGTGTAATTAAAAAAAAAAGAGAAACTATATTATGGATTATATACATCCTACATGTGTATCTTATTTAGTATAAAAATTATTATAGTAACATTTTTTCATAATTAAAACAAATCACTTTTGTTTACTGAAATAATAAGGGAAACAATCTATCAAATAATATTAAGTAATGATATTTTTATGTATTTTATATTTTTTAAAAAATCTAAGAAAATGTGATGTATTGTGATTTTGCTTTTATAAAAGCAAAAGAGATATCATATGCGACACAGCGTTAAATTTATAATTTAAATTATAAACTTTAATGTATGCATCTGTTAACACGTTCTTTAATAAAAAAAAGAATTTCAAACTAAAAATATAAGATAACAATTTCTATTGTAATTAGATATTCAATTGGGTTTTTAGTAAAAAGTTGCTTAGTAAATTAAATTTTTTACCTAATAGATCTTTTTACACAGATATTTCAAATGATAAAAACTGGTCATTTATAGATGCATTAAATTTTAGTTACAACAAATTAATCAGTTATAAAAACCAATTGAATTGTAAACAATAATTTCAACTTTAAAATTTGATTATTTTTATAAATCTGTATTGAAAAAAATTTCAGTTTATTGAGCCATGGATTAAATTGATATAAATTTTTGGAATTTTAATTTTTTATCTATAATTTATAGGATATAAGTTTTTATAAGTCTATATTGTGTATTAGTAACTATATTAGCATGACTTAAATATAATCTGATCTTACCTTTAGTTATAGTTGAGCGTGCTAATAAGCATATAGAAAAATATTTTATATAAAGTAAGAAAAATATTAGTAAATTTACTATACACTATACTTAAGAAGTATGATATATATTTTATTGATAATTAAGAAAGGCAGCATAAAATTTTAAAAAACGAATATTGTAAAAATGATAAATATTTGAATTTTTATTTAAAGATAAATTTTAGAAAAAAAAGATTTATGTAAGTTATGTGTGTTACACTTATAAAAGTATAAATATTTACTTGTTTTTATACTAAAGAAATTGAAATTATGAAGAATTCGACAACATCAAATAAAAAAATTACATATTAATATAATAAACGTGTTTATATGAGATTTAAAATTAAGATTTTCTTGTAAGTAATCATGAAAAAGTATTTTTCAAATTTAATTTAAAAATATAGCTATTAGCTTATAAGTATTGCGCTAATTCTATTGTTAGAAACGTATAATCTGTAAAGATAGTTGAGCAATTAAATTTAGGAAAATCGAATTATTCGATTATAAAATAAAGCATTAGAATATTGTAATAGGCTACAAAAATGCTATTAATAATTGGGTTTTATTACTTAGAGATTAATGTGTATAATACCAAATGTAGAGATAATAGTAGAGAAATTATTTTAAAATCTAATGCAATTCAGTAAAAAAAACAAAAAGATTAAGCAACAAATATAAAGCAGTATGGCTCTTAACTTTTAAAGTGCAGTTGAGATTCAAAAAGTGTTAAAGCGCAAAAAAAAATGAAGAGGTCTGTCAATAATTTTTTAATTAAAAAAAGATTTTTGATGATCGCACAAAAACTTTGCAGCTTTTCATATGCGAGAATCATTCATGGTCTAGAAAAAAAAAGAATCTGATTTCAATATAGATAAATCTAGAGAGTTATCTAGCAATAATGCGATTATTGAGAGAATGTAGTTCAATTCAAGGCTTCATTATTAGTACAAACTTTGTATAAGTAGATAGTATTTATGTTAGCAAAAGTAAGTGCAGCAACTACAGCAGTATCTACCCTCAAAGTCCTTTTACCTAGATTTAATTTTTGACAGAATTTATCAGCAAAATTAAGCTCATTGCATGAAAAACCACCTTCAGGACCAACAATAACAGCAATGTTTTTTTTGTTTTTATGAATTTTATTAAAATGTTCTTTTTGTTCTGTTTTGTTACATAAGATAAAATTTCTATCTTGAGAGTCGGGTAAATCACGAAAATTAATAGCAGGTAAAATTTCTGGCACATTTATTCTACCACATTGTTGCGCTGCTTCAATTGCCTGTAATCTTGTTCTAGTTAGATTAACACTTTTAACTGCCGTATATTCCGTTACAATAAACTGAATGCACGTTACCCCCATTTCAGTTGCTTGCCTTATTATATTATTTAAAGCGTTATTTTTTACTATAGGGCAATATAAATATAAGTTTTTTTTGCACTCCTCCTGTCGTTTTACGCACTGTTTAATTACAACTTTAACTAATTTATTATGCGATATGCTAACTATTTCTCCTAACCATTCTCCATCCCTTCCATTAAATATGAAAAGGTTATTATTTTTTTTGAGTCGCATAACATTGCAAGTATAATGGCTTTGCTTTGGAGTAAGCTCTAAACTAATATCTTGTGATAATGTTTTATTATCAATGTAAAGTCTAATTTTTTTCATTCAATGAATAACTCTATTAACCATTAAATGCCCATAAATGAAATAATATTTCATATTGAGTTTAATTATTAAATTGAAAAAATCAGCAGTATTTTAAAAAAAAGTTTTTCTGATACTAATAGAATTAGTTATGCGTATTTAATTATATTTTCGAATTTAAGATAATGAAAGAAGTATGTAGATACTCTGCATTAAACTTTATAAAAATAAGAATAAAAATAAAAACAAAAATCCAATAACATGTGACAATCGTTGTCAATATTTTTTATTAAAAACCTTATGTATAACTCTTGTCTGTTATATCAATAAACTATTAATAAATAGATGAAGCCTAGATGTAATGTATACAACTTTATATTAAAATTCCTATTTTGAATAGTAAAAATAAGAAAATACAATAACACGTTATTTTTTTATTGTATTTCCTCTCTTATGCTGCCCCATGTAGCATAGGATTAAAAGTAAACTTAAGCTTAAACATTTAAAAGCTTCATTGCAAATTGGTAGATTTGTGTGATGGCTCTAATAAATAGAGTTTTGTTTTTATGAATGAAGATGGACTATTTTAATAAAACTTGTATTTAAATAAGAATAAGAAACTTAATATTTTTCTCCTATAATTATAATAATTTGAAGCAGTTCTATTAGAATTATCCCTGCTCAGAAATAGCAGAACTTTGTCATCTTTAAAAAAATCCTCTAAGTTTTCTAGCACGACTTGGATGCTTTAATTTACGCAGCGCTTTTGCTTCTATTTGCCTAATTCTTTCACGTGTTACGTTAAAAATTCTTCCTACTTCTTCTAAAGTATGCTCCTTTCCATCCTTACCAAGGCCAAAGCGCATTCTCAGAATTCTTTCTTCTTTTGGCGTTAATGTTGCGAGAACGTTAGTTGTAATACCACGCAAATCAGCAAGTATGGCAGCATCTTCTGGTTTTGAAACTCTTTTGTCTTCTATACAATCACCAAATGTACTACTATCATCTTTTCCTGTTGGAGCTTCAAGACTTACAGGATCTCTTGCTATTTTCATAACCTTGCGTATTCTCTCTAATGGCATACCAAGTTCTGTGCTTAATTCCTCTAATGTAGGCTCTCTTTCCATTTCATGAGTTAATTTTCTTAGCGTTCTATTAATTTTGCTAATAATTTCTACCATGTGAACTGGTATTCTAACTACCTTAGACTGTTCTGGTATTGCTCTTGTGATAGATTGTCTTACCCACCAAGTTCCATAAGTTGAAAATTTGTATCCGCGTTTATAGTCAAACTTATCTACAGCTTTCATTAGACCAATATTGCCCTCTTGTATCAAATCAAGTAAAGCAAGTCCTCTATTTGAATATTTCTTAGCAATAGAAACAACTAACCTTAAATTAGCTTTTATCATTTCTTGCTTTGCTTCGGATACTTCACGCTCATGTTTTTGTATTTTTTTAATTAGCTCTTTGAATTCTTGTACATTATCTTGTTGTATGTATTGCTTAATATTGTTTACAGAACGTATTATATAATCAGAATTAGCTTCTATAAATTTTGTACATTTGATTTTTAATTTTTCTGTAATAAAAAATTCACTTTGATCGATCTTTAAAAAGCTTATTTCTTCTAATCTATCTTTTAAAAAAACTTCATTATAAACTTTGTAGAAAGTTTCTCTGTCAATGTCATGCTTCTTAGCTTCGGAAAGAAGATTGGCTTCCTCAAGCATTATAGATTTGTTTATATTATATAGTTTTTGTGTAATTCGAGTGACAGCAGAGTCACTTAATTTAATTTGCAATGCTATAGAGCCTATTTGATTATATATATCTTCGTATATTAATACGTTAGCAGAATTTTTCTTCAGCGTTAATGCTTTATTTGCTAGAGCAATGATCTCATCTAGAGCAATTATAACTTTAGGCAACAAGTTGTTTTCCATTTCAGTAATAGAAACATTTAAATTTGCTTGATTTATATCTTCATTGCTAGTTTCTTGTTCGTCACCACTTTTTTTATTACTTATTTCCTCATCTTGAGAATGTTCATCATTTTTAACATCTTCAGAATCTTCAAAACATTCTGCACTTTCTTCGCTGTCTTCTCTGGGTATTGTATTAAAATCAGAATTATAAATAGCATCTAAGTCTATAATTTCTCTCAGTAAGAGAGCTCCAGTATTTAAATCATCACGCCATGTTTTTATTATTTTTAGCGTTACTGATGTTTCGATTATTGCACGCAACATGTTGTGTTTTTCAAATTCAATTTTTTTTGCTATTTCTATTTCATCTGCTCTTGATAGAAGCTTTACAGAGCTCATGTCTTGCAAGTAAACCCTTACTGGATCATCATTCTGCACTAATGTTGCGGCGCTATTTGATAGAGTGTCATCATCATCAAGTTTGCCATCATTATTGTTAACAGAAGTGGTTTCATCGTCATCCTCGCTGGTTTCAAGTACGTTAATTCCAGAATCTTGTAGTATAGATATAGTATCGTCTATGAAATTAGATGAAAAATTTTCGTCTGAGAGTTTATCACTTATATCATCGAGAGTAATAAAGCCACCCTTTTTTATACTCTTGGTTACTAGGTCTCTTATGATTTTTTTCTTACTTTCTACATTATTAATAGTCGACATCACTACCCTTAATATTTAAATCTCCACTCTTATCAATAAAATAAGTTTACATGTAAAGCAAGTAAACAGCTTATCTGATTGTAATAATTTCTTACTTTATGTAATTTAAGATATTGTTAATTTACATATACTGATCTTGATCAATTATTCCATATTTTTCTTCTATTTTTATAGCTATAGACAATCCAACCGAAAATGTTGCTATTCCAACTACTATCGCAGTTAGCATTAAAACATGTGGCACAGGATTGCTATATAAATAAAAACCCGAAACTATTATAGGAGGCAGGGAATCCTTTATATATCCTAAAGATATATAAAATAGTAAAACAGATGTTTGAAAAACGGTTACACCTATCATTTTTTTAATTAGATTTTTATCATTTATAATAATATACAAACCCAACATCATTATTGTGATAATTATTGTATAATTGTATAAAGTCATTATCGTTTTATACGAGCAAGGCTTATATATATGATTAACATGGAAGAAAAAACAGTGAGTGCTACGCCTACTTCCACCAAAAGAATACCAATTTTTTGACCAGAAAAGCTGTTAGATAACAATGCGCCATAAGATAAAAAGCTTTTACCAAATAAAACTGTTATAATACCCGTTCCTACGTAAATCAAAATGCCTAGCATATTGATAAAATTAATGATACAATGCGGCACTATTTTTACAGCTACTGATATATCAGATATCATTGAATACAATATTATTCCAGAAGAAATAATTATCCCTGCTTGAAATCCTCCACCAGGAATATTATCTCCGTGAAATTGTATGTAAAAACCAAACAGAATAATAAAAGGTACAATTAAAAACGCTACTATTGTCCTTAATATAGGATCCTTAATCATCTTTCTTTTCTTTTTTTAATGTTAATGTTACGCAAAGGGCGGCAGTAAAAATTACTAAAGTTTCTCCAAATGTATCATAACCACGAAAGCTTGTTAAAATAGCTGTTACTACATTAGAAATACCAATAATTTTTTCAGTATTTTCTATGTAATATGGGGCGATGTATAAATGGATTGGAGTATTATTGTTGCCATATTCCGGTAGTTGAATCATAAAGCGTGACAATAATGTAATTAAAAATAGAATAAAAGAAAATATTTTAGGGTTATGAGATAAATTCACCTCATGTTTTTTTATTAAAGAAAGTGCGGTAAACATAAAAACTGTACTGAGTCCAGCGCCAACTGAAGCCTCAGTAATTGCAACATCAGGCGCATTCATAATTAAATACATGAGTGCGACGAGTGAACTAAATACACACATGAGGATGCCACTTACAACTAAGTGCTTCGAAAGCACTATGAAAATAGTAGCTATAAGTAACAAAAAAAGCAATATTATATTTAATACTTCTAGCATCTCAGCATCCCCCCTTACTTTCTTTTGCTTTTGTAATAGGTATACGCCAAAATATAGCTATTGGTTGAATTAGCTATCCATATTAATAAAAGTAACATTACTATTTTAATAGTATTAACTGAAAATTCATTATTTAGAGCAAGACCAACCAATAATAGCATCGCGCCACCAGAATCTGTTATACTTACCGCATGTAACCTAGTATAAAAATCAGGAAATCTAAATATTCCTATTGTTGAAATAATCACTAAAAAAATACCTAAGAATATAAAGATAGACCCTATCATATAAATCATTAAAGCAATACTAATCTCATTAATGCCATAGTTGAGGCAAAACTAATACTAGCGTAAAAAAGCGCTATATCAAGTAGAAAGAAACTGTTCATGAAGATCGACATTATTGTTATAAGTAAAACTACCTGCGTCGAAAAATTATTAAATGCTAACATCTTATTATAAATATCACTGAACCCGTGTACAATGCAATACAGCATTACGCTAATACAAAGGAGCAACATACAAACAGCAAAATAGATCATCTACAAATTACAAATTTCAAACATTGACTATGTTAATCTACTAATACTCATTGTGTGATTTACCATTGCTTTGATTGTTTTTTATCTCGGTTTTTATTTCATTATATTGAGCAGTAATGTTTTCTTGATTTGCATTGAAAGAATGCGCATTAAACTGATCGTCCTGATCGTCAGAAAAATTTAATAATTTTTTTAATTTGTTTACATCACCTTTACGAGAAGTGTTAACATTTCCCTTCATATACTCTTTGCATCTAATAACTAAGAATTTAAATAATTCATGAATATCTAATTGTTTTTCTGCTATTTCGTGCAAAGAAATGATGGTATTTTTACGACCTTCAAGTTTAATTGCTTTAATAAGTGGACTACTTGCGCCTGTATTCAAGTCATGCGTCCTTTGACTCGCCAACAAAACCAACTTAAAACGATTGTCTATCCATTCCGTACATTTCTCTATAATAGATTCAGCCATAACACTATCTTAATTAGTTTTAATTTGTACTATAAAAAGTAAAATGTCAACTTTTCTATTTTTGAAATTCAACTTTATGTTTTCTCTTTCTTTTTTTTTAAATCCTATTGTTTAATTTTTGTCATTACGATTTTGTTTAATTTTTGTCATTACGATTGTTATTCCGAAACCTAATTTTTTGAGAAATGCTAATAATCTTTCTAGAGAGAATCCATCTGTTTTACCATTTTTAATTTGAGATATTTTTGGTTGATCAATACCAAGTTCTTCTGCGGCACGAGCCTGAGTCCAACACTTTGTTGTTATAAATTCACTAATTATGCGAAGTAGCTTCCTTTTTATTTCTACGAAACACGCACCATTTTCTAATGATATTATTATTTTCATAATCTTTTTACACTTATTATTAAAAATTTCTTAAGACATTACATTATATGATTTAATATCTCAAAGTATCAATATCATAACATCTTATACTAAATAATTGTAGATATTAACACGTAAAAGCTTTAAATTAATTTAAATCATAGCGTCTTTATTCAATTTATTGAATCTTAGAATTTTTCTATTTGAAAATTATTTATAAAACGAGGAATGGTTATTCTAAAAACTTAGATAGTCATTTTATAAATTAGTGTTGAATAAGAAGTCCATATTTTCTATATATTTTAAATATAGTATTAATTTGTAACTATTATTTTAGTAATTACACTTTGAATTGTGTTCGAGTACAGTTTAAATATTTATTTTATTTAAATATTTATTGTTTTAAAGTTGGAATAATATATTTATTGATAAATAAAATTTTTTAAATTATGAAGAAAGAATTTAAAAAAGATATTGCTGTCGTTATGGGAAGTGAGTCGGATTATAGCACTATGTGCTATACCGTTAATATATTAGAAGAATTAGCGATTTCTTACGATGTATTCATAATATCTGCACATAGAACACCAGAAAGATTATTCAATTTTGCTAAATCTGCACAAAAAAAGGGTTTTAAGGCTATAATAGCTGGCGCAGGAGGAGCAGCTCATTTACCAGGTATGGTTGCGTCTCTTACTCGTCTACCTGTTATAGGCGTACCTATATATAATAATGGACAACTGAGCGGATTAGACAGTTTGTTATCTATAGTTCAAATGCCAAAAGGCATACCAGTTGCAACGATGTCCATAGGAGAAAATGGAGCATATAATAGCGCCATAGCCGCCGCATCTATATTGTCAATTTCTAACAATGAAATTGCAAATAGGCTAAAGAAATGGAGAGAGAAACAAACAAAGATAGTAAAAGAAAAGCCAGATTTATAGTAGATTGCGA
Organism: Wolbachia endosymbiont of Meromenopon meropis; assembly: GCA_029784595.1. Classification (GTDB taxonomy): domain Bacteria; phylum Pseudomonadota; class Alphaproteobacteria; order Rickettsiales; family Anaplasmataceae; genus Wolbachia. Next base: position 348,159 of record JAJETZ010000001.1, on the reverse strand, counting down.
GATAATATCTTTATAGATATAAAATTATAAATTTTAGTAATAACTTAGGAGCGGAAATTCATAAAATGAACGGAAAAAAGGATGAGCAAATACCTTGTAAAGAATCTTCGTATTAAAGTTTTCAACAAAACAGTACAGAATTTATTGTATCGTTTAGTTTGTTTTATTTTCTCGTTTGATGCAAATTTTGATCTCTTAGTTAAGCTCTAAGGCATTTTATAAAACTTGATTGAATTTAGTATTTTAACGTGCAAAACTTGCATGTTTTATCAATAAATAATATCATTTAGAATGATTCTTAATCATGAAATTTGCCAAGAAATTTTACATATGCTTGATGATGTTATTTGCCACCTTGTTTGTCTTGGTAATATGTTTATATGAAAACAATTTAGAAGACTTGAGAAGTATAAATTGCATGTTAACGAGATTTGCTCCAAGTCCAACTGGCTATCTTCATGTAGGAAATATGCGCACCGCTCTTATTTGCTGGATGTATGCACGCAGTCGAAACGGAAAGTTTTTACTTCGCTTAGATGATACTGATTTTCGGCGTTCAGATATTAAATACATAAAGAGCATAATGCAAGACTTGCGATGGCTTGGTATAGATTGGGATTCAAGCTTTAAACAGTCAGAGCGTTTTGAGCGTTATAATGAAGTGTTTTCTCAATTAGTTAAAGAAGGGTATATCTATGCGTGTTACGAAACAAAAGAAGAACTAGATATTAAACGTAAATTGCAGTTAAAACAGAGACTACCACCGGTTTATGACAGAAGTGCATTGTTTCTAACTGAAAAAGAGAAAATTTTTCATGAACGGAGAGGGCGAAAACCGCATTTTAGATTTAAATTAGATAATAGTAAAATTATTCATTGGAACGATGAAATTAAAGGTGAGATAAAAATTGCAACAAATCACATTAGCGATCCAATAGTAAAAAGAGAAGACGGGATTTATACATACATGTTGCCTTCTGTTATTGATGATATTGATTTTAATATAACCCATGTTGTGCGCGGTGAAGACCATTTAACTAATACAGCAGTTCAGATACAAATGATTCAGGCGCTAAAAGCAAAGATTCAGACATTTGCTCATCTTTCTCTTCTATATTTTGAAGATAGTAAAATATCAAAACGCAAAGGCGGATTAGATATTAAATCACTTAAAGAAGATGAGGTTGAATCTATTGCGCTTACTAGTTATTTGGCAAAACTTGGAACTTCAGAACCCGTTGAAGTATATGTTAATATACAATCTTTGATTGAATCATTTGGTATTGAAAAATTTGGTTTATCACCAGCACAATTTAATTTAAATGAAGTTTATAAGCTAAATAGCAAGGTATTACAACAAATGTCATTTACAATGGTAAAGGAGCGCTTAATTAGAAATGGAATAAATTCTTCGAAGTTTTGGTACTTTATAAGGGATAATATAGAAAGATTTTCTGATGTAGTAAAATGGTGGCAGATATGCAACTACAATATAAAGCCTATAATTCTTAACAGAGAATTTTTAGATATCGCTCTCAATACATTGCCTGAAGATTGTTGTAATGAGAATACATTATCAGAATGGGTTAAGGCTATTCAACAAAGAAAAATAAATATAAAGACAAAAGATTTATTTATACAATTACGTTTAGCATTAACAGGAATGGAAACAGGTCCAGAACTTGCAAAGTTGTTAGTTTTTATTGGTAGAGAAAATATTGTTACAAGGTTAAAGAGATAAGAAAATTTTTTATTTTCAACGCAACTAAAACCTGGTGAAGGCAAATAAAAAATTTTACAGAGTTTATTTTAACTCTGTATATAATACAGTGATTTTTCGATTTGTTTATCGCTAATTGGTAGCGAGAGACCTTGCCTAAAGTATAAAGTTGAGCTATTGTGATAAATTATAAAATTTAGAAACCGTGCGTGTGGAGGCAAGCGGGATCGAACCGCTGACCTTCTGCGTGCAAAACAGACGCTCTACCAACTAAGCTATGCCCCCTCTACTTTATTTACTATATATCTTTTTACCTCTTTACTTTAAAAGAGTAAGGTAGCTTAAACTAGAATGCAAGAGATATTTATATGCCACATTGATGGTTTTATCTTAATTAAAAAAACTGAAACTATATTAGTTAGATCTTAAATTAGTTAGAAAAAGATAGTCTTGACAAAATTTACTTGTAGCAAGATCTTCTATATTTGCATCATTTGTTTGTTTTTTTTTACATCCTAATTTATAGCTTATTGAACTTTTATAAAAATCAATTATCTTATGTATTTTGTCCGATTCTCTAGAATAATTAGTTATTGTAATACATAATACCGATACTACGACAAAAGCTAAGGCAGACAGTATTAAAAAACTCTTTTCAAGAATCTTCTTTTTTTGTATAGTAGTATTGCTATGCAGTTCATAGGACTCTTTTAGGTGTTCATGCCACATATAATTACAATTTGTGCACTTTACTTTCCTTCCTAGCTTGCCAATTTGCTCAGAAGATACTAAATAGATTTTAGCACAATTACCACATTGTATTTTCACGTCCTAACAAAATGTATAGTAACAAGTGTGTGTTATATATAATTATGAAATTATTGTCAATATATAATAAAATGAAACGCTTACAACTAGAAGAAATACAAAGTGATGTGGAACGTATTTGGAAAAATAGACATGAGCTTAGTAATAGAAATATAAAAAAAACAGCAAAAGTGGTAATCAGAGAAGTAATGAATCTTTTAAATAGAGGCAAAATTAGAGTTGCAGAAAGGCTATTGAATGGAAAGTGGATAATACATATATGGATAAAGCAGGCGATATTATTACATTTTATTACTGAAGAGAGTAAAATAATAAACAGTAGTAATTGGTGGTATGATAAGATTAATAATAAATTTGATGAATGGAGTGAGAAAAGATTTCGTCAGTCAAAAATTCGAGTAGTACCAGGATGTTTTGTTCGTAGATCTGCTTATATAGGCGCAAATGTTGTTTTGATGCCAAGTTTTATCAATGTTGGTGCGTATGTTGGTTCTGGCACAATGATAGATACTTGGGCGACGATTGGTAGCTGCGCACAAATAGGAAAAAATTGCCACATTTCAGGAGGAGTGGGAATAGGTGGAGTTTTAGAGCCTGTTCAAGCTTCTCCAGTTATTATAGAGGATAACTGCTTCATCGGAGCGCGCAGCGAGATAGCTGAGGGAGTTATAATAAGAGAAGGAGCGGTATTAGGTATGGGAGTTTTTATTGGAAAATCAACGAAAATTTTTGATAGAGAAACAAATAAGATAATTTATGGCGAAGTGCCAGCTCACTCTGTAGTAGTACCAGGATCTGTTTTGTCTAAAAATAACATTTCAATTTATTGTGCAGTTATAATAAAAAAAGCGGACAAAAATACAAGATTAAAAACTTCTATAAATCAAATACTTAGAAAATAAAGTGGTTTGCTGAACTCTATTTTTTATTGTTACTTCTTCCTTTAATGCTATTTACTATAGTAATGGCGTATGCGCATAGCTCTGGAAAAGAAATGCCATTTTCTTGAGATAGTTTATGCAATTTTTGCAAGCTTTCTTTTACTCTGCTGGGAATATTACATCCACGTTCTTTTATAAGCCAAGAATCTTGATAATGAACAGGGTGAGTATTATTTTTTGGATTTCCAATATATATTGCAAAAGGTAAGCTCTTACCTTTGAAATTACACTGTACAGTAAATTTTTTTATAAAATCAGCCATTAATAAAAAAAGTCTCTGCTTTTCTTTTTAGTTGGTCCTCTCTACTTATAGAGGAGAATGTTTTTTTTGTAAAATTTTGTCTGTTAATAAAATTCTTTTTATTTTCTGAAATCTGAAGAACATCCGCTCTGTTTAATTGTGATTCTTTTGCTACTTTCATTCCATACTTTGCCATAACATTAGCATGTATCAGCGCTTTTTTTACTAACTCTAAGTTGCCATTTAACATTTGAATTAAAGTACGAAATACTTCTGCTAAAGTTAACCCATCGTTTCCTATAATCTTATTTTCTGCAAACTTGATAACTTCTTCAAATTTGTATTCAACACCACCCTCATGATTTATGAGATTGATATATTGATTGTATAAATTTAAAGTACTATTATTCACAGGTCTTGAATATATTTATACTACACATATAAGTATTTTAATACTTTATATTATCAAATGCTATAGTTAAACATTTATGAATAATGCTAACTTATATACATAAGTTAATTGATAAAAATCAAGGTTCAATATCGATCAGTGATTTTATGGATGCAACTTTATATCATAAGCAGTACGGTTACTATATGAATAAATCACCTTTCGGTCGAGATGGTGACTTTATTACAGCGCCAGAAATCAGTCAACTATTTGGTGAAATAATTGCGATATGGGTAATGGATATATGGAAAAAATTAGGGAAACCATCAAAATTTTCTCTGGTTGAATTAGGACCAGGAAATGGAACGCTCATTTATGATATAATAAGAGTTGTTAGGAAATACAATGACTTTTTTAATTCGGTATCGATCCACTTAGTGGAAATAAGTTCTCTTCTGCAAGAGATACAAGCAAAAAAGTTAAAAGGCCTGGATATTAAATGGCACGAAAATATCGATAGTCTTCCAAAGGAATCAACGATCATTTTAGCAAATGAATTCTTTGACTCTCTTCCAATAGATCAGTTTGTGTATCACAAGGAAGAATGGTATGAAATTAGAATAATGAAGCGAGATAATGGGGATTTATTTAAAGTAATTAGCGCTATAATTGAAAAAAAGAGAAGATCCTATATCTCAGAGGTATTATCCGCTCAATCAATAAGTAAAAAACTCTTCAACGGGGCAATAGTAGAAATATGTTTAGCTGGAATTAAAATGCTAAAAAAACTTGAGAAAACAATATATAGCAACAAAGGAGCTATTCTAATAATAGATTATGGATACTTGTATCCTAATTACAGAAGCACTTTACAATCGCTAAGGAAACACAAGTATAATAATTTTCTTGAAAATATTGGTAATAGTGATATTACGGCACTTGTGAATTTTAAAGCTTTGAGAGATTCGTTGAAATATCTGAATTGTAAGACTTTAACTCAAAGAGAATTTTTATATCTCTTTGGTATAAGAGAGAGAATGCATACTTTGATAAAAAATGCAAGTGATGAACAAAAAAATCAAATTTTTACTCAATATTTAAGATTAACAGAAAATATGGGTACACTATTTAAAGTAATGATAATTAATCATCTATAATGATGGATTGATTTTATAAAGTGTTAACTATTGATCAACTAAAAATTAGAAAAAATAAAAAACCCCCCAAAGATCATCATCTTTTCTTTAGATAATTGTAAAGCAACTTTTCTTTACGTATATACCGATAATATGGCCAAGTGTATTACAACTCTTTGAATTTGCGCAAGACGACTCAACTAGAGTATAAATATTTATGTGAATTGCGCAATGCATATTGCAGCATTTATTTCTTGTTCTTAATCAACTCTAAAGCTTTTTTTAAATCTAAACTCTCAACATTTACATTTTTGTTCAGAGCAACATTTATTCTACCGCATTTTATATAAAATCCATACTTTCTCCTATAAATAAAAATTTCTTCTCCTCTATTATTAAAACCAATGGATTTTATTTTTTTATGTGGACTTTTTGCAATGATTTGTAGAACTTCGTCTAATTGGGTATTCAACACTTCCTTGAAGTTTTTTTTAAATGAAAAGTATCTACCATCGTAAAAAATATAATATCCAAATCTTCCAAATCCTACTTTTATCTCTTTTCCGGTTTCTGGATGTTGTCCAACTAATTTCGGCAAGGAGAGTAATTGAATAGCAGTATTTAGATCAATATCATTAACATTTATATCTTTTGGTATGGAAATTGTTTTTTTCTTTTTTGATTTGTTGTTATCGAATTCTAAATAGAACCCAAATGGACCCTTTTTAATCATTACTTTTTGCCATGTTGCATCATCTATACCCAAACTTTTTGGATATTCTGAATTTTCATCGTTATTTATAATTTCTTCTGTATGATTGCATTTAGGATAGTTAGAGCATCCAAGGAACAGTCCTGTTTTTCCAAAATTTAATTTTAATTTGCCATTAGAGCAATTGAAACAGTTTTTGCCTATTTTTTTCTTCCCTTCTTCTGAGCAAAACCAATCAACTACTAAATTGTGAATTTCACTAAAAATCTCATCATGAGTCATTCTTTTAACGAAATTTACAAGATTAAAAAACGGAACCCAAAAATAGCTTAGTTCTTTTTTCCAGTTCGCACGCCCATTTGAGATTAAATCAAGTTTTTCCTCCATTTGCGCTGTAAAATTATACTCTATAAAACGTTGAAAAAAAGTTTCTAGAAATATGGTAACTATCTTACCACGGCTACTTGGAATAAATCTTTTATTATTTAATATAACATATTCACGTTCTTGTAATACCGAAATCATTGTTGCATAAGTTGACGGACGACCTATGCCAATTTCTTCCATTTTTTTAACAATACTTGCTTCATTATAACGTGGTGGTGATTGGGTAAAATGCTGCTTTGGATTAACAGAAATTAATCTGCATTCTTCACTTTCTTTTATAAGAGTAACAGGCAGCAACATACTTTCATTTTTGTCATTTGTATCATCTCTATAAACCTTATAAAATCCATCAAAAAATATGCCAGACTCACTTGATCGTAAAATTATCTTCTGATCAGAAGAACTAATTTCAAATATTAATTGATCTAGGATCGCTGATTCCATTTGACTTGCGATCGTTCTTTTCCAAATTAAATCATACAATTTAAATTGTTCAGGTATTAAATAATCTTTAATACTATCTGGTGTTCTATTTATATCAGTTGGACGAATTGCTTCATGCGCCTCCTGAGAATTTTTAATTTTTTTTATATGTTGATAAGGATGCTTTGGTAGATATTTATCGCCATATATTGATTTAATTGACTTTCTAATTGAATTTATAGCTTCATCTGCAATATAAAATCCATCTGTGCGTATATAAGTGATTAATCCAACAGTTTCGCCACCAATATCAATACCTTCATACAAATTTTGCGCTATGCGCATAACGTTTTTTATATTAAAATAAAGTTTATTTACTGCATCCTGCTGAAGAGTTGAGGTAATGAACGGAGGAAGTGGATTTCTTTTGATTCTTTTTCGTTCTACAACTTTTACGGCGTATTGTCTTGATTTAATCTCTTCAACTAAGTTCTTTACTTCATCTTTGTTTTTAATATCAAATTTTTCTAGTTTTTTATTGTCATAATTGCTGAGTATAGCAAAAAAAGTTTCATTTTTGCTATTTTGCATCTCGACTGTTATATTCCAATACTCTTGCGTTATAAACTTATTAATTTCATTTTCTCTCTCACATATGAGTTTTAGCACAACAGACTGTACTCGTCCTGCGGACTTACTCCCAGATAATTTTGTCCATAAAAGTGGAGATAAATTAAATCCAACTAAGTAATCTAAGGCTCTTCGCGCTTGTTGTGCACGCACTAAATCCATGTTTATCTCACGTGGGTTTTTTATAGCATCTTGTACTGCCCTTTTTGTTATTTCATTGAAGACTATTCTATGAATTTGACTTTTATCATTGATTGCTTTTTTTTCCTTTAGAACCTCTATCATATTCCAAGCTATTGCTTCTCCTTCTCTATCTGGATCTGTTGCGAGATATATATCTGATGTTTTAGTTGCTTCCTTTGCTATTTCTTTTATGTGTTTTTCTGCCCCCTTAATAATCTCGTATTTTATAGCAAAATCATTATCTGGATCAACAGAACCGTTTTTTACTGGTAGATCTCTCACATGTCCAAAAGAGGCGGCTATTTTGAATTCTTTGCTTAGATATTTGCCTATTGTTTTTGCCTTAGCGGGTGACTCAACTATCAATAAAGCCATAATCATTAGTATTTAAAAATAATATGTTGAGGAATATATAGCGAAATGTAAAAAAATATTTTGATGGATTGGATGACTTTTACATCAAAAGTTACAAAAGTATGCGATGTTGCTATAGCAGGTTCCCAATCTGAACCTGCTATTTTACAATTATTTTATACCAATTTTTTTAGTATGTTTTTCAGATTTAGGTATATTTATATGCAATAATCCATTTGAGAACTCCGCAGATATTCTATCTACATCCGTATTAGGTGGGAGTTGAATTGATCTGTAGAAAGAGCCAAAACATCTTTCTCGATGATAGTATCGCTTTTCTTTTGAATCAGTATCGTGCTTTCTCTCACCTTTTACTATCAAGTTACCACCTGACATACTAATGTCCACGTCTTCTTTTAAAATGCCAGGCAACTCCATCGATAGACAGTAATTGTTTTCAGTTTCATAAAAGTCGCAAGTTGGCAATATATTATCATCTCTTCTAGTGAGCTCTGATCCCCCCCAGCCGGTGAAAAAACTATTGAACATTTCATCAACGGCTTTCTGTAATCCTCTCAAAGTAAAATCTTCACGATTGCTAGTTTTGTTTGAACGTATAATGTCACTCATACCAGACCTCCTTACATTATATAGGAACTCTATATAATCATTTAACTTGCTAATATCAAGACAATATTTTTTGTGTTTTGTGAGGGTTTGCTTTTTTGAAGTCCAAATATATAAAATTAAATTCTTTTAAAGATCTTAAATCTAACTTTTTTTTATTCAATTTAATATTCTAAATTCTTAAGATTTAATTCTTTAGTTATATATTTTTATTTCAAGTTTTTTTGAGTTTAGCTATTTTAAATATTAAAACTTAACACAATATTTGTATATTGTTTTTGCCAATATTTCTTTTTTAAATTATTGAAGAAGCTAAAATCAAAATAAATATAATATGTTCAAGATAATCAAAGATTGATATCATATATTATTAAGTATAGCATGATTAATTTCAACTTTGTATCTTAATTCTAAATAATTGATTAATTGCGCTTTTAGCGATAGCATTGCACGCTTCCCAGTGTCAAATGTATTTAATTTACCATTTGACAAATACATTTCTTTCAGAATGCCTACCATAAATTCATTATTATATTGAATAGGATCTGTTACTAACCCGATCATTTTCATATTAAAGATCTCTTCTATAAAAGAAGAAGGATAATTTTGTTGATTTGTTTCATTACGGTGAATTTGCTGATTTTTGATCAGTTCTATACCTTGACTTTTTTTTAAATCTTTATTTTCTTTCAATTGAATCGCAATTTTCTTTGCAATTTTAAACATTTGTTCTTTTATAAATTTATCACGCCAAAGATCTTCTACTGAAGTTTTACTTTTTTCAAAATTTTGTAGTTTTGGTGGAATAATATCGATGATTTTTGCGCTAATAACAGCGTTTTCTATACCCTTAAAATAACTTTTCTGTTCTTTTTTTCGAGAAAAGATAAAAGCAACTAAATCATCAGAAATTTTTAGATTATTACCATTTTGATCAATTCCATTTGCATCTATTGGACCGATAGTTTGTACAGGTAAATTATATTCATTTGATATTTCATTAATGGTTGCACCATTGTAAATTCTATAATTTGCTTGATTTATAAAATCATTGATTCTTTCAAAAGATTTTCGGTTGACTAGAGCTGATTTCACGTTTTTTTTTAAATCAGCTAGATCTTCTCGAGAAATTTCATGTATACTCTCCACTTTTATTATGTGCCAACCAAAACTACTTTCTAGAACTTCACTCACTTCACCAGCTTTGAGAGTAAACACTTTTTCTCCTATATCATCTTGTAAAAAATTCTTGGTTATATTATTTATTCTCGTTTCTTCAAGCTTTGTTTTGCAAAACTTTTCTGCTATTTGATCTAAACTCATATTAGCATTTTTAAATGCTTCTCTTGCAGATTCTGCTTCATTTTTGGAATTAAATACTAAATTGTATACATCTCTTTGATCCTTAAGTTTCTGATGTTCTATCATATCATTTACTTCTTCATCAGAGATGGTAATTTGATCTTCAAAATGTTTTCGATTTAAAAAAACACACTGTGCAATGCGATATTCTGGAGAATAAAAATGTAACTCATTTTTTTCATACAAATCAAGTAAAACTTGATCGTTTGGCTTTGGAATAGTTGTAATAGCATTTTTAGTTATTTTAACAATATCAACTACTCTGGTTTGGTAGCGATTTTTGTATATTTGCTCATCAATCTTTTCACCAAAAGTCATTGGATAACTATCCTTAAATAAGGAAGTTATAAACATCATTGCAGGAAGAATTTTTCTTAGTTTTTCTGTATATTCTTTTTCCGTCATGTCCAAAGCATTTAAGGTTTCATAAAATTTTCTTTTGTCAAATTCGCCCTTATTGTTTTGGAAGTATTTAGTATTACTAATGTAGTCCTTTATAGATTCCTCTCCAACTACTAATTTTAAATCACTTATCAGGTTAAACAAAAGTTTTTGTTCTATTAGAGCGTTAAGTAAATCATATTTTATTCTTTTTGTTTGTTCTTCACTAATATCAGATTCAAGAATTTGCTTTCCATAATTTTGGTATAGAGACTTATATTCATCAAGTGTTATAACTTCTTTTCCAATCCTAGCTATTTCCTCTTTTTTATTATTATCTGACATGAGATCACTGACCCCCACAAATATCAATAAACAAGCTAAAATTATAACTATTACCTTCGTAAAAAAACTTTTATGCATAAATGCAAGAGTTGAAACTACTAATTGATTGTATATAGGATAGGTAGTAATTTAGGTTTTGTAAACTTGTGTTTAAAGCATATTAGTTTCGTTTTTACAGTAGATAAGTTTTTAAAGTAGATAAAGTCTTTAAATTTAAAAAATATCTGATTTGTATTATTATGAGACGTTGCTCCATATAAAATTTGGCTTTAATTTGCATGAAAGGATAATGGAAAAATAAATTTTAATTTATCAAGATATTTGTTGTAATAATTGGTGATTTATATTCAAATTCTATGAATCAAAAATTCGGCTTTGATAGCTTTATATTGATAAGTGTCAGATATTATTTTGTTATGAATGTTATTATCATTGCGTTTTATCATTGCGTTTTTAGATCAATAAGATTAATGTATGTATACATGCCTTTCATAAAATTGATATTTTATTAATATATATTATTAAATAAAGAGGTGAAAGGGAACTTAAGAAAATTAAACTTCTCAAGTCATTGTACGAAAGTAGGAGAGAATTTAAACATGTCTTTGTAAGAAAATGATACTGGGATATTAAGTTAGAGCAAAGATAAATCTTTGGAATAAAACTTTATTTCACATGAGTAAAATTAAAGTAATTTGTAGAGAATAAGCTTCTAATTTTTAGTTGGAAATGTTAAATTTAATTGTTAAAACTAGGTCTATGAGTAAATATGAACATATCAATAGATATATACGCATATATTTATACTCTTACTGAAGATGATGTAAAAAAATCAAGTTCAATGTCGATATTGGTTTACTTAAAAATATAAATATATAAGTAATAATAAAATTATTAAAGAATTTGAATGTAATTCATGTATAGATGTTAGAGATAGTAAAGTATTTAAAAATTAATGTTAGAGAAATAAATATGACAATTTAGAATAAAATTGCCATTTAACGGTGAGTATTTTAAGAACATTGATAGAATCGGTATAATTGTAACATATGTTTATAATTGGAAAGAAGTAAAAATTATTTTAGCATTCTGAGACACGAAATTTATATTACTACTAATATAGTAAGATAATCTAATGATTAATAACCCAATAATTAATATTGGAGGATAGGTTGTATTATTTTTATGTATTCATTCTAAATGAGAGTTTCAACTTAAAAGAATGAGCGTTTATTTTTGTACTTCTAGTAAATAGTAAAACAGATCACAAGCGATGTGAAAAAATTAAAGTAAATAAGTCCTGCATAGATATTGGATCTATTTCAAGATGCATGAGTAAAAAAGAATGATTTATCTCTAGTAGGGAGATATTGATAGGTTAACAAAAAAAACAAGAGTTATATAAATATAGAGTTGTATAAATATAGAGTAGTGTAAATATAAAAATGCCAAAGCTCTTCATTGTTGAAGCAAAAGTGAGTTTTTATATAATTTAGTAAAAAATTTCTAATTCAAATTAGACGCGAATTACTTTATTGAAATAATCTTTGTATTTAAAGCAGTTTTAGTAGTATATCAAAATATATAATTAATTTATAAACACTTGTGAAATATATTTTTGATTAATTAGAGAGCTTTACTAAAAATAGTTTTTTAAGAGAGATGTAATCTTTACTGAAAATATTATACATTTACTAATTTAATTAATAATTAATTGATATAAAATTTATAATTTTATAGAGAATGTGTGTGTAGTGCGTTAAATTGATTTTGTCGGGTTTAAGATGATATAATTTTATCGATTTTATTATGTTTGATCTTCAATCAAGAAGATAGAAGATGAAGCTTATTTATATATCAATGCACACAGATTCAGCGCAACGTTGAGATGATAATTAAAGCTTTTATTATCAATGCTCTAATTTGAGACTTATATTTTATCTGCGTTTTGTACATTTATTCCATAGTTTTTATTAATATTTAAAGAAAATCATGAAAACAAGTTAGTTAGCAAACTAATTAATTATCAAAAACAATTAAGTATGTTTATGTATCAGCATTATCGATAAAGATAAATAAGAATTTAAAGTATACTAATTGATAGTATATCTCTAAGTTCAATCAATTTTGATTTTAGATTTTAAAATTTTACATTGGACGGCTTTTATTAAAAAGTACGATGAGATTTTAAATTTGTTGATTTTGAATGAAGTTGTAAAAACTTAACATTTGTAGATATGTATGTAGATATACTTAAATATTTAAATATATATTTTTATTGAAGAGCTAAACTTTTTTGTTAAATAGCATTTTTAATAATGCTCTTGATAGAGCGCTTTCTAAGCATAACAAGAAAAATAAAGCCATAAAAAATTTAAACACGATACAAGCAATACAAAGTTAATTGCTAATTCGATCTTAGGTAAGGTTTTTGTGCATCATATTTTAGAATGATACATTTTATAGATATTATACCAACAGTTTATTATTTTTTTTACGTCTTCTGGCTTAGTTTTTAAACCTATGCTGACTCTAATCGAACATTTCGCTTCTTCTTTTGTTATGCCCATCGCAAGCAAGACATGTGAAGGTTCAGTTTTCCCAGAAGAGCATGCAGAGCCATTACTAATTGCAATATTATTTGCATCAAAGTGCATAAGTTGCACATCACTTTTTACTTTTGGCATATAAATTAGACTTGTATTTGGTAGTCTTTTAGAGTTTTTAGCGAATATTTTGACATCTTTAACAAGATTTAACAATTCATACTCCAATTGATCACGCAACTTCTTTACTTTGTTCATTTTTGATATAAGATATGTAATATTACGTAATGCAGCAGAAAGACCTACTATTGCAATAGTATTTTCTGTACCAGCTCGTAATCCTTTTTCTTGTCTACCACCGGTTATAATTGGCTTTATTGTAAGCTTTTTGTCGAAAATTAAAACTCCACTACCCGCTATACCACCAAATTTATGAGCGGATAAAGTTAATAAATCAACTTCTAAATCTTCCATGTTAACTTTAATTTTTCCAACGCTTTGAGCAGCATCAGTATGAAAGATTGCTCCAAACTTATGCGCTATTTTAGCCGCCTCCTTAACAGGTTGAATAACTCCAGTTTCGTTATTAGCCATCATTATTGAGACTAGTACTCTATCTTCTTTAAGTGAGCTCAAAGTTTTTTCTAGTTCTAAAAGATCAACAACACCTTCTTCGTCAACTGGTATTATAATAGGATTATATGCAGAATTTAGAATTGAATGATGTTCCACAGCTGAAATTACATGCCGATATCCTACTATTCCCTTCATGACAAGATTATTTGCTTCAGTTGCGCCTGATGTAAAAACCACTTCTCTATCATCTAAAGCACCAATAATCTCGCGAACATTATTTCTTGCATCTTGAATGATTTTTCTCACCTCTTGTCCCTTTTTGTGTAATGATGAGGGATTCAAGATTTGCTTTGATAAAACCTTCAATATACTTTTTTTCACACTTTCGAGAATTGGAAAAGTTGAATTATAATCAGCATATATATAATCAATATCTAAGAAAAAAGAATTTGAAGATTTATCTATCATTTTTAATAAAACCTTTTATTGTTCATTGCAATAGTCATATAAATCAATCTGAGATGATAAAAAGTTTGTTGTAAAAACGGTAAAGTTAATATATAGTTAATATATATAGGATCTATGTTAGTTAATATCTGTCAAGCAAGTTTTTGTTAGGAGAGTGCTGTGGTAGAAGTTTTTTTGAATAATGCAGCAAAAAAAATAGAAGGTGAGTATCATCAAAGTAGCGAATCTCATGCACCAGTTGTGCTCATTCTGCATCATCATCCACAGTACGGTGGTAATATGAATAGTAAGATAATACATAATATATATGCATCTTTTGTTGATAACAGCTTTTCTGCATTAAAAATTAACTTTCGTGGCGTAGGAAGATCTACAGGATCTTTTGATAAGAGTATAGGAGAATTAACTGATGCTGCGGTAGCTATTGATTGGCTACAGGAACATAATCCTAGTAACGTTCCAATTTGGATAGTTGGTTTTTCTTTCGGAGCATGGGTAGCTATGCAACTAACAATGCGCCGTCCTGAAATAGTAGGTTTTGTTGCTCTTTCTCCCCCAGCAACGAAATATGATTTTTCTTTTTTCTCTCCTTGTCCTGTGCCTGGACTGATAATACAGAGTAGTAATGATACGATTTCAGAAGAAAGCGATGTAACAGAATTAGCAAATAGATTGATGAACTCAATTAAAAGTGATCATATGGAATATCGGATTATAGATGATACTAATCATTTTTTAAGAGATAAAGAAGAGGAGGTAGTTCAAATTATAGATAATTATATAAAGCTTCGTTTGAAGAATACCTCTATTTTTTCTCAAAAAATTAAAAAGGAGGTGAAAATAAGAGAATATGCTTAATCTTTACAAATAAGAAAAATCAGTATAGTTAATACAAACAACGGGGTTCTATTATGTTTAAAAAGTTTTTATTTTTTGTTTTGTTCTTATGTATGTTATCAGGTTGTTACTTAAGCAAATCGTATAAGTTAAGGAGTCCTTGTATAAAAGCTAATGAGGAAGACATTTCGTGCAAGTTGCATTCTGTTAACGACCATTGGTTGAGTAGGTAAAGATATATGTTGGTTCAATAAAATTCTGAATTCTCTCCTGAATCATTCATATTGTACTATTGATCTGTCTTTTAATTGTAAGATACAATCCGCCTTTTTGGCCAAGAGATAATTATGCGTTACTATAAGCATAGAGCTATTAGTTTCTTTTACATATGAACGTAGTAGCAAAAATGTATTTAAGGAATCTATTGGATCTAAATTTCCGGTTGGCTCATCCGCAAGTAAAAGCTTTGGAGAGTTTATAATGCTTCTTGCAATTGCAACCCTTTGCCTTTCTCCGCCGGAAATTCCAGATATCATACTATTTGCTTTACTTTCTAGACCAAATTTTTTCAAAATTGCTTTTGTATTTTTTATTGCTTCAATCTTGCTTTTTCCAACAATGAGTTGAGGCAGCATAGCATTTTCTAACACAGATAATTCCTGTAACAAATAGTGAAATTGATAGATAAAGCCAAGAAAATTTCTTCTCGTGTAAGTTTTATGTTTATTCCCAGCTTGTGTACAATCAATTCCATCTATTGTTACCGTACCTGAAGTTGGCTTATCTAGTAACCCAGCGATTTGCAATATAGTAGTTTTCCCCGATCCTGAACTACCTATTAATGCAACTATCTGTCCTTTTGTGACGCTTAGATTTATATTATCTATGATTGGAGGAGAAGTATCATTGAAGCTTTTACTTACAGAAGTCAGTTGAAGTGTTATTTTGCAGCCCATGTGAAAAAAGGATTCAAAAATTGAGGATTAAAAAATTAAGATGCAATCAAAGTGAAAAGCTACTACCACAACCACATTGAGATTTAGCAAGAAAATTTTTTACTTTGAATCCAGAACCATTGAGATTTTCAGTATAATCTATAACTGAATTATTTAATAATTTGGCTGAATAATTGTCAATCATTAACACAGGATTTCCATTTTTATCATTAATTATTATATCTTTATTTTTTTCGATAGAATGAGAAGAACGATTCTCAAAATTACTACTATTGCTGCTGTCATCAAATTCACCATCATCATCGTCATCACTCGAAGAAGATAAATCCCCATTTCTTTGATCTATAAGAAAATTATACTTAAAACCAGAACATCCACCACCCAAGACTGCAATACGCAAAAGGGAATTTTTATTTTTTTCTTGTGCTATAAGGGAGTGAATCTTTTTTAAAGCATTATCAGTTAAGATAATATTACAATCTGTTGACATAGTTACTACCGTTTATTATTCATACTCTGTATATAGTAGATACTTACACACATGTTAAACAATAGTTTTTTATTAAAATACGCCTCTTTTCCGCATAAAACAAGGGGTAGGTATTTTAAAGAGTCGGAGGATGAAAACCGTAGTTGTTTTCAGCGTGATAGAGATCGGATCATTTATTCTAATGCATTTAGAAAGATGAAATATAAAACACAAGTCTTTATCAATTATGAACACGATTATTATCGCACTCGTCTTACTCATAGTCTTGAGGTTGCGCAAATTGCAAGATCTATTGCACGCAGACTAGGTTTATGCGAGGATATTACTGAATCCATAGCGCTTGCACATGATCTTGGACATCCTCCTTTTGGTCACACAGGAGAAGATGCTTTAAAGAAAGCAGTTCAAGATCTAGATTTTGATAACGAGAAGTATGAATTTGATCATAATGTTCAGACTATAAGAATTTTGACTTATCTTGAGCAAAAACATGCTGATTTTGATGGTATGAATCTAAGTTGGGAAGTTATTGAAGGTATCGCAAAACATAACGGTCCTTTACTTGGTTCAAACGCAACATCATACACCAATAATCAATTATTACTAGAATATAATACAAAATTTAATTTGAGACTTGAAGAATTTTCAAGCATCGAAGCTCAAGTTGCATCAATCGCTGATGATATTGCTTACAGTATCCATGATCTTGATGATGCACTCAGGGCAAACTTAGTAAGTATAGAAGATCTATTCAATCTTCCTTTAGTTTCAGACATATTTAAAGATATAAAAAGTCAATATTTTAAACTCTCTCATAGTAAAATTATACATGAATCACTCAGTAGAATTATAGGGATTATGATAAGTGACGTTGTTTCTCAGACTAAGAAAAATATTGAAAATTATAAAATAGAAAGTGTTGAAGATGTAAGAAATTTAAATAAAATGTTAGTTGCGTTTTCACCAGAAGTGACAAGCGTAATTATAGAAATAAAAAAATTTAATGTGGAAAAAATATATAGAAGCTTTAAATTAAACAGAACGATGAATAAGGCAAAGCGTGTAATAAGAGAGCTTTTTCAGTGTTTCTATGAAAATCCAGAATTATTACCAACAGAATGGAACAAGCTCTCTTATGAATTCAAGCGTTCATTAGTAATATGTGACTATATTTCAGGTATGACAGATAGATTTGCTATACATGAACATAGAAGAATTTTTGATACTTCATACGAAATGACCTCTTTCTAATGACTGACGAATATTTTATGTTGATTGCATTAAAACTTGCTGAAAAAATACTCGGGAGTGTTGCGCCAAATCCTGCAGTTGGCTGCATTATTGCAAAAGATGGGACTGTCATTGGTGAAGGTTGTACAGGAGTTGGTGGGCGTCCTCATGCGGAAATGGTTGCGTTACGTAACGCTAGGGATTCGACTTATGGTGCAACCATGTACGTTACTCTTGAGCCATGTTGTCATTTTGGAGTAACGGAACCTTGCACTGCAGAAATTGCAAGAGCTGGAATAAAAAGAGTGGTAGTTGCAGCAATTGATCCAGATATAAGAGTTTTAGGACGAGGCATTAAAGCTTTAAAGGAAGCAGGAATTGAAGTGAAGCAGGGAATTATGCAAAAAGAGGCAGAAAAATTGAATATTGGCTTCTTTACCACCCAGAAATTACGCAGACCATTTGCAGCCTGCAAAATTGCAACAACTCTTGATGGAAAGATTGCTACATTTGCAGGTGACAGTAAATGGATAACAAGTAAAAATACAAGGAATTGGGTACATGAGCTTAGAGCAAAATACGATGCAATCATGATTGGTAGTAATACTTTAATTAATGATGATCCACTTTTGACTTGTAGATTGCCAAAATTCAAAGATAGATTGCCCATCAGACTAATTGTAGATAGCCAAGGAAAATTAAGAGAGGAGCACAATATTGTAAAGACCGCAGACAAAGTAGAAACCTGGGTGATTACGAATAAAAAAATAGAAAAAAAAATTAAAAACATTGAATATCTATTGACTAATTCGAACAACGTGGGGAAGGTTTGCCTAAAGGATATGGCACTAAAACTTGTTTTAGAGGTTGGTATAACAAGATTATTAATTGAAGGCGGAGGAATACTAATTACAGAGTTATTGAAGCACGATTTAATCGACAGATTGATAATTTGTCGAGGTGGTAAAATTTTAGGTAACGATGGCATTCCATTCATAAGAAATTTAAAAATTAAATCTATTAATAGATGTTATCAATTTCAAAAAGTAGAAATAATAAATTTTGACCAGGATGTAATTGAAATTTGGGATATAAAAAATCATTTTTCATATGAGACTGAATACACAAGGAATTAAAAAGAAAATTTTACATATTTTTGTAACATCTAATTATGCCTTTTCAAAATATCATCATTTTTAATGATGAAGTAGCTTTGAAGTTTTTTTTGGGTAGATGATCAAATCTGATTTTTCTACACACATTATTAGTTAAGTTTAATGTTTTCCTAGATTTTTTTTAATCCAAAAAATCTTGTCAATTTTTATAATTAAAATTTTTGACTTTTGCTTCAATTTCTTTGAATGTCTTTAACTTTTAATTAGGTTTATTTTTTTTAATTTTTATTTATTTAAAAATACGAAAAATCTCTAATTTAATAGAGCGAAGTAAATTATAATATGAATACTACTTTGACTTGAACAGAATTAAAATTCTTCATAATAGTGAATACGAAATTTACTGGTATTATTCGCTAACTAACTATAGTTAGTATATATACTTTTATATGCTAAAAATTTATAATGACTTCCGTTTAATATAGAAATATTAAATTTGAAATATGTTGATTGCATATATAACTCAAGGTTATTTTTTTTAATTCTAGTCTTGAGCTAGAGATTTGCTTCTAAGTTGTTGAAAATTATATTCAAATCGCTGATTTTGATCTTAGTTTTTTGATCTTAGTTACGAAAAAATATATCAAAGACAAAGTTACAAAACACTATATTTTCATACTTCTATTTTTTACATCAAAGCATTGAAGTTATTATTTAGTTTTAAGTTTGTGCGGATTTTAAATAATAAATATCTTACATTAAGACTGATATCTACTATTTTATAGTGTAATTTTATTTTGTATTATATACACTTGTATATCTCCGAGATTAAATTTTACTTATCTTTATGCATAATAATATGCTTAATATAATAAGTTAAAAATAAAAATCTATGTAATAAAGTCGCTTATTTTAGAAATATTAAAGATTTTTCAGTATACTTTTATAAGTAGTAACTGTAAAACAGTGAATACTATCAGCTTAAAACTCTTTTATATTTTTTTTTGTTTTACTATTTAGTAGTTTTAATTTATTAATCATTTTTATTATTTACTGTTTGTTTTAAATTTTTTTAAATTAATAAGAGTTAAAAGTAACTTTATAACAAGATGGAAGAATTACTGTCTATTGACAGCAACTATTCGAATAAATTTATAGTATGTGGATGTGATGCTAGTATTTTAGCATTTACTTATCTTAATATGTATTAAATATTAATTTAGATATATTTCTATGCGAAATCATAATAAGAAGATATAGGTGTATATCTTTTTTTAGAAAGACTCCAATTTAAAATTAATTAAAGAAATTAGAAAGAAGTAAGAAATAATATATGGAAAATGGACTTAATATTATTTCTACAAGAATATGAAGTACATTCTATAATTTTTTATTATGTAGTAAAAAGCGAAATTACTCTAAATTATTCTAAATTACTCTAAATTACTCCACATATTATTAGAAAATAATTAATTGTAAATTAGCAGATGAAAATTTTCTTTACAAATTAACAGACTACTAGTGAGAAATAGATATTTGTGAGATTGGAGGTAATAAAGTATCTCTTGGGAGTGGAATAGTAATTCCAATTATATTGATAAGTCTAGATATGAGAAAATATTTAATTGACTTTTATATATATATGCTGTTTTTGAAGTCATTGCGTAAATTAAAATCTTTCATCAAGACTATATCTTAGTGTGTATTGCATACAGGTTGTTTTTATATTTTTTATTATAATAAAAATTAGTTTTAATATTGCGCTTTTAAACGATGTTATGCGATAAGTATTATGTCCTTTTCATATAATATAGGCAAAATAAAAACGTGTATCGGTTATGTTGTGATTTATTTACATTACGATTTGTTACATAAAAATATCAAAATTAAATTTATCTAATAGGAAGAATACTTTGATGAATGGCAAAGAATTAAACAAAAAGCTCTTGTAATTTAGTTTTGAATTTAAATTATATATAGTGAATTAATAATAAAATTAGATTTTAAAAAGTCTCTTTAATTGTAAGAAGAATTTACATTTATGATATAAAACCAACTTTTGACTTTTATCAAAAGAGACAAGGGCGCCAAATGTATTTTGTTTGAAAAGTAAATACTTTGTCTAAAAGATCTAATTTCTAAATTGACTTAGTAGAAATTTAAAATTTGTCATTATTATAGAGCAATATTGATTGTATTAATTTTACTAATTAAAGAATTATTTAAGAAATAAAAGATCTTTCTTTCCAGACTAATCGTTCTTATCGTTTTATCAATCTCACTTTTGATTTTTCTATTAATTGAAGCTTCTATAACAACTTTTTAATATAAACTAAGCAGTTCTTTTTATTTTTCATTTCTAATAATATAATTAGAATATTGGCAATTACATTAAATGTAATTTTATGCCTAAATTAATTTAAATTTATTGTGAATAGTACAAAAAATTTGTTCTTTGTTATTATGTTGTATGTGTTATTGCTTCAATAATAAATGCAAGTATTAAAAAAAATTGTTTTATAAATTGTTACAATGATTTTTGATTGTTTATATCGATATACAGCATAAATATTTTTCATTACGCTTGCGTTATAAAGTAAGTATTTTAATTAAATTTACCGAAAAATGATAGAATACTTCTTCTTTTAAAGAAGCATCTGAAGCATCTAATTTTCTTTTATATTTTTAAGGTTATTAATTATTATTAACGATGTAGACAAAAAGACTGATTTTGGTTATTATATCAACATGAATACTAATTTGGTATGTCTTGGAGTTATTACTTCTCCCCATGGAGTGAGAGGAGCTGTTAGAATAAGGACTTTTACTGAAAAGCCGGAAAATATTTCTCTATATGGTGGATTGATAAGTAATAACGAGAGTTATGAGATAAATTTAGTGAATGTTATAGCCAATCATTTAGTGATAGCCACAATAGGCGGAATAAATTCTTTTAAGGATGCGAAACTTTTAAGAAATAAAAAGTTATATATAAAAAGAAGTAAACTTCCAAAATTACGTAATGAGAGTGAATTCTATCAAAGCGATCTTATCAATATGGAAGTAAGATTGGAAAATAATGAGTTATATGGTTATATAGTGTCTATATATAATTTTGGTTCAGGAGATATATTAGAAATTTCAGTCATTAAGACGAGAAAGAATATTATGTTATCCTTTACTAAGGATATATTTCCACATATAAATCTAAAAAGAGGATATGTGGTACTTGCTATGCCAGAATTTATTGATTGATTAATCAAAAATTTTTTTTGGATTTTTATAGAAAAATAAAGTAAGAGTAATTAACTCTTAATTATAAGATAAGGCTATAAATTTAATTATGACGGCGGGAAGAGCTAACAATATTAGACCGGGTCAGGTATTAGAATATAACGGAGATTTATTTTTAGTTGTGAGTGTTATGCACACTCAACCTGGCAAAGGTGGTGCGTACATACAAGCGGAAATAAAAAATATTAGAACAGGAGCAAAGCATTATGAAAGATTCCGTTCTGATGCGACAATTAAAAGAGCAATTTTAGATGAAGAGAAGTATTTTTACCTTTTTACGGAGGGGAATATTGTAAACCTTATGCACTCTGATAATTATGAGCAAATCACTATAAATTTAAACTTATTAGGAGAAAAAAAAATTTATTTACAGGATAATATGAGAGTTAAAGTAGTAACTTATCGAGATAAAATAGTATATGTAAGCGTGCCAGATTATGTTAAATTAACTGTAAAAAAAACAGAGTCTGTTATTAAAGGACAAACTTTTACTTCCTCTTACAAACCTGCGACGTTAGAAAATGGAATGCGTATTAATGTGCCTAAATTTATAAAAAAAGATGACAGAATTATAGTATATACTGTAGATAATACTTATTATGAAAGAGTAAAAGAATAGTTAGAGAGTAAAAGGACAAGGAATGCCCATTTTATCACCACGAATTAATGTCATGCTTGATTCTTTACGAAGCGCTTCTAAACAACTTGTGCGGGACTTTAATGAATTACAAATCTCTAGTATTAAATCAGCAGATTTTGTTAATAAAACTTATTCAAGGTGTAAACAAACTATATGTAGCTGCTTGTATGATTATAAAAAAGATTATGGTTTTATTTTTGAAGATAATGATGTTGATCAAAAAATAAAAGATGACAATTATAATTGGTTCATTATTCCTATAGAAAGCAGAGAAAATTTTTCTAGTTGTATAGTTTATTTTGCAGTGTCAGTTTGTTTAGTTTATAAAAACAAAGTGATAGCAGCTGTAGTTGATGCTCCTGCTCTCAGAGAAACTTTTTGGGCAGAAGAAAAGAGAGGAGCCTTTCTTGAAGATTTTAGATCTCGTCATCTGAAAATGCGAGTAAAAAATCTTGAGGGAGGGTTGATAGATGTAAGTGGTAATTTATTAAATAAATTGCTGCCTTATAACGATAATATACGCTCCATTGGTTCAACAGTTTTGGGTTTTACATATTTTGCCGCAGGAAGGTATACTGGGATAGTATACTCTGGAGTAAGTAAATATAAAATCCTGCTTGGAAAGCTGTTTTTACAGGAAAGTAGTGGAAAACTGGTAGAAGAAAACGGATTAATTATTGCTGGAGATATAAAATTAACATAAGGGAGCTCTAATAGGAATAGATAATCTTTCAAAAACTTTTACAAGAGATTCTGTTAAATGTCTTATCATTTTATCTGTATGATGAGGTGTTGGAGTAATGCGAAAGCGCTCAGTTCCTCTTGGAACTGTTGGATAATTTATATGCTGAACATATATTCCATATTCATCGAATAATAATTTCGATGCAATTTTAGATAATTGTGAATCACCAATTATTATTGGAATAATATGAGTTTTTGTTAGAATGGGATTAATCCCAGCGGTTTTTAGTGAATTTTTTACTTTTTTAACTACTTCTTTTTGCTTTTTTCTTTCAGCATTGCTTGATTTTAAATATTCAACGCTTGCTTTTGCTGCCGCAGCTAAGATAGGTGACATAGCAGTAGTAAAAATAAATCCTGGAGCAGAACTTCTTATTACATCTACAAGACTTTTTGAAGATGCTATATACCCACCCATTACTCCAAAAGCTTTCGATAATGTGCCTTGAATTACAGTCACTTTATCCATTAAATGTTCTCTTTCCGCAATTCCACCGCCATGCAAACCATACATTCCAACTGCGTGTACTTCGTCCAAATAAGTAATTGCATTATATTGGTCTGCCAGATTACATATTTCTTTTAATGGCGCTATATCTCCATCCATTGAATAAATGGATTCAAATGCTATTATCTTTGGTCTCTTTCTACTTACAGACTTCAGTAGTTGCTCTAAATGATTAATATCATTATGTCTGAATATATATTTGGGTCTATTTCCTGATTTTATACCTTCTATCATTGAAGAGTGATTTTTCTCATCTGAAAAAATTACTACGTCAGGAATAATTGACAACAAAGTGCTAAGTGTAGTTTGATTGGCAAGGTAGCCGCAAGCAAATGTTAAAGCAGCTTCTTTATTGTGTAGAGAAGCCAGAGACTGCTCAAGTTCAACAACTTCTTTTGTCGTGCCTGAGATATTTCTAGTGCCTCCTGCACAAATAGATGCTCTATGAGTAGAAGCAATAACAGCTTCATTTTGTGACATTCCTAAATAG
This sequence comes from Wolbachia endosymbiont of Meromenopon meropis, assembly GCA_029784595.1. Classification (GTDB taxonomy): domain Bacteria; phylum Pseudomonadota; class Alphaproteobacteria; order Rickettsiales; family Anaplasmataceae; genus Wolbachia. The sequence continues at coordinate 323,604 of JAJETZ010000001.1, read as the reverse complement.
TTATTACTACACCAGACTATTACTTCTCTATTTCTTTCGTAATCTATAATATATGGAAGTCTACCAGGTAATGAAGCAAAATGCGTGAATTCACGATAACGCCCCTCCTTTTTTATATCTCTGATTTTGTTTAAAAATATCTTTTCGTAATCTACCAATATTCTATCTATATAATAACTAGAAAAATTATAATAAATTATTTAATCACAATACTGCGCTTGTTAACATCAATAGACACGACTGCAAACTTTTTTTTTGTTGGTATAAGTAGTGGTGGATACAGTCTTTTTGATTCTGTTATCTTTGGTAAAATTGCTAGGATAGCAGCTATGATGACGAATAACTTTGTAGCCCCACAACTAAAGCAACAAACTCCAACCGCTATACCTACTGTGAAGATTTCTAAGTAAAATGCTATAACCACCAATCCTAAGATAACTCCAATCATCACTGATAAAAGAGCAATTACAGTATGTAGATTACTACTATTTGTCGTATTTTGTAAAGCAGCAGCGTTATTCACTTGTTTAGATTTTTTGCCGGCTAGACGAAGTACTGATTGTGATAAAAAATTCGCCGAAATTAGTTCTGCTGATTGTGAATTTTTGTTCCAATTTTCTGGAAATATCGATGATAGAATATCACAACTATTTATTTGCACTGTCTTTTTTGCAGTAAAAAAAGCCTGTTGTTTTTTCTTATTACCACTGTTAACTAGTTTTAATGCATTATCATCATTTTTAGTAATTACACTGTCACCAAGTGTGTTTGTTGAAATTCCCAATTTTATATCTTGCATATCGTTTCTTCTGGAGGTAGTAGAAAAGACAATGTAAGTTTCATCTATTTTCTCAACAAATGAAGAGTTACTATCAGAAATTGAAGAAGGTTTAACATATTTACTACTATTATTTTCAATATCATCACTTTCAAGTAGCTTAATAAAGCTTGAAGAGCTGCTGCTATGTTTAGCATAATTTACAGAGTTCTTTAGAAAAAATAAATCTTGCCTATTATTTCTACTTTCAAAGTTTGAAACACTCTTCATTTGCAAAAACTTATGCGTGGTAGTTTGATTAAAAAAAACTTGTTCATTATTTTTATCATCATTAAAACTAGTAGAATTATCGTTTCTAGCTGTGTTAACAGCTGCTCGTACATCATTGCTTTTAGGTAATTTATTTTTTTACGTTTTTTTATTTTGATCAACGTTGTACATTTCTTCACCCTTTCTTTTGTGATATCAATGCTTATTAAGGTGTATATTATAGGAAGCATTTTCACAGTGTCTGTGATATCTCTCACTTTGTCTACAGTATTTTTTACTATAGCAGATTTTAACTTTTGTGTTTTTAAAATTTTATAATCGTTTATTGCGTTTTTGATTTATTATTCAGTCTAAAACTAGAGTTTCATTTGTTAAATAAACAATGATTAATTATTATTAAAAGTATAATTTTTGGTGTTTTTATATTTATAAATATTTTTATATATGAATATCTTCAGTTTTATACAAGCATTGTTTTAACATCAAATTACTTTTATCAAAAAAATAGCTGTTGTTAATAAAAACAGCATAATAAATATTGCAAAATTTTAATTTCTTTGCGCTGACTTTTATCAATGCCGTTAACCAACTACGGGTTTTTTATTTAGAGGGTTTTTTAAAAACTGACATAACACTATTATGAAGCCCATAAATTATAAAAAGATTATTTTCTCTAAAATATTCTTTTCTCAGTATTGATTTTTTCAGTCTTAATATAAAGAAGCTCTATTTCTCTTGATATTTAAAGAATAGTTGTCTCATCTAATATAGACTTTTAATTAAAAAAAGATAATCAGGAGAAATGTGTAACCATAAAAAATTCTTTTTTTTCTTCCACTCTTATAGAAAGAGGAGAGGTTCTTTTATTGTAAACAAAGAGTACTGTAATTAATAAAAATTAATAATAATAGCTAAGACGTTCTGTTATTTTTGAGAGCAGGAAGAAAAAAGATTACATTTCGATTCTAAATTGAATTGAAATCGAAATTCTTACTTTAGAGTAGTATTCTACTAGTTACCGTAAAGAATCATTTAGCTTACCTAATCAAATATAAATTTGTATCATTTAGGAAAGAGGTAAAAAAATTACCTGTCTCTATTTTTTTTGCAACTTAACCGTCTTTTTAAGGACCAATAAAATTGGATAAAACGTTATTTATGTAATAAAAGCATTAATAAATTATCAGGCTATTAATTTTACATCGTTTTTAAGAAAACTTTTTATAAATTTTATCAATATGGAGAGCGAAAGCTTCTTTTTAAGCAACCAAAAACTGCAACAGCAATATAAGTAATACATTTAATACTTTTTACTTTTACTTAAGATATAATATCTGTCATTACAAATGATATTAGTTTTAATACTGCAAACTTGTACTATTGATTTAAAAATTTTTGAATTTGAATCTTTTCGATGCAATCTTTTAAAATTTTGCCAAGATCAAAAAAATAAACTATACAGTACATCCTAAACAGTTTCGACTATTAATTACATTATTGTGAAACCTTTTCAATATCGCAATAAACTATAGTTATTCGTTCACATATTCATTTTTAAAAAGTGAAATTTAAAGAGTAATTAAATATTACAGTATTAATATTATTAATAAATAAGTAGCAAAAACTTTTATTTTAAAAGTTCATCATACGATTTCTCGTTATTGATGTGCTAACCTAATCTATAAAAATTACAAATTCTATTTCAAATAAAAATCTTCTTCACTATGACAGGAATAATCTGTATTTTCTAAATTCCACAGTTTTGCTTAAAAGCACAAATTTCTTTTTTTTTGATTTAACGTCCAAAAAATCTAATAAATTAGACCTCGGTTCTAATATTATCTCTAATTCATTTTTATATTTCAATTAAATCATGCAATGTTTTAAAAAGCTTTTATTAAAAAGATTTTTTTATCTGTAGCATGAAACAGTTATGGATATTACAATGCTAAATAACAATTTCGCCAAGTAGGTTATTTAGCCTCTTAGCAAATAGATTTACATCGTCCATTTCCTCACCTTCTACGATACAAGCCTGATAGAACAGCAAGTGAATTACATCATTCAATATTGAATTTTGATCGTTTTTAGTACATAACTGCATTACTTTTTTTACTACGGGATGTTTAGTATTAATTTCAAGAACTTTTGGCGTTCGATAATTTAGCTGTTTTTGTTCACGTAAAAAACGTTCCATTCTAAGATCCATCGCACCCTCATCAACCGCTAAACATACAGGACTATCGGTTAATTTTTTAGAAATTTTCACACTTTTTACCGAGTTACCGAGAACCTTAGTGAAACATTCTAATACAAAATCAACATCTTTTTCGCTCTTTTCTTCGCTTAACTGATTTTCTCCATATTTTGTATCCAAGGAGAATTTTTCTAAATCAACGTCAGCTCGAGTTACAGACTTAAATTTTTGATCTTTGTATTCGTGAATTACGCTAGTCCAAAAATCATCCACTGGATCAACAAACAGAAGCACTTCCAATCCCTTACTGATAAAGCCTTCAAGTTGAGGACTGTTTTTTACGGAATCTAAGCTATTACCAGCAAGGTAATAAATATGCTCTTGTCCTGGTTTCATCCTACTTATATATTCGTGAATGCTCACTAAGTTATCATGACACGTACTATAAAATCTGCAAATTGAAAGTAATGCTTCTCTTTCATCAGTTGGCATAGCCTCACAAAGACCCTCTTTTAAAACTGCACCAAAGTTGTTCCAGAATTTTGTGTATTCTTCTAAATTTTCCTTTGCCTTTTTACCAAGCTCCGATATAACACGTCTGGTGAGCGATCTTTTGATTTGCTCAACAACTCGATTGTTTTGCAGAGTTTCTCTGCTGATATTGAGGGGTAAATCCGGAGAATCAACGATACCCTTTAGAAAGCGCAGATATTGTGGTATAATCTGTACATTATCTTCAGTAATAAATACTCTATTTACATATAATTTTACAGAACAGCGTCTATCGGGATGAAACAAATCGAATGGTTTAATTGAAGGAATGTAAAGCAAATTCGTGTATTCTATTGCACCTTCATTTTTGTTATGCAATATCATCCAAGGCTCGCCACCAACATGTGCAACACTTCGAAAGAAATCATTGTGTTCCTCCTGAGTAACGTCGTTTTTTTGCTTAGTCCAAATTGCAGCTTTGCTGTTTAATTTTTCACTTTTTCCTTCTTTGTTTACAAATTCAACAGGAAAGTTTATATGATCAGCATAAGTAGTAACAATACTTTCAACGCGAAATTTATCTAAAAATTCACTTTCTTCAGGAAGCATAACAAGAGTAACCTTAGTTCCACGAGGAATCTGATTATCTAATCTAGTGATTGAATATTCTCCGTCACCTTTAGATCTCCACATCCAAGATTCTTTTTCTCCTGCTTTTCGTGATTCAACTATTACCTCTGAAGTAACCATAAAGGTTGAATAAAAACCCACACCAAATTTTCCGATTAGTTCTATGATCTGACCTGAACTCTTGTTATCTTTGATTGCCTCTAAGAATTTTTGCGTACCAGAACTGGCAATTGTACCAAGATTGTTTATTAAATCTTGTCTGTTCATTCCAATGCCATTATCGGTTATATAGAGTTCACGCTTGTCTTCATTTAAACTAATGGTAATTTTTAGCTCATCGCTTGAATCCAATAAACTAGGATTTAGTTGCGATTCATAGCGTAATTTATCACATGCATCCGATGCATTTGATACTAACTCACGTATAAAAATATCTTTGTTAGTATAGAGCGAATGAATTACTATATTGAGGACTTTCCCTACTTCAGCATCAAATTTTAGATTTTCAGTCTTTTGTACTTTATGCATTTTAAATTTAATATTAGTATATGTATATCAAGAGTATAATCTATGCATTATATTACAATCTTTCAAGGTCAAGCTTATCAAAAATAAAACTTCTCTACTATACTTAATTAAGGAATCTTTAGCGAAAATACTTTAACATTAAACTTACCACACACATTGTCATCCATATTATGTTATTAATTTTAAAGTGTTACTTTAAGATATTTATTTTTAGTTTTAGATCTTCTTTAGATCTTCACAGATGCTGAATGAAATTTATAAAGTGTTTAAAATTGATATTTCTACTTTAAAATTTAATTTTATTAACTGCACTATGCATATTTAAGAATTTTAAGAGTTTTATTTTTTAACTATATAACATAAATCTAAAACAAGATTATATATAGAAGATATATCATTATTGATCATATTGTTTTAGTTTGCTATAAATTTGCTATAAAATGGTTTTGTTCGTATGGTAAAGAAAATTAATGAGCAACTATGATGTTACAGTTATAGGTAGTGGTCCTGGTGGTTATATAGCGGCAATTAGAGCGGCGCAGCTTGGTTTTAAAACAGCAATTATTGAAAAAGAGAAGAATTTAGGCGGTATATGCTTAAATTGGGGATGTATACCCACAAAATTTCTGCTCAGAGCATCTGAAATTTATAGGTTAATAAAAAAATCAGAAAAATTTGGTATAAAGATAAAAGATACAAGCTTTGATATCCAGTTGATGGTAAAATATTCAAGAGATGTTGTTAATAAGTTATCAGAAGGTGTTGCATACTTAATGAAGAAGAATAACATCAAAATTTATCAAGGCTTTGCCAAGCTTGCAGGTAATAGCGCTATAAAGATCATCAATAAAAAGGAAGAGGAAAAAATTATTTCTAGATATATTGTTTTAGCAACTGGTGTGAGAGCGCGAAACTTACCTGGAATGGATGGAGATTTAATATGGAATGCACAGGATGCTATGACTCCGGATGAATTGCCAAAATCGCTTCTAATTATAGGATCTGGTGCAATTGGAGTGGAATTTGCAAGCTTTTATAGTATTTTAGGAACCAAGGTAACAATTGTAGAGACACAAGACACTATTTTACCTATGGTAGATAGGGATATTTCAAATATAGCACAAGAAATACTTATAAGAGAAGGAATAAAGATATATACAAATAATAGTATAAAAACTTTTATTAAAAATAAAAACTCTGTTCAGATTCAATTAAGTAGTGGTGAGAATGAGGAATTTGATAGAATAATTGTTGCAGTAGGAGTTCAGGCAAACACTGAAAATATAGGGCTAGAAAACACGAAAATTAAGCTAGATCCTTCTGGTTTTATTGAAACGAATGAATGGTATGAAACTAATGAACCTAATTTGTACGCAATAGGTGATGTAGTTGGTCCACCGTGTTTAGCGCATAAAGCAAGCTATGAAGCTGTAACATGTATTGAAAAAATTGCTAATAAAAGTTCTCGTAAGTTAAAAAAAGACTGTATACCGAGTTGTACTTACTCTTATCCACAAATAGCAAGTATTGGTTTTACCGAAGAATGCGCAATAAAAAATGGTCATAATGTAAAAATAGGAAGATTTTATTCTAGTTTTAACGGTAAATCTATTGCAATAGGTGAAACTGAAGGATTACTAAAAATAGTAATTGATAAGAAAACAGGAGAACTTCTTGGCGCTCATATGATAGGAGAAGAAGCAACAGAGTTGATTAGCAATTTTGCTCTTGTAAAGCAATTAGAAGGAACGGATTCCGACATAAAATCTACGATTTTTTGTCATCCAACTATTTCAGAAATGATACATGAATCAATTCTTGCAGCAGATAATGAGTCGTTAAATTGTTAATTTTTTGTCTTGCGTTTTTAAATTAAAGAATTATTGATGTTTTGAATTTGTGAAGCTGGTCATTACTACTATCTCGATAGATAAAGTGTATTAACATATAATTATCACGGATCTTTAGAATCTTTACTGTTAGTATTTTTGATTTTGCTTTTTTTTATTTTTAATTTATGAATATAGCATATTAATGCTTAAGATTTTATTTTTAATATTAATTGTCATCTATATTGTTTTTCAACTGCAAACTGAATTATTAACTTAATTCTAAAAAGAGTATAAAGCATTTTATTATGATTCTATATAAAATTAGTACTATAGAATTTTTCTTTGTTTTTTATTATCTTGCTTTTGAGATTTATTTTTTTTTTGAATTAGATTTTTTAATTAAAACTATCTTGAATATTTTTGATTTCTATCGTAATATCTAGTACGTATTATCATACGTATAAATTATTGAATAGTGAATAAAATCTAATGCAGTTTTCTATATACAGATGGATATCATTCTAACAACAGGCGGTACTGGTGGACACATTTTTCCAGCGATAACTTTAGCGACAGAACTGAAGACAAAAGGATATAGTAACGCATTATTCACTAATAAAAAAATAGATCCAAATATCGATTTAATAAGTTACGTTCTGCCGTTACCTAAGCCAAGTGGCAATAAGTTTAAATTTTTTCTTTTTTTGATATATAGTTGTGCGTTGGCACTATATCAGGTGAAAAAATTGAAACCAAAGCTAGTTATTGGTTTTGGTAGTTATGCTTCTTTTCCAATTCTTTTTGCAGCAAAAATTCTCTCTGTACCTATAATTTTGCATGAACAAAATACAATTTTAGGAAGAATAAATAGATTCTTTTTTAAAGAAGCTAAATTCATTGCAACGAGCTTTCCAAAAACTAAATATGCTATGACTAGTAAGTGTATTTTTACGGGAAATTTTATTAATATAATGGCGCAAAGTTATTTTTATACAGAAAAAATCTTAAATATATTGATAATAGCAGGTAGCCAAGGTTCAAAGTTTTTTGATGATATAGTAAGTGATGTAATATATAATCTTTCTACTGAAATAGAGGTAAAAATCAGAGTAACGCAGCAATGTACAAAAAAAAATATGGACAGAATTAGAAGTTTATATGATAGTAGAAGGATTTATTGTGAATTAAGTGAATTTTTTGATGATATAGAAAATAGGCTAGCAAGTGCTGATCTGATCGTTAGCAGAGCGGGAGCAACTTCAATAGCGGAAATCACTCTTGCCGAGCGTCCAGCTGTATATATTCCCTATCCTTACTCAAAGGATGGTCATCAATTTTATAACGCAAGGTATATCAAAGATTTTGGAGCGGCTGTGATTGTTGAGCAAAACAGAGAAACGAAAAAAAAAATGAAAGAACTGCTGATTGATCTATTACAAAATAGTCAAAAATTGCGTGATATGGCTAATAATACTAAGAAAATAGGAATAAGAAGTGGAGTAACTAAATTTGTTAAAATGATTACTCAAGAGTTGAAATATTGAAATAATGAATAAAAATTCGCTTTTTTGAGAATTTATTTTTGAAGGTTTTCTTTAAGAAAATAATATAAGTGTATTTAGCCGTTTATTGATCTGAATTGCTTATTGTAAGTGCAGTGCGTTTCAATTTTGTGAAAAATTAGTTCAGACATCGTTTTGAAACAAGTATTTGGATTTTTTATTTTAACCTTTGATAAATTTTTTTGTTGTATGTTTTAATTTCTATCAAATTTTGGTATTTGATTCATTTTACGAAATGCTTAGATGAGTGTAGATTTTTGCATTTTTTGAGACTTGTTTAGTCTTATTTCAGCTAATGTTCTGTATTCAAATAATAAGTTTTCGTTTCTTATGATCTCTGTGCTTTTACAAACTTCTTGTGAAGCTATCAATAATGTGTAGATGTTTTGGTAAAATTAGATTCAAGTACTATCTGAATACGCAATAATTGCATCTTGCATTTTATTGTGTCATTCTTTTTTAAATATCAATACTGTTAAAGTAATTCTCTACTGCGTCATGTGAAAAATCTCTAAATTGTAATGTGTTCTTTCAGCAGTTAATGAGTTGTTATAGTTAGTTTCAGAAAGTTAACTTAATAAATTAATCTTTAAAATTGTTCTTTATAAATATTGCATCTATATATAGAATATCTCTGATACTCTGCTTTTATTACACCTAATAGTATCCACTTGATTTATATTCGTAAAATATCTTAATTTAATGCATAAGAATATAAGAAATGTACATTTTTAATACTAAGATTATTTTATTAAAAATAATTGGCCAATTTATCTCTGGTATATATAAGATCTATTTATAGAAATAAGGGGGCGCCATTATGATTATTGTTTTGCATCCATATTACTGATATAAATGCAGTATCACTCTCTCAAAGAGTATGCTTTCAATTTATCAAATTAATACTTTCAATCTTTTTAAATTCTATACAATACCTTATTTAGGTAATTAAAATAGGATAAAAATCCTATTTGAACTCAATCATCAAGATTTAATGACGTAATTTGCTATGTTTGTAGCGTACATAACTTACAACCTGTTTTACTCCTTTTACTTTTTTTGTAATTGCTATTACAGCTTGTAATTCTGCTTTATTTTGAGCTATACCTATCAAATAAACAATTCTATCAAGCGTATTAACGCTATAATTAATAGATTTAATATTTCTTTTTCCTAAAAGTCTTGTTCTTATTTCCGCAGTTATCATGCTGTCCATAGCAGCATCAAATATAGAAGCTGTTTTTATTGGTATTACTTTTATTTCATTTATTACCTCTTTAGCTTCTTTTTGTTGCCAAGCTATTTTCTCTGCTTTAACTTGTTTTTCATAGCTATCAACATTCCCAATTAATAATACTCTTCCTTCGCTTATTTTGACTTTTATAGATGAGAATAGTCCATGTTTTAGAAGTTCCTTATTGATTTTAATTGTCATGGCTGCATCATCGACAAGATTTCCTAAAGATTTATCTTGTGTTGTTATTGCTGTTGCCGTTATCGCCACGCCACCTATTATTAGCGGTGTACAGCAACTTTGCGTAATCAAAAAAAATCCAAGTAAAAAACTTGTTCTTATTCTCATTTTTTATTTAAAATTTTAATTTTACATTAAGCATGCTAATCAGCTTTTTTGCTTATGTAAATACTATATAAGGTTGTTGTGTAACCTTAGGTCTTGAGTTTTTACTAGATAATATTTACAATCATAGCCTCGATTAAGAACAATTTATTTAGACAGTAGGCTGCTAAAAAATAGCGCGGACATGGCGAAATTGGTAGACGTGTCAGGTTTAGGTCCTGATGAGAGATTTTCTCTCGTGGGGGTTCAAATCCCTTTGTCCGCACTTAAATTAAGTACTAGGACTATGAAAAGGTTTATAATTATTAAACATACTCTAATATTTCTACAAAAACTTATTCTTAAGGATTGTATTTCACTGAGATTCTGATAAAATGGTCTGATAAGAACGCAAATTAGACATTGTAATAAATAGTTTATGGTCTCTAGTAACGTGCCTGAAAGTGCAGTTTCATTGAATACGTCAGGTATATATACTTATAAAAAGTTTAATGTAGATAAACTAAAGCATGAATATGAAATCACAGTTCGTGGGAGTTATATAGAGCAAAAGATGAATTCTAAATTACGAGAAATAGCGAAGAATGCAAAAATGCCTGGATTTAGATCTGGAAAGACGCCTTACGATCTTGTTGTTAAAAATTACAAAAATGAGGTTTTGGGATATATAGTGAATAATACAATTGATTATTGTTCAGATGATTTGATGAAAAAATTTGAAGTTAAGTCTCGTGTTAGTCCTAAGGTTGATATTATATCGTTACCAGATTTAGATAAGAAAGATGAAAGGAGTGATTTTGTATATAAGTTGTCTTTTGAGTTGATGCCAGAAGTACCAATGATAGATCTTGACAAAATTAATTTAAAGAAAATTGAGGTAAAAATTGAAGAGCGAGATGTAAAAGAGTTTATTGATTCTATGAGAATAAAATTTCCTAATTTCGTTTCCGTTGATGATGATTCTTATCAAGCGAAAGAGGGGGATAGAATTGTGATCGATTTTGAAGGACGAATTAGGAATAAGCTTTTTCAAGGAGGAAGTGCCAAAAATTTTGCTGTTAATTTAGGATCTCATACATTTATCGATGGTTTTGAAGATCAATTAATTGGCATAAAAAAAGGAGAGATAAAAAATCTTAAGTTAAAATTTCCCGATAACTATCAGATAATTTCTCTTGCTGGACAAGAGGCTACTTTTTTTGTACGAGTTCATGATGTTCAGATTGTTAAAGACTTTGAAAATGATGACGAAGCAGCCAAGAAGATTGGTTTTAAAAATTATTCTTTGTTAGTGGATTATGCGAGAGAAATGATTAATAATCAATGTAAGAAGATGGGGAGTTTTTTAATAAAAAAGGAGTTATTTGATTATTTAGACGCTAGTTATAGCTTTGATTTGCCCACAGATATAGTAAAACAAGAACAACAGAGAGTAGAACAAGAGTCAATTTCTGAAGTTGATCCTTTTAAGGAAGCTGAAAAACGAGTGAAACTTGCAATGCTATTTATGAAATTTAGTACAGAACACAAAATATCGTTAACCAAAGATGATATTTTGAATGTTATTCTTAATCAATATGTAAGCAGAGATTTGCCGCTTAATAAGGCGTTGAAGCGTTTTAGTTCGAACAGACAATTTCAAGAATTAGTTAGAGGCCAAGCTCTTGAGCATAAAGTTACCGATTATGTAATAGAAAAGGTGAATAAGGAGAAACAGATTGTTTCTGTAAAAAAATTGAAGGAATTGTTTGATGATATTTAGTAGGGAGAAGGCATGACTCTTATACCAATTGTGATTGAACAAACAAGTCGTGGTGAACGCGTTTATGATATATATTCGAGATTGGTGAAGGAGAGGATAATTTTTGTCACTGGCTCAATTGAGGATGCTATGGCCAGTGTAATAGTTGCGCAGCTTCTGTTTTTAGAATCAGAAAATCCTGATAAAGATATTTATATGTATATTAACTCTCCAGGTGGCGTTGTAACTTCTGGCTTATCGATTTATGATACGATGCAGTATATAGGACCAGATGTTTCGACTTTGTGTATAGGTCAGGCTGCTTCTATGGGTTCTCTTTTGCTTGCTGCTGGTACAAAAGGGAAGCGTTACTCTTTGCCTCATGCTAGAATAATGATACATCAACCTTCTGGAGGTTATCATGGTCAGGCGACTGACATAGGAATACATGCTAATGAGATTTTGCGTATTAAGAAAAAGCTGAATCAAATTTATGGAAAACATACTGGAAATTCTTTAAAACAAATTGAAAGAATGATGGAAAGAGATAAATTTATGGATTCTGAAGAAGCAAAAAAAATTGGCTTGGTTGATAAAGTAATAGCCGAGCGTAAGGATATTAAGATTGAGAGTATTAAAGTTGAACAAAAGGTGTAAATTAATGGGTAATAATGATGATTTGCACTGCTGTTCTTTTTGCAATAAGGCCCAGAATGAGGTAGATAAGCTGATTACTAGTTCTTCCGATGGTTTAAAAGTATTCATTTGTAATGAGTGTGTAGAATTGTCTCATGCAGCGATCAACCAAAAGAAAAATTGGACATTGAATTCAGATTATATGTCTGATATAAGGTTACTGTTGAAAAAACCTGAAGATATAAAGAATTTTCTTAGTAAACATGTTGTTGGGCAAGAACGTGCACAACAGATTTTATCTGTTGCAATGTATAATCATTGTCAGTCTATGGCGCAATTTCATTCTATAGGAGATGTTGAAATAGAAAAATCAAATGTAATGCTAATTGGTCCTACTGGCTCTGGTAAGACTTTGTTAGCTAAGACACTTGCCAAAGTATCAGATGTACCATTTGCAATGGCCGATGCAACAACATTGACAGAAGCAGGTTATGTAGGTGATGATGTAGAAAGCGTGTTGTCGCGTTTATTACAAGCAGCAAATTATGATGTTACAAAAGCACAACGCGGTATAGTGTTTATAGATGAAATAGATAAAATTACAAGAAAATCTGAGAGTACTTCAATAACGCGTGATGTTTCGGGTGAAGGAGTTCAGCAAGCTTTACTCAAAATTATGGAAGGTACAGTTGCTTACGTTCCCCCACAAGGAGGAAGAAAGCATCCACAACAAGAGTTTATACAAGTAGATACTAATAATATACTATTTATTTGTGGTGGAGCTTTTGAGGGTTTAGATAAAATCATTGAAGCAAGAAAGAAAGGAACATCAGTTGGCTTTGGAGCAGATATTAATCAATCTAAGGAACGTAGAAAAAAAAATACTCTACGTGATGTTCAGCCAGAAGATTTAATCAAATTTGGTTTGATACCTGAGTTTGTAGGGCGTGTGCCAATAACTGCTGTTTTAGATGAATTAGGTCACGAAGATTTAGTACATGTATTGATAGAACCAAGAAACGCATTGATAAAGCAGTATCAAGCATTACTTGCGTTTAGTAAGGTAAATCTTGAATTTTCAGAAAGCGCAGTATCAGCTATTGCTGAAAAAGCTATGAGTTATAAAACGGGTGCTAGAATGTTACGTACTATTTTGGAGTCACTTTTGCTCGATGTTATGTATCAAGTTGGAAATGGGGGTTTTGAAGGTACCACAATAGTAGTTACTAAAAAAATGGTCGAATCAGGCAGAGTGGTAATTAATCGTGGCAGTGAAGGTGACATTGTAGTAGGGGGCTGATGATTATTTTAAGCATGTTATTATGAATACTGAGTATGCTATGGACTCTAGCTTTATTACATTGCCAGTATTACCCTTAAGGGATGTAGTAATTTTTCCAAGCGTTGTTGTGCCTTTGTTTATAGGAAGAGAGAGATCGATCAATGCTTTAGAGCATGCAATCAGTAGTACTAGTCATCAGAATAAAATTTTTCTTGTAACGCAGCAAGATGGCTCTCTTGATAATCCTGAACCACAAGATCTTTATGAAGTTGGAGTGTTGGCAAATATTGTGCAGCCATTGATAAAATTGCCCGATAATGCAGTAAAAGTTGTAATTCAAGGAGTTACGAGAGGAAGAGCCATTGAATATGTTGATACGCATACTTTATTGCGGGCAAGAATAGAATTGGATCATTATCATGATGAATATGAAGAAGATGAGAATAATATTGATCTAGAAGCTTTAAGGCGTTCTGTAATAGGCGCATTTGATAATTGGTGTAAATTGAATAAGAAAAATCAACCTGATGTTATTCTTAATCCAGTTGAACAGATTAAAGAAATTGATCTTCTCGTGGATACGATAGCTTCATGCCTAAATATAAAAGCGTCTGATAAACAAAATATACTTGAGACTTATGGTCAAGGAGAACGTTTAAAAAAAACCTTTACTCTTATTGAGAGAGAAATCAGCATTTTAAATGCACAAAATCGTTTATATAAAACAATTAAATCTCAAGTTGAGAGTACTCAAAAAGCATATTATCTCAATGAGCAATTAAAAGCTATACAGAAAGAGTTGGGTGAGTTTGAAAATGGAGAAGAAGGAAACATAATAAATGAGTTCGAAAGGAGGATAGAAGAAACAAAGCTTTCTCAAGAAGCAAAGGAAAAAGCTTTAACTGAGTTAAAGAGATATAAGAAAATGAATCCTATTTCTCCTGAAGCTACAGTTATATCTAATTATTTGTATTGGTTGCTTGATTTACCTTGGGGAAAATACAAGGATGCAAAAATTAATTTAAATACAGCTAAAAAAATTTTAGATGAAAATCATTATGGCATAGAGAAGGTAAAGGATAGAATAATAGAATTTTTAGCAGTATTAAAGAGGGTAAAAGAAATCAAGGGTCCAGTGCTTTGCTTATTAGGGCCACCAGGCGTTGGTAAAACTTCTTTGGCTAGATCTATGGCAAAAGCAGTAGGAAGGGATTTTATTCGTATAGCTCTTGGTGGTGTACGTGATGAGTCTGAGATACGTGGCCATAGAAAAACTTATATTGGCTCAATGCCTGGCAAAGTTATTCAACAGATGAAAAAGGCTAATTCAAGTAACCCACTTTTTTTACTTGATGAAATAGATAAGATGGGTTCTGATTCTCGTGGTGATCCTGCATCTGCATTACTTGAAGTTTTAGATACTGAACACAATAAGCATTTTACGGACCATTATTTAGAAGTTGAGTTTGATCTTTCAAGCGTGATGTTCGTTGCTACAGCAAACAGTTTAAATTTACCACATCCCTTACATGATAGAATGGAAATTCTACAACTGTCTGGTTATACCGAAGATGAGAAAATTAATATTGCTAAATATCATCTAATTCGCAAATTAAAAAAAGAGCATGGGTTACGCCAGAAAGAATGGAGTATAACTGACGATGCGTTATGCGAGTTAATACGTTTATATACGCGTGAAAGTGGTGTTCGTAGCATGGAAAGAGAGCTTGCAAAACTTATGAGAAAAGCAGTGAAAGAAATATTAGAGGGCAAAAGTAAAAAAATATGTGTTGAAGTCAGTGATTTACAAAAATATTTAGGAGTGCGTAAATATACCTTTGGCATTCCAGAAGATGAGAGTTTAGTAGGAGTAGTAACTGGATTAGCCTATACTGAAACAGGCGGTGATATACTAATGATAGAATCAGTTTTAATTCCAGGTAAGGGAGAGATAAAATATACGGGAAAACTTGGAGAGGTTATGCAAGAATCTATAAAAGCTGCGTATAGTTATATTAGGTCAAATTGTCTATTTTTTGGTATAAAACCTAAAAAATTTCAAAATAATGATATACATTTGCATTTACCTGAAGGCGCCGTACCAAAGGATGGACCTTCTGCTGGCAGCGCAATATGCACATCTATTGTTTCTCTTATGACAAACATACCTGTTAACAAGAGTGTTGCTATGACAGGTGAAGTGACATTACGTGGTAGAGTTTTAGCTATTGGAGGATTGAGAGAAAAGCTACTTGCAGCACTTAGAGGATCAATTAAAACTGTGATTATACCTAAGGAGAATGAGAAAGATGTTCAAGAAATACCAGAAAGTATCAAAAAAAGAGTCAATATGATTTTTGTTAAGGATATTGATGATGTTATCAAAATTGCTTTGATACAACCTACAATTCCAATTGAAGGTGATAATGGAAATATTACTTCTTCTTCTATACAAAATAAAGAAGATGGTTTTCTTGATTTAAAAACACTTAAACATTAGTTTTACACTTTATTATTTAAAAATGAGGATTTTTGCTTAATACACATTTTAAATGTATAATTTATTAATATTAAAGCTGTTATTTATCTTAGGTTTTCAAGACTAAATGACAATACTATATTGGTATTTTTGTATTTAATTTTCATGTTCATTTTATACTTTATTTATATTTTTATAAGGTATCACTTTACGTGTATGTATTACGTATAAAATCTTTTAAGATTGAAAATTTTCTACTAAAACCTTAAGGCAATAAATTAAAAGGATCCAAACCTCCAATTTTATATCAAACACTTTAGTATTAATTTTATTTTTGAATAAATACAAAGATTTTTGTTGGTATAAAAATGCAATCTTTAATTTGTATTAAAATACTATAAAGAATAGCCAATACCACTAATATCAGTATAGTCGTAATCAACGAAAATTAGTAAATATTTTAATTAATTATAGAAAAAATTTATCTGCATGAGAATTTTTCATAGCATTTAACGTGTCATAATCTGTAAAATCCAATTTTATTGGCGTAATAGTGATGAATCCTTCTTTAATCTTACCTACGCTGCCGCTACCTGAATATTCTCGAAACCAGTTTAAACTCAAAGACCCATCCGAATTTTCAGTAAAGATTAAATTTCCACCAATTTTATATTTGCCTTGTTCAACAAATTCTATTCCTTTTACTTTTTTTACTGCAGGAAGATTTACACTCATCGCTATATTTTTGGGCCAGCCTATTTCAATTAATTTGGTAATAATTTTAGGTGCAAAAATTTTTGTATTGCGCCAGTTTATTCCGTTATGATATACCTGGCTCAGTGCAATGGAAGATATAGATCTTGCAGCACCTTCCATAACAGCGCCAATTGTTCCAGAATAGCAAACATCTTCTCCAACGTTTGATCCAATATTTACTCCAGATAATATTAAATCTGGTTTCTTATTCATGATTTTATTTAGAGCAATAATAATGCAGTCCGTAGGAGTACCAGAAACACTAAACTCTCTTTCATCGTGTTGGTTTATTTTAATAGAGTGGTTTATTGAATAGTCAAGAGATCTTGATGCTCCACTTCTGTCTATATCTGGCGCTACTATCCATATTTCCGATGCGAAATTTTGAGCAATTTTTTTAAGTAATTTTATTCCTTCACTTTTAAAACCATCATCATTTGTTATTAATATTAACATATAAAAATTTTCGTATACTACGAATTATAATAAGTAATTCTAGTGAATGGTTGCAAATAAATAATATACTGCTCTATACTTAGTTTTTAATAATCATATGTGGTTTATTTACTGCAATTATAATACAAGTACTTTACCTTAATTTAAGTAAGTTTTAAATTCGTAAAAAGATGACGACTTAACAAGAAAATTAGTATAATCTCATATTTATGTATCAGTCAGTACTATATTGGATATTTCTATAATATGATTAACTTAAAAAAAATCAAACAAAGAATTGTTAAATTACAAATGCAAATAGATCATCATGATATTTTATATTATCAAAAGAATAAACCAAAAATCACCGATGCTAAATATGATGAATTAAAGCAAAAGTTGATTAAAATAAAAGAACAATTCCCAGAAATCTATATAACACAAGATAATATCGGCGCTCCACCTGATAAAAGATTTTTTAAAGTGAAGCATCAAGAGCCAATGCTTTCTCTTGAAAATGCTTATCATAAAAATGACGTTGAGAAATTTTTATCTAAAATAAGAAAATTTTTAATTAAAGATGAAATAGAGATATTATGTGAGCTAAAGATTGATGGGCTATCATTTTCTGCTATTTATGAAAATGGAAAATTTGTTAGAGCTGCAACTCGAGGTAATGGTCTTGTAGGGGAGAATGTTACACATAATGTAGCAACAATAAAAGGTTTTCCTAAATTTTTACAAAATGTACGAGGAAAGTTAGAAGTAAGAGGAGAAATATATATTAGCAAAAGTGATTTTTTAAGATTAAATAAAAATAATGAATTTGCCAATCCTAGAAATGCAGCTGCTGGTTCTTTGAAACAGTTAAATGTAAATGTTACAGCAAGTAGACCACTGAGATATTTTGCTTATTCTTTGATTGATGAAACGAAAAAAAAACAAACTGAAGCATTAAAGATGCTTGAAGAGCTTGGTTTTTGTGTAAATAAACATCGTTTCTTAGCGAAGAATTTGGATGAAATGCTGAAATTTTATGAAGAGATTTATAACTGTCGCTATAATTTAGATTACGATATTGATGGAGTAGTATATAAAGTCAATGATTTTGTATTGCAGAATCGTTTAGGAAATACTCATAAAGCACCGCGTTCAGCGCTTGCATATAAATTTTCTGCAATTTATGCAAAAACAAAACTAAAAAAAATATTTGTACAAGTAGGTAGAACAGGAATCCTAACTCCTGTTGCAGATTTAGTGCCAGTAAATATTGGTGGAGTATTGATTACTAGAGCGAGCCTGCATAATAAAGATGAGATAAAACGTAAAAATATAATGGAAGGAGGGATTGTAACAATTAAAAGAGCAGGAGATGTGATTCCTCAGGTTGTTGGAGTAGATAAAGATTCCTATCATAATAAAGATGTATCTAAATTTGTATTTCCTGAAGTATGTCCCGAATGTGGTAGTAAAGTAAGTGTTGAGAGAGTAGCGATAAGATGCCCTGAAGAATTAACTTGCAAGGCTCAGATAATGGCAAAATTTAAACATTTTGTATCAAGAGATGCATTTGACATTATTGGTTTTGGCGAAAAACAGATAAAATTTTTTTACAATCTTGGTTTACTAAAGCAAATTTCTGATATTTTTATTTTAGAAAAAAAAATAAATGAATTTGATCTTGAAAACCAACCTGGTTGGGGTAAAAAATCAATAGTTAATTTATTAAATTCAATACAAACAAGAAAGATAATAACTTTAGATAGGTTTATATTTTCATTAGGCATTAGGTATATTGGCAAAGTTTCAGCGGCATTGCTTGCAAATTATTACGTATCTTACGATCATTGGTATAATTCAATGGTCAAGCTATTGTCAAGAGATGCTGAGATAGACATAGACGAAGTTGCAAAAAAGAAGGCTGTAAATGATGCCTTTAATAAGGAGCTAATATGCATAGATGGCATAGGAAATAAGATTGCTAGATCTTTAGCATCATTTTTTTTTGAGAAAAATAACATCAAGATGTTAAATGATCTTGCATCATATATTAAAATTCTACCCGCTAGATCTAGCTCTAATAATTCTGAATTAGCTAATAAAGTTGTAGTATTTACCGGTAAGTTGTTGACTATAAGTAGAAGAGAGGCAAAAGTGAGAATACAAGCTTTAGGAGCAAAAATTAGCTCAAATCTTTCTGCTAAAACTAACTATTTAATTGTTGGAAAAGATCCAGGATCTAAATATAAAAAAGCAACTGAACTGGGTATAGAAATTTTAAATGAAGATCAGTGGTGTAAAATAATAAGTAAGAATGAATAGTTTCTAAATACTAAGTATGAATTTTCTTAAAATTTATATCTGTGATATAGCTTATATACTAATTTTAGTAGTTCACTGGATAAAACCATTTCGCAAAGTGAAAGCTTTTTCGTACATACATGACTATTTGCTATAGCAGGAATGATATATCAGGAATTGTGATATCTTGTATCTTAAATTTACTAACCATTTGCTTCACTATAAATGTAACTTAATGTTTATTAGCATGTTTATTTTTAATAAGTGCTTTTCTTTACATGTTTTGTATCGTATTAATTTACGATTGATTTTTCAATTCTTCAGCGACAAAAATCAAGATTTTTCTTTTTATATCTTAAAATTAGAGAATATTTGGAGAATTACCGCGCTAATAAAAACCTCTTCTTCTAGTTATATGGACTCTTTTTTCTGAGAATATAAAGAAAAACTCTTTTTCTGATTGTTAAAAAATCATGTTTAGAGTTTTATACATGCTAAACATACTAGTTATTAGTATAGCGCGAATTTTCTAAAAAGCTAAAAATTTTATTTTTGTCAAATCGATAATAGTTCACTTTGTTTTATTATTTATTTCAGAATTAAGATTGATTAATCTCATCATTTAAAAAACACTCAACCAGTAAACAAATACAAATAAAAATATCCAGATCATATCTACAAAATGCCAATACCAAGAGGCAAATTCAAAGCATAAATGATTTTGAGGTGTAAATTGATCTTTTCTAGCTCTGAATAAACATATTGATAAAAATACTATTCCTATTATAACGTGTATACAGTGAAATCCTGTAATCATATAAAAATTAGATACATAGATTAATTTACCACCTGTTTCTTGTAGCGAGAAGTCCAAATTGCTATATTCAATAGCTTGAATTATTATAAATAGTATCCCAAGCAATATAGTAACTGATAGCAGTTTAATCATATTCTCTTTATTATTTTCTAATAAAGAGTGATGTGCCCAATTAATAGTGGTACCAGAAAATAATAATATCAACGTATTCATAAACGGTAATGACCATGCATCAGGTGGTAAAATTCCTTCAGGAGGCCATCCAATTTTTTTCGTAGGAAAAAATTCTTCAAATGCAAAAACTGGATAAAGCCAGGCCTTAAAGAACGAACAAAAAAATGCTATAAAGAATAAAGCTTCTGAAAGGAGAAATAAAAACATTGCAATTTTAAGTCCATTTTTTGCCATATTGACATGGTATTTATCATAAATAGCCTCTCTTATTACATCTCTCCACCAATAGAACAATACTAATGTTATTACAAAAATTCCCAAAACTAAATAAGGTATTCCAAAAACTTGTTCACGAAGTGTACCAACTAATCCAAGAGCAAAAATAAGAATCGCAGCCGATATAATAATCGGCCAAGGACTCGAATCCATTAAATGAAAATCATGTTGTTTTTTATCACTTTTCATGTTTCATTTTTAAAAAAAATATTTATTGCCATGTAAATCAAAATTCAACATTGCCAATGTTACTTTACTCATATGTATTTAATTGAATTTAATAGATATTTTAGACATTTTAAGAGCACAATTCAAATTATTAATTAATTTCAAATAATTGGATTAATATAATATTTTTGTTTTTCAATATTATTTGAGGATACTTATCGATGATACTT
Organism: Wolbachia endosymbiont of Meromenopon meropis; assembly: GCA_029784595.1. Taxonomy (GTDB): domain Bacteria; phylum Pseudomonadota; class Alphaproteobacteria; order Rickettsiales; family Anaplasmataceae; genus Wolbachia. The sequence continues at coordinate 302,441 of JAJETZ010000001.1, read as the reverse complement.
GTTTTTAAAGTAATTAATTTAAATTTAACTAAACCCAGCACAACAGTAATAATCAAAGCAATTTTTATATTTGTTAGATTTTTTAATTTTAATTTTTATTTTATAAAAAATCTGAATTTAAAATATTAAAAATATGAAATTTCTATATACTAGAATAATAGGTGTCATCTTTTAAAAAGACATATAAATAAAATTTTATTGTTTTCAACTTTATTTTGAAATGTTTGCACTGCAATAGTGCAAGATATGATCTTTCATTTAAAAACAAACGTGTCATATTTATTGAAAATAAAATTGAAGCTTTCTTATGTGTTTTTGACGCTGTTTATTTGATAATTCAATATCAAAACGACGTTTAGCAAGCTCTTTATAAGGTTTAGTCCATGTTAATTCTTAATTATAATAATTTTGAATATATTTTTAATATAGTTAAATTAAGATATAAGATAATTAGTAATATTATTACTAATATGCTCAATTATTAGATTTAATGAATAATTGAGAGCATCATTGTACTATAAAGTATACTAATTCTAGTTTAGTTTCCTTATTTTCATAAGAATGAAAACATTCTATTTTTGATGTTTGTTAGTTGTTTCTAGAGATTAGTTATAATATTTATAATATAAACAATTTTATTCATCAATATAATGAACGCATTTAATGTATATTTTTCGTAATCTTAGAAAGTTATGTTGATAAATGTAATATAGAGATCAAATTCTTTTTGAGATAAGCAGAATTATTCTGTATCCGTAAAGATATACATAGAAGATCAGTAAAAAGTAAAATAATACATAAAAATCTTTAACTTTTTGTAAATATTTGATGAATCACAATTTTCAAGATATTTTTACATATTTCAAATATCGGACAAAATACTATCAGTCATATTGTGATTAAACTATTTATTATTTCGATGTTATTCACTTTAAATTGTAATAATTAACAAAAGGTAAATTTGTATAAGGCCATTTGATAAAAATTTTATTTCTTTGTCTTGTTCTCTTAGTTAAGATTAGATGATTTTTTTAACTCCCCTGCCTCCTAGATCTTTTTTTTTAATATGTTTTTATCATAACACTTTCAAATTACTAGATATAATAAAGATTATAAATAGCAATTGGTTGTGAAAAATTTATCATGTGGCTGAAAAAATGATGCAGAGTAAGCACTTCAGTTTTAAAATGTAAATTAAAACTTCAATAATCTAAAGAAATTTTCTTAATATTTGTGATATTGAATTCCCTACAAAAAATATCAGATAAATCCACTCTTTCCCAAGAAAATCCTCCATCTTTTTCTGATTTTTTGCCGAAATGTCCATAACAAGCTGTACGTTTATATATAGGACGATTGAGTAATAAATATTTTATTATACCTTTGGTTGATAAATCTATGTTATCTTCGATGAACTTTTTAAGTTTATTTTCATCTAGCGTATTTGTACCAAATGTATCAATATAGAACGAAGTAGGTTTTGATACACCAATTGCGTAAGAAAGTTGAACAAGGCAGTGTTTGGCTAACCCTGCAAAGACAATATTTTTAGCTAGGTATCTCGCCATGTAAGCTGCAGATCTATCAACTTTAGTTGGATCTTTACCCGAAAATGATCCACCTCCATGTGGAATATGGCCTCCATAAGTATCGACCATAATTTTACGTCCCGTTAGTCCACAGTCACTAACTGGTCCACCAATAACAAATCTGCCAGTTGGATTTATCAAAAGATTTTCCTCAGGACACATCCATCCTTTAGGCAAAGATGAAACTATATAAGGATAGATTATTTCTTTTACACTTGACTGATCCAGATCTTCAGAATGTTGTATTGAAACAACAATGCTTTTAGCATGTACTGGTAAGTTATCTTCATACGCCAAGGTGATTTGAGATTTTGCATCCGGACCAAGTTTTACTTTTTTAGCTATACTCATAATATTTTTTAATATTAAGTGTGCATAAAAAATTGGTGCCGGCATGAGGCTTTCTGTTTCTATGGTTGCATAACCATACATTATACCTTGATCTCCTGCACCCTGATCTATTCCAATAGCGATATCATTTGATTGCTTATGCAAGAATATGTTTATATTTACTTTTCTCCAGTGAAAACCATTGGATTCGTAACCAATATCTTTTATTGTATTTCTTACAATATCTTCAATTTTATTATTTGTGATGCTCGGTCCAAATACTTCTCCTGCTATAATAACATTATCTTTAGTAACTAAAGTCTCTATTGCAGTTCGAGAAAAAGAATTAAGAAGCAGGTACTTATCAAGTATTGCGTCCGAAATTTGGTCTGCCACTTTATCTGGATGTCCAGCTGCAACGGACTCACCCGTGATTAAATTCTTACGTAAACTCATGATGCTATAAGGTTTCTATTCATACAATATCAAGGTTGTTATAGGAATATACCACCATTATCGAATGGTGGGCCTGGGAAGAGTTGAACCTCCGACCTCACGCTTATCAGGCGTGCGCTCTAACCACCTGAGCTACAGACCCCTAAGCTAAATTGCGTATACTGCTTCCAGGCAAAACATCAATAAAAGTTTTTTTATTTACTGATTTTCTAAATTTGACCCAACCTTCTATCTTAGAGAAGATAGTGTGATCTCTACCCATGCCAACATTTTTTCCAGGATGAAATTTAGTTCCTCTTTGACGAACAATTATATTACCAGGAATGACTCTTCCATTGTTTTTTATTCCTAATCTGCAACCCGCAGAATCCCTGCCATTACAGGAACTGCCGCCAGATTTTTTAGTTGCCATAATTTGTTGCCTCCCTTATTTACTTCTGAAGATTAATTTCATTGATACGAAGAACAGTTACATGCTGCCTACAACTTATTTTTCTGCGATAGTTCTTTCTTCTTTTCTTTTTAAAGATAAAAATCCTGTTTCTTCTGCATTGTTCAAGCACCTCAGCTTCAACTGAAGCATCATGTGAATAAAATAACCCATTATTTAGAAGACAAATAACCTTATTAATCTCTATTTTCTTTCCTTTATCAGCTTTTAACTTTTCTACTTTAATTATACTACCCTTTTTTACTAAATACTGCTTTCCACCTGTTTCAATTACAGCAAACATAATAAATGTGTATCTTTACCTCAAGCACCGAATTATAATGATTGACTCATACAATGTCAAGACAAATATTTTCCTTATCAAGAGATGCGTTAAGTACTTTCGATAAACAAAAATGTGGTACACTTAGAGTATTATTACGTAGGGTGATAATGTTCTATCACCAATATTTGAATATCATTTTGTAATATATGCCCAAATAAATATGGCATTCATAGCAGCAGAATGTAATATACGGCGCTGCTGTATCTTAATTTTTAATAGTTATTAATACTTGATCCTTTATTTTCAATAAAATTGCTTTATGCTTTTTAAGCATCATCAGCAAGGATACTATTATGTAAAACAATAATTCATAAAACCGCATCCTATTTGTTTTAAATAAATTTAAATAGATTTAAATGCAACATTTTTTTTTGAATTTGCAAAATGTATAGCAACAGTTGTATAACTGCATTTTTATATATTCGTTTCTATATATCAACTCATTTATTAATGATGTATTCCGATATATTATTTTCGCTATAAATAGGAATTTGTATATAGAATTTTTTCTATATATAGGATTGATTAGATTTAATATTTAACGTTAGTTTTTTTTTAACTTGATGTCTTTTTGTATATGTGTAATTATAGCTGTGTAAAATTGCTTTACAACTACTCTTTTAGTTTAGTAAATGAATGTGAAATTAATTTCATTTGTTATATAAGATCTTATATTAAGATTTACACATGCGTACAAGTAGAAATAAAGCAGAATTTATCAATTAGCTTACCTTAATTCGCCACAAGTATATTTTTCAAAAATAAAAAACAATATAGTTAACATCTATCTTATTTATCTTAGATCAATTATTATTAATTAATAGTTTATTTTTTTTAGAATCTACCTTCTGGTCTTCTTTTTTGCTTATAGATTTAATTCATTATTTTTGCATTGATTTATAGTATTTTTACTATTTCCTTTGTATTAATCATTTACTTTATATTTAAAGTAATCTAAAAATATCAGAGATTTTTTCTCACTATTTGTCGTTAATTTTGGAATTATTTTTTATACCATATTAAACTCGAGAAAATTACTGTTTTTAGCAGTAGAGAGATAAAAATGTCTTTTTATATGAAATTTTTTCATTTTATATTTTAATCGCAGTATCTATGTTATAAAAATTGCTTAGTATAATAAGTCTGCGTTTTTACGATTCATTGTTCTAAATATTTTTCTAGATGTATCGTGATCTTACTTGAAATAATTACTAATTTTAAATTTTGATTATGTTAAAGCTCAGTTTATTTATTTTATTTTGAACAAAACGTACCTATGTTATTTCTAAGCAATTGAAAAAATACTAGAATTTTTTATTCTTTTGTCTTTAAATAACGACAGACCATTTTATATTTAAAATTTTTTCACACGTTCAAAAAATACGACTTTTTAATACTCCAAATTACTTACACTTTCATCAGTCTATGATTGAATCATGATTTACTTCCTTAGTATTACAGAAAGTAATTGTAAAACATACAAAGATTTATGGCTAGAAAAATATGATCAAATATTATTGATGTTCTTCTATATCCTTAATAATCTGTTAACAGATAGAATATCTTTAAATAAATATATAAAATATGACATTCATTTAAATGAAAAATCTTAACTTTCTTTAAATTATGAAGAAAAATTTTAAGTTCCAAGGTAATTTTATCTAACCTATTAGCTAATTTTTAACGAAGGATTTTACAAGACTTTTGAATTTTAATATCCATTTGTACTGGCGCTGCCAACAAGCATAATCCTTTGTATATTTAAAATCATGTTTTATAGTTCGCTAATCAAAGGGAAAAGTGTCTGATATGGTAATTGAATTATTAGTATTCATATATAAATTGTCATTATTTGCATTTTTTTTTGCAATTTATTTCGCTTCTTTATGTGAATATTTTCACCGTATATATTGTCATGCTTATTTAGGCGCTTTATTAAGTATTTAAAATTCATTAATTATTCTTTAATATTATTTATATAATATGAAATACCATCATAATGCGCGCATTAAAAACAGATTCATTTTCAACTAGTACTTGATGAACTTCTTAGCTGATTCATTAGCTTATTTCGTTTTACAAAATTTTTATAGTTAATTTTATTACACCGATAAATTAAAACATCAATTTATCAAAAATTTTTTAGTATCTTCTATACTGCTTTTATCTATTTTTATTGAAATAAAAACTTTTAGAAATTAATCTCTTTATTTTGAATGTTTTTTGATTATTCTAAAGATTCTTTTATTTTTTGTTTTTAATTTTTAATACTATTCTTTACATCTGGCTTATGAAAAGTTTGTTGAATTAAGAAAAATATTGTTTAGTAGTGAGTACTAAAAAATTATATTTTTGTGTTAATATTTTTGATAAAGAGTTCAGTAACATCAATTACATTAATTATTTTTTTTATTTCATAGCTTTGATACTATTTTTTATTTATATCTTTGATAGATTTTGATCTAGACCTAGACTAGCATCAATTTAAATATTAAAAATTTTATATTTTTGTAAAATCTTAATTAGATTCTAAAAATCTATAAATTAAAACACAATATATTACTAACCTAGATTTAGGTCTATCTTTAATGATGATTAAGAGAAATTTGTCTATACTGATTTTTTAGATTTCATTTTCGCTTATACTTCTTCAAGAATATAGAGATTTAGAATATAGACACTGGTATTGTCTATATTTGTTTATATTGTAAACAGTGTGGCTCAAGATTCATATCTGCTTGTCTTTTTTTTTATATCTAGTTAAAATCGAATGCATCGTTTATTTTCATTGCGTATTTGAGGATGAAATTAATTTTATTTTCAAATTTTGTTGAATGTTAATTACAGCAATGATTACTTTTTTTTGAAATTTTAGTAATTTTCAGAAACTTACGACCTCAATATCACATATAATCTATTAAAATTACTAGTAAGCAGCGAGAAAGTAATAAACATGAGCACAGAAATAGTAATTTAGCATTATCGATTTTGAACGACACAAATATGTGGTATCTTTTTTTTTGCGCTACGTATCAAACGAATTTCAAATATTCTGCATTTATATTTTTCATAAAACTATTCACAACAATCCAAGAAAATTAACAAAAGCTGTGTTATCTTCTTGCAACATCAAGTCTATATTTTTTGCTATTTTTTCTACCAAGTTAGCAACTTTCTCAAAATGTCTAAATTTAGATAAAACATAATCTGCAAGATTTCTTTGATCATTTGGTCTTCCTATTCCAAATCTTAAGCGCCAGTAACCGTTACTAATAAAGCTATCTATGGATTTGAGTCCATTATGCCCAGCAGAGCTTCCTCCCTTCTTTACTTTTACCTTTCCATGTTCTAGATCAGCATCATCATGCACAACAATAATATTGTTTAGCGATAATTTGTAAAAGTTTCGTATTTTTGCAACTGAAATGCCCGAATTATTCATAAATAAATAAGGTTTTAGCAACGTAATTGAATTTTCATTAATTGCACCAAAAGTTATTAGACAATCCTTCTTTTTAAGGAACGGACAAAAATTCCAGTATTTGCAAATTGCATCAATAATTACGAAACCAATATTGTGATAAGTAAATTCATATTTTTTACCCGGATTACCAAGTCCAACTAAAAGATACACTATTCTACTTTCTCTTTTTGAGATTCTTCAGTTTCACTGTTAGTAGAAGAAATTGTAACAAGAGTAAAGTTTTTTTCATCGTGCGCTACAAGCTTAACTCCTTCAGGCAATTTTACATCATTTATGTGTACAGAATGACCGATCATTTTGCCAGATAAATCAATTTCTATAGATTGAGGTATTTTATCCGGAGAACATTTAACAGTAACAGAACGATATAAAACATTAAGCACTCCACCTAATTTGATTCCTGGAGATTTATTTTCATTTACAAATGACAAAGGTATGTCTATTTTAATCTCACTTCCTTTATCAACAAATTGAAAATCAACATGCTGTACAGTATCATTTACTACATGAAATTGAATATCGCGAACAAGAACATGTTCTTCTTTACCTAAGATGTTTAACTTTACTACATGGGTAGAAAGAGAGCCTGATTTATACTGTTTTGTGAACTCTCTTGCACACAATGTTAAATTTAAATTAGTATGTCTTTTACCGTATGCAATTGCAGGTATATATCCTCTCCTTCTTAAGGAATATGCTGCTTTCGTTTTTGTTAAATTACGTAATTTTGCGTTAATCGTTATCACTTCTTGATTGTACCATTTGTTTTATTTCTACTCAACTAATCTCTTACTAAGATTACTTACTAAGATGATTCAGTTTATAATATAAAAATGCTTAGTTCAAATTTTATTTTTCATTATATGTGTAGAAAGACCTGCTGTGTATATACATTGTGTATAAAAAAATGCTATTTGACTAATGAAATTAGATCATTTGATAAAAAATCTCAAAGCATTTAATTTTTAATTTAAAACTAAATTATTTATTTAAGTATGCTACATATTAGTAGCTTCATTGTGTTATAAAATCAGTAATTTTGTCAGAAAAAATTGTAATTTTTAATAAAAAATCAAGATTTCGTTCAGTTCACAGTATTGGCTTTTGTAACGTTACTTTAATTAAGTTAAGGATATTAAAATATATCGCAAAAATGACAAAATATAACAAACATAACTACATGTATTTATTAGTAAATAATATAGTGATAAAATGAGAGTGTTTACTATTTAATGAAATAGAATTGAAATTGATTGAATTCAAAGATCAGAAAGTCAAGAGTAAATTTATGTAATAAATTACAAGGTGCTGGAGATTAAAAAAAACAAATATCTCAAACCTACATTATTTTTAATGTATTTCTTATTTTATATTCTGCCTTCTTGGAAGGAAGTTGATCAAAAAATAATTTAATGTAAGTGAATAGATACTTAAATTAATATTCAAGTGTAAGGTACTTTTATATTATGTGCATTGAAAATGCTTTTGAAAAAATGCGTTTTATATATTAATTTATAGTCAATAATCCTTTAATCGTGTTGTTGAACATAGAGTGTATTGTATGAATAAAAAACATATTTATAAGGTATGAATAAGTATTAATGTGAATTTAAAGTTTCTGACATCTGTTACTATTTTAAAAGAATGTAGTGGATATAAGCAGAAATTTGTTTAGTAAAAAGTATAAAGTAAAATTTTAAGAAAGATTTGATATGAGTAAAGAACAAAGTATTAGAGCTCTAGCTTGGAATAAGCATGATGAATAATATGATTTGCGTAAATGTGAATTTATTCAAAAAAAATAGATAAATCATAATGTATGTTTTTTGAACATGAAATTTCTTGATTTATTTTTAATATCAAAATTCAAAAGATCTGTTTTAGATGTGATATTCCTAAATTAGAATTTAGAATTAAAAAGTTTTGCTTACATTTATTAGAGAAACTGATGGTCGAAATATTGATACAACAGTGTTTTTGATATAAGGGCTTCATATCTGAAACAATTTATTTAATAATAAATTAACTGTTGAGAATGTAAAATTACATAATAATAATTAGCTGGAGGATAAAATGTCAACAAATTGGTTTCATGATTTCTTTTTCGGTTCTAATAAATCAGCAATAGATGCGCTGGAAAAATTCCAAAGTATGGATATTGAACAATTTCAAAAAATATTTAGCACGCTAAAAAAAATACAAGAAGTTCAATACTTGAGCGTTGAACAGATTCAAACTGGGTTTAATAGACTAAAGAAATTACAAGAAGGTCAGTTATTCAACTCTGAACAAATTGAGAGTATGCAAGAATACTTAAACAAGTTACAGGAAAAATTCTGTGATGTGGAAGAAAAAGTTGAAACACTTACGGAAACACTAGCAGATCAGGAGAAAATAATATTGGCTTGTTGTATTGTGGCAAGTGTTGTTGCCGTAGCAGCAGTTAGTTTCATTGGTTTCTGCATCTATCATGGTATTAAGAGTGAAAGGGAAAAGCAGAAGACATTATTTCAAGATAATGATGCTTCAACTCAGAAATTTATTGATTTATACGAGCCATATACGGAGTTTGATGCGGATATTAACAGTATAGAAAAATTATCGAATAGTTTAAGAGTAAAATGATAATATTGAGTATTCTATATGATTTTCTTGAGAAATCAAAATGGTTTGTGACGTTTTTATGATTTATATTAAAATATTTTGATTTCATCTGTACGATTTACGTTTCAATTTGATTGTGTTTTTTTTAAAAAAAAATTAGATTTATTCTGATTAACATTGCGATTTGATGACTCAAACTTGGAATTTATTGAAGACTGGACAGAAGGATGGTTATAAAATAGCATACATAAATGCTCGCATTATTGACCCGGAAACTAAGCTTGATATCAAAGGTTCGTTGTTAACCGAAGGGAGTAAGATTATTGATTTCGGTATTTCATTATTTTCAGATGGAGTTCCAAATAGTATTGACAAAATAATAGATTGTAAAGGACTTGTTCTTATGCCAGGTCTTATTGATATTCACGTTCATTTTCGTGAACCAGGTCAAGAAAATAAAGAAACTATACATACAGGAAGTAAATCTGCAGCTGCAGGTGGCGTTACAACTGTAGTTTGTCAGCCTAATACTATTCCTGCAATCGATAGTGTTATTTTTGCTCAATATTTGAAATATAGAGCGCTTGAGACTTCATGTGTAAATATTGAATTTTATGCTAAAATTACTACTCCTAAAAAAAAATTGACGGAAATGGCTCTTTTAAAAGAAACAGGCGCAGTTGGATTTACTGACGATGGTATGCCGGTTATGAATCCAATGATTATGAGGCAGGCAATGCTTTATTCAAGTATGTTGGATATTCCGATTGCTCAGCATGCGGAAGATTTAAATTTATCAGCAGGTGGTGTGATTAATGAAGGTAAGATTTCTGAGGAATTGGGAGTGAAAGGAATTTTAAATATTTCAGAATCAGTAATGATCAGTCGCGATATTCTTCTTATGAAAGATATAAAAAACGTTCACTATCACATTTTGCACGTTTCTACAAAGGATTCACTAGAAGCTATTAAACGCGCAAAAGATTTAGGATTGAATGTTACGTGTGAAGTTACACCTCATCATTTCACTTTAACTGAAGATGCAATAATACAATATGGAGCAATTGCAAAAATTAATCCACCACTTCGCACTGAGGAAGATCGATTGACTATGATTGAAGGTTTGAAAACAGGTGTAATTGATTGTATTGCAACTGATCATGCTCCGCATGATAGAAATTCCAAAGATCTTTCACTTGAAAGTGCTGCATTTGGTATTGTAGGTCTTGAAACAATATTACCACTTTCACTTAAGCTTTACTATAGTGAGCAAATGACTCTATTTGAAGTACTTGCAAAATTAACGTATAAACCGGCTGATATAATACATGTGCCACGTGGTCGTATAAAAAAAAACCTTGCCGCAGACTTAATTTTAGTTGATCTAAATAATGAATGGGAAATTAAAGTTAAAAATTTTGCAAGTAAATCAAAAAATTCGCCGTTTGATGGATATAAAGTAAAAGGCCGTGTAGTACGCACAATTGTATCTGGCAAAACTGTTTACTTGTGCGAATGAATGTTTTTCCTGCAGTTATTCTCATGAATACCACTTTTGATTGCTATATTGATAGCTAATAGCTGTATTTTTACGTATATCATTCAGTAGTAAATTGCTCTGCATCAAAATTTTTTGTTGATATATCTGATGTCTAATAATTTCTGTGTTTAATATATTATTTTTAATATCACATAACATTATTAGATTATCAGTACTATCTGATCTGAATTCTACTATTTCATCAATTTTTGCCTTACTAAATAAAATCTGTAAATTAGGAGTTAAATCTCGCATTTTTATTTCAAACTCTTTTACATTTGGTAATTTAAAATTTTGTGCCATTTTATCAAAATTTAGGCAGTTAATTTTTTGTCTTTTAAAATTATCTAGTGAATCTTCATGACTCTTCATTACAATTTGTTTTAATTTTAAAGTACTTTCTAGTAGTACATGATCAAGTTGTATCCTATCTATTACTTTTATAATAGAGTAATAGCCATCTTCGCTAAGATTAATTATTGGACCAGCTACACAACCAATTTCTAATCCTTCTAAAGCGCTTTTTAGCTCGCCTTTTAAGCGATTTAAACTAACTGTTACTTTACGTGCTTTTATGAGTGGATTTTGAATAAAATCGTTGTTATTATCGCGTATTTTTTTTATAAAATCTTTAGTTGTATGAAAGATATTTTCGTTTTTTTGCATGGGAACTATGAACTCTTGAAATGTGATAAGATAGTCCGGCTTCTCTATTTGATATTTTGCATCATTTATTTCCTTGTTGCTTATTTTAATAAATGGAATAATTCTTGTTTCAACAACTTTACCCCACAAAAGTTCACATTTTATTTGTTTTTTTAAAGTATCAAGATCTATATTATGCTCCTTTATATATTGAGAAATTTCATCATATTTAATCTCAAAGTTTTGAGCAAAAAATGATACAATTGCATCATTTAATTCTTTATCACTTAATTTTATATTTAATCTCTGAGCTTCATCGATAATGATAACTTCATCTACTAGTTTCTTCAGAATTTGAAATTTTTGTTCTTTTTGAATTTGTGTGTGAAATAGTGTATTAATTAAATTAATACGTTTTTCAATATCTAGATTTGAAATTGGTTCATTGTTCACATCCGCAATAATTTCAATTTCAATTGAAAGAAGCTTAATTGGTAATATAACTAATATTAGTATTAATATTTTTTGCATAGGCAAATATTTAGTTGAAAATCAATTATATATAGATAGTAAATTGATACTACTATCTTATTTAAGGTACTTTCTTGTGTAAAATTTTATTTGATCTCTATTTATATTATACGATTAGGTATTTTTTGACTTTATATTATAATTGTATTATATTAATACAAGACTTGTGCATTTTAAAAAAATTAATTGTGTCATTTTTTAAATCTAAGATTATCAGAAGAATAAATTTCTTAATATATGATAAGAGTAAGTGAAACCATTTTCGCTTTGTCTACTGTATTTGGCAAGTCAGGGATTGCAATAATCAGAATTTCAGGTAGTTGTGCACTCGAGGTTTTAAAGCATTTTCATATTAAAAAAAACATTAAGCCTAGATTTGCCACGTTAGTTGACTTGTGTGATGATTCTGGTCAATTGATTGACAGTGGGATAATCATCTATTTTCCCGCTCCAAATAGTTTTACTGGAGAGGATGTTGTAGAGTTACAAGTGCATGGGAGTAAGGCAGTTATAAAAATTATCTTAGAGAAATTATCAAAAGTTTTTGTTGTTGCTAAACCAGGAGAGTTTTCATTGAGGGCGTTTTTAAATGGCAAGCTTGGTTTAACTCAAGTAGAGGGAATTGCAGATTTAATAAATGCAGAAACAAAAATGCAAGCTAAACAAGCAATCAGACAGATGTCAGCAGAATTGGAAAAATTATATAGCAATTGGAGGCAAAAATTGATAACAATGCAGTCTAAAATTGAGGCATGCATAGATTTTCCAGAAAACATTATAACAGAAAGAAGTGAGTTAGAGAAAGTTAGTCGGGAGATAGAATGTCTTACAAAGTCAATCCAAGAACATTTAGATGATAGTAGATATGGCGAGAGATTGCGTGAGGGTTTACATATTGTGATAACTGGTGAACCAAATGTTGGCAAATCAACACTGTTTAATTTTCTTGCCAAACGCGATATTGCTATTATTTCTGAATATGCGGGTACAACGAGAGATATACTTGAAACTCATATTGATATCGGTGGATATCCGATCATTCTTTCTGATACTGCTGGAATTCGTGATAACTGTTCAGATCCGGTGGAATCAGAAGGTATAAAACGCGCGAAAAAAAAATCTTGCGAAGCTGATTTAAGAATAGAATTGTTTCTCTTTAAAGAGCGTCATTATATTAATTGCACTGATATAGATACTGACACTATTTATGTGTTAAGTAAAGCTGATGATATTAAAAATGATCATAACATAAAAATTAACAACGTAAATTTTTTACCTATCTCTGTTCTGAGAGGAATAGGTACAGAAGGATTGATTTCTGTAATTAAAGAAAAAATAAAAGAGAAATTTTGCTACAATAAAGATGATGCCCCTTTAATTACTCGTCAAAGACATAGAAATTATATGGAGAGAGCTATAAAACATTTGCAGCGATTTAATATAAACAATCCAATTGAACTGATATCAGAAGATTTAAGACTTGCAGCAATTGAACTTGGTTCGATAACAGGCATCATTGGTACTGAAGAAATACTTGAGAATATATTCGATAATTTTTGTATAGGTAAGTAAAAAGTTCTTAACTTATTGCTTGCAATTAAATATTGTGATAAAAAGGAAGCGGACGGATGGCCGAGTGGTTGAAGGCACCAGTCTTGAAAACTGACGTACGTGATGAGCGTATCATGGGTTCGAATCCCATTCCGTCCGGCACCCTGTTTAACATGAATTTGTATATTTTTTTGAATCTTTTAAAAGCTTTAAAACTCATTTTTCTGTATTGTCGTATTAAATTAGAGCCTAATTCAACAAAATATTTAAGATATTATTAAATTAAACAAAAAGAAAATAAAAAGAAAAATTTCAAGTAGACAATTGCTTACTGTATTATTACAGTTAGTGTAAAATTTGAAGATACGAAGAGTTTTTTTGGATTTTTTTTAATAAAAATTTTTGTATAAGCTAATTCGAACTTTTATTATGTAGGTAAGGGTCCAAATCTATCTTTGGAGATATATATGTAGACATAAAGTAATGAATTAAGTTTTTGATATATAAATATCAATTTTGATATTTTATTATTTAAAGTCTATATGAGTTAAAGTTAAATAATAGTTCCGTTATCGCAATAGCGATAGGAAGATAGTAAATATGATTTTTAAATTCATCATTTTCTTTTCATTCTATTTTTTTTAAACACTAAAAAACTATGGCTATAGCTATAAAAGCTTTACAACGAGAAAATTTTTTTTTGAAACTGAATAATTATTGAATCTAATTAATACATGTTATGTAGTTCTGGTTTTATATTCTTTCAAGTTTCTATCACTATAGTGACCTATGATCGATATATAGGGATAGTCACACAATTTAAATCTGCCGAATGATTTTGGTTTATATGTATAGTAACACTGGATTCAGTTGTTTTTATAAAAATCAATTTGTAATTCTTCTAACAACAAAAATTAACAACAAAAATTAATAAAGTTTAAATGATTGTGTATTAACTTTAATTATAAATTTTGTTGAATTATATATATTACTCTGATTATTTATGTAAATAATGAAAGAGATTTTTCCTTAAATATTGGATTAGTACTTTTTAAGTAATTAATTAAAAAATACATATTAAATATTTATTATATTTGTGCAAGTCTTTTGTTTTTGTGCGAAACAAAATAGAGGTTTACTTTGATGATATATATTGAAGATATACGATATAAAGATGATGACCCTCATGTCCATCATGGAGATGAGATTGTTTTACACGTTTTTTTATATGTGTTTTGCGTTGTTATGTGGGTGTGGTGGGGGCGAGGAAGGTTTTTCTATCAAAATTTCTATAGTACATCTAAAATTAGTATTAGAAAATATAATTTCAACTAGCAAATTTATTAAATATTTTAATTATTATTATTTGTTCTGTTTCAATTTTACTTTCAATATTGAATATAAAGTAGAATTCAAATTCTAAAATTTCGAGAATTAATTATCATTATCTGTATATAGATCTATTTCAGATAAACCCTTTTATACGTCTTTAATTTTATCAATTTTTATCAGCAATAAAATTGCTTATTGTTATATAGGTCATAATATAGTAATGGATTTAAAGTGAAGTATTTAGTAAATTTTTGTTATTCAAATACAACTTCGTTTTTTTTGCGAAGATCTTTCTTGACTTACACACTTCATACTTTTAAAATCTCTACTTTTGGCTTTATTGTAATGTCAATAACGATACTCGGCACACTTCAAATAATGTTAGTTGTTATTCTAGTAATTTTGGTATTATTACAGCCACCGGGAAGTAGTCCTCTAAGTGGATTTAGCAATTCACAAAATGGGCTTAATTCAATGATTTCTTTAAAGTTTTCTGTAAATCCGCTTGGCAAAGCAACAGCTATAACTGCCGGGTTATTCATTATAAATACATTGTTATTATCTGGTGGGCTATGTTCAAAACATATGCATAAGAATTCGATTGCAGATAAAATTATATTAGAGAAAAAACAAGAAGGTGATTCTACTTATGTTCCTTTTGAAAATTAATGAAGGAAACTAAATTTATTTTTGTAACAGGAGGTGTAGTTTCATCGCTTGGTAAGGGCTTAGTTGCTTCCAGTGTAGGTACGCTTCTTCAAGCTTATGGATTTTCAGTTCGTATCAGGAAACTTGATCCTTACTTGAATATTGACCCTGGAACGATGAATCCAGTTCAACATGGAGAGGTATTTGTCACAGAAGATGGCGCTGAAACTGACCTGGATCTTGGTCATTATGAGCGTTTTACTGGAATTAAGGCAACTAAAAATGATAATGTAACGGCAGGTAAAGTGTATTATGAGTTATTAAAAAAAGAAAGACATGGTGATTATCTTGGTAAGACCGTTCAAGTTATTCCTCATGTTACAGATTTAATTAAATCTTTTATTTTGAATGGTGCGGAGGGGTTGGATTTTATAATATGTGAAATTGGCGGAACGGTAGGTGATATTGAAAGTCAACCATTTTTGGAAGCAATACGTCAAATGAGTTATAAGCTTGGAAAGCAAAGTGTTATACTTATACACTTGACCCTAGTACCGTATCTTACTGCAGCTCAAGAACTAAAAACAAAACCAACACAACATTCAATTCGAGAATTGAATTTTGCTGGGTTGCAGCCAGATATTATCTTATGTCGTAGTGAAAAAAAAATCTCTGATTGTCAGAGAAAAAAAATAGCAAATTTTTGCAATGTTTCTTTGTCTAATGTGATACCTGCTCCTGATGTTGGCCACATATACGAGCTACCAGTTTTATATAATCAGTATGGACTTGGTACGCAAGTTTTAGATCATTTTAAATTGAATAAGCAAAAAAAACCAGGTCTAACTGAATGGGATAAAATAATCTACTCTATGCAAAATTTAACACAAGAAGTTACCGTATCCATAGTAGGAAAATACACGGAATTTCCCGATGCATATAAATCGTTAGTTGAGGCATTAAATCATAGTGCTATTAGCAATAAGGTAAAGATAAAAATAAATTGGGTTAATTCAAGACAGCAGAATAAAGAATTTATTAATGAAAAATTCATGGAAGAAAAATTGCAGCATTCTCATGCAATGCTAGTTCCAGGTGGATTCGGTGATGATGGAGTAGAGGGTAAAATATTTGCGATAAGCTACGCTCGCACACGCAATATTCCATTTTTTGGAATATGTCTAGGTATGCAACTTGCAGTTATTGAATTTGCTCGCAATGTCATTAATCTTAAAGATGCGCACTCTGAAGAATTTTCGACCTTCAGACATCCTGTTGTTATTAAGTTAGCTAGCAATAAGAATATTGATCTTGGTGGAACTATGAGACTTGGGGCGTACAAATGTAATATCATTCCAAATTCTAAGATAGCGCATGTGTATCGTGATGTTACTGTATTTGAAAGACATAGACACAGATACGTAATTAATTTAAATTATAAAAATGATCTAGAAAAAAATGGGTTGATATGTAGCGGTATGTCAGAGGATGGCACCTGTATAGAAGCAGTTGAACTAAAAAATCATCCATGGTTTATTGGCGTACAATTTCATCCTGAGTTTCAATCAAGACCCCTTTTCCCCCATCCACTTTTTGTATCTTTCATTAAGGCGGCAATTAATGCAATTTAAAAAGAGGAAAATTAATTGTAAAGAGTGTGTTTAGATATCAATATATGAAGCTTGCGATAAAACAAGCAAGACTTGCACAAAAAAATAATGAAGTTCCAGTTGGTGCTATAATCGTAAGTGGAGATGATGTTATCTCTTCTGCGCATAATAAATCTAATGATCCAACCGCACATGCAGAGATGTTAGTAATTAGACAGGCATGTAAATTATTTTCAACATCTGTACTTTTTAACGCTGATTTGTATGTAACGTTAGAACCATGTTCTATGTGTGGTCAAGCTATCTCTTTTGCAAGAGTTAAGCGATTGTACTTTGGAGCTTATAATCCGAAAGGTGGAGGAATTGAAAATGGTGCTAAAATATTTAATTATTGCAATCATGTACCAGAAGTTTATGGTGGGATATTAGAAACAGAATGCTCTTTTTTGCTGAAAGATTTTTTTGAAAAATTGAGAGTTTAGCAAGGTACGTTTGTTGAACTGGATTTTTTTTAATTCATTTTAAATGAATATCTTGTGAATACTGTTAATAAAAGTATATAACACGAAGTTAAGCAATGAAATTTCAACAATCAAATGAGATATTTATCTCGTGGTTTTATTTGCAATATTGCTATTAAACTGATTAATAAGCAAAAAATTACATAAAGTCCAGCAACAAAGCTTATGTTAGGAAACATGATAGTCAACCATGTACATATCATTGGAGTAAATCCGCCATGCAAGGCATAGGAAATGTTACGTGATAAACTCACTCCACTAAACCTAACGTTAGCGGGAAAAAGCTCAAATGTGACTATTCCTATAGGATTTATACCTCTTTCTATTACAGAAAGGATCATCACATTAATCATAATGATAAGATAATTTTTATAAAAATACGTGATAGATAACATTGGATAACACAATACCATGGTAATTACTATAAATAGGATTGCAGTTCGCTCTTTTCCTATTTTATCAGCTAATATTCCAAACACAATTGAAGATAATGGCATCAATATGCTGGTTATAATCAGTATAACTTCGTTAATATACGTTGTTACGTACATTTCAACTGATACTATTTCCTTTGCAATTGTTCTGAGAAATATGGCAAATCCAACAGCAACATTAACCGGCATAGATATTAAAATAGCGAGTATAAGAGCTTTTTTATAGCATTTTACAAGTTCTATCATTGGCAAACCAGGTATTTTTTGCTTTTGATTTTTTCTATATATAGGAGTTTCGCCTAGTGTATATATGCTATATGCACTAATAAATCCTAAAATAGTTGAAAAAGTAAACGGTATCCTCCAACCCCATTCGTTAAAATCAGTGATTTTTTTACAAATTACAATCATTATTACAGAAAGTACAACTCCAATGGAGCGGCCAAAACTTATTACTCCAAAAAACATTCCTAGCTTTTTTTTATTAGGCAAATGTTCTATGAGATAAACAGAACTTCCCCCTTGTTCAGCACCAAGCGCAATTCCTTGAGTTAGATGAATGACAAGAAGTAAAATAGTGGAAATGATACCTATTCGATTATAACTTGGAATAAATGCAATTAGACTAGACGGAATTGATATTAGTAAAATGGCAGTTATTAACGCTATCTTCCTTCCATATTTATCGCCAATGTGACCAAATATAAATGCACCAAATGGTCTTATCATAGCGCCAAGTCCTGCAATTCCAAATAATTGGAATATATTGTAGTAAGTATCTTTTGCAGAGCAAAACTCTCTACTAATTAGATTAACCAGATCAATAAAAAGCATATGATCGTACCATATTGTTATTCTACAGAGTATTGTTGATATCAATGCTTTTGTTGTATGATTACGCACACTAAATTTAATTTAGTAAAAATAATCGTTAATCTTAACTGACTTTCAGAATTTAGTAAAGCTGGAATGAAAATGTTAGCTTGTGCTTTATTATTATGAAAATAATAAATATATTTTAAGTTATGACTGAATATGCACACTGAAAAAGTGCTCAGTTTAATAAAATTAAAGAAATATTCAAATCAAAGATTTTAATATGTGATTAAAAATCAATAAAGAAAAATGCTATACATTACAGATTAAAAATTAAAAAATTAAGCTGAAAAATAAATTAGGTCATGCTTAGTTTGTACAGTGCTAAATCTAGTAAAGTAATTTAATGTATTTTACTGATAAAGTTCAGTATAAATTAATTATTTAAATAGTCAAAATATTTTTGAAGAAAATGAAAAAAGATTAACGCTAAAAAAAAATAAATTCATTTTTTTTGAGGTTTAAAGAGTTTCTATTGAAAATAAATTTAACTTTTGTTATTAGATTCGCTTTGGTTTTTCTTGTAAGTACTTAAACTTGCATATATCCTTGATGCAAATTCATAGAGTTATATTTTATGTAATTTGTTTTATGAAAATTAGAAAATTAATAGAAGAATCTTAATAGAGAGTTTCTTGCGAAAGTTGTTTTTATAGATATTTTAAAAGAGTCCATGCTGAAAGAACAAGATAGAATATTCACTAATTTAAATGGTAAGGGGACTACCTTGCTTCAAGATGCAAAAAAGCGTGGTATTTGGCAAAATACAAAGGAGCTGCTAGATCTTGGGTCAGAAAAAATCATTAATGAAGTAAAGAAATCTGGTTTAAGAGGCAGAGGAGGTGCGGGATTTTTTACTTTTCTTAAGTGGAGCTTTATGCCGAGAAATTTTTCAAAAGACCGACCTACATATTTAGTAGTTAATGCAGATGAATCAGAGCCAGGTACATGTAAAGACAGAGATATATTGCGATATGAGTCACATAAGTTACTCGAAGGTGTTCTTTTGTCTGGAAGAGCGATTTGTGCATCGGTTGCATATATTTATATTAGAGGTGAGTTTTATAATGAATACTTAATTCTTAAAAATTCATTATATGAAGCTTACAAGGAAGGTCTGATTGGAAAAAATGCCTGTAAATCTGGTTATGATCTTGATGTTTTTATACATAGGGGTGCAGGGGCCTATATATGTGGAGAAGAGACGGCTCAGCTTGAATCAATTGAGGGGAAAAAGGGCTTTCCTCGTATGAAGCCTCCATTTCCTGCTAATGTTGGGCTGTTTGGTTGTCCAACCACTATAAACAACGTTGAAACCATAGCTATGGTCCCGGATATTTTGCGTCGTGGAGGAGAATGGTTTGCATCCCTTGGCAAACCAAACAATACTGGTACAAAAATATTTTGTATTTCTGGACACGTAAATAATCCTTGTAATATTGAGGAAGAGCTTGGAATACCGCTACGT
This sequence comes from Wolbachia endosymbiont of Meromenopon meropis, assembly GCA_029784595.1. Lineage (GTDB taxonomy): Bacteria > Pseudomonadota > Alphaproteobacteria > Rickettsiales > Anaplasmataceae > Wolbachia. Next base: position 282,046 of record JAJETZ010000001.1, on the reverse strand, counting down.
GAATTGATTGAGAAGTATGCAGGTGGAGTGCGAGATGGGTGGGATAATCTGCTTGCCGTGATACCTGGCGGATCTTCGGTACCACTTATTCCTAAGTCTGTGTGCGATACCATTGAAATGGATTTTGACTCACTTGTAAATGCTCAATCCGGTCTTGGTACTGCTGCTGTTATAGTAATGGACAAATCAACTGACATAATAGCTGCAATAGAAAGATTGTCATATTTTTATATGCATGAATCGTGTGGGCAATGTACACCATGTCGCGAAGGTACTGGATGGATGTGGAGAATCATGAAAAGAATGGTAAAAGGAAATATTGAACTTGATGAAGTAGATCAATTACTCGATCTTACATCTCAAATAGAAGGACATACAATTTGTGCATTTGGTGATGCTGCAGCCTGGCCAATTCAGGGGTTAATTAGACATTTCCGTCATGTCATAGAGATGAGAATACAAAATTTTCATGATAGCAAAAAATTGCACACGGAGTATTGTAATATACGCTAATGCTACTTAATAGATTTTACAAGTCTATTTATTAGAAATGAGATTTTAGGATGTTAATCCAAAACTAATTTTTAAAATCTTAATTTTGATATTAATATAAAAACGCAGTGCAAAAAATAGAATGTGTGATGTTTTCTTACTTTTTTTTTTACATATGAGTAATCAAAGTGTTGCTTTGATAAAGTTGTTTATTCTATAGCAAAGGTTTTAATTCTTACATTACGTAAGAGAAAAGGATATTTTAAATCAAATCTTTCATTAAAATTGCAAATAATTTACAAATTATTAGGTCTATTTGTTTTTCTTTAGTTTTATTGAATAATCTTATGTCTTCTGTTCATTGAGTTAATTAATGCTTTATTTTTTTTCTATCTCTAAATTTAAATTTTATTTAAAGGTTTAAGTTTTGTAATATAAAAATTAGTTCGATTATCTGTTTTATATGAAGAAAATTTAATAAAATTTAATTTTTAAAAAAATTTTCATAAATGGCACGATTTTAAAATTACTCTAAAGCTCAATGTGGGAAATATTATTCTAAAAATATTCTTTAATATAAAAATTATATTTTCTTTTAATAAAATTACCTTTATTTGCTCATCATTCTTATGATGCCTTAAAGCATCTCTATATTTTTGCTTAAGTAAGATATTTGACGACTTTTATTAGGTTATTTAACTTGTGGAGAGGTTTTATCATTGATTAATGAGGCTATGAATAATTGATTGATTAATCAGAATTCATTATATATATGAGGAGTGACTACTTCATTTATTCAGAGATTTTGCTTGAACCAACTTTGAAAAATCAACTCTACTTTTAATAGTATCATTTATTTTGATTTAAATTTTTATTTACTGTGATGTGATACTTTTGGGAAATTTCTAATTTTCTTGATCTTTATATTAAATAATAATAAACATTATATATTATCTGTGTGTATTTGTAGTACAAGTTCGCTTTATTTACTTCAATAATGAGGAACATTTTATTTCTCGTTTTCATTCATTTTATTTTTCAACGGAAATTTTACTAAATTTTAGCTGCTAAAGATAGTTATATCTGAGAGACTCTAAAATTTTCAATTTTCTCTTTTCGTTTTTATGCTTTTTAACAAGGAGAAATTATATTTTATATAGCCATCAGCTGCCGTTTTGTATGGATTATTTATTATGGCATTTTTTGATTATATAGAATAAGGTTTATTTTGAAATATTTATATTCATATTTTCTCTTAATTTTGCATGCTTTCTAGCGTAATGCTATACGTAGCATGCTAAGTGTATGACGATGCCAATATATATTTTTATGAAAAATTATTTCAATTTTTTTTGCTTTTCGTTAAATAACCCCTTTTCTTTGGCGAATTTGTAATTCAAAGCTCTATTTTTAAATGCTTTTTAAGAAGTTTAAAAAAACTTGCATCATTTTTTACAACATCTCTAAGAGCCAATTGTTTAGGCGTTATTCAGTGAAAATTGATTATAAAGTATCTTTTTCGGTAATGCATGGATTAAAAATCGCGAAAATTTTTCTATTTGTATGTATGTGTGTGCAATATTAGCATTTTTAGATTTAAAATACTATTTATACAGCATTTTAAAAATGCCGTACATTATTTACTTTTGAAATAAAACATGTTTCCAGTTTCGGTAAAAGATCACATAAAAGACCGTTTTCTAGATCTTCTTTCCATTTTTTATCACCTATAATAGTTTGCGCAAATTCCTTTCTTTTCTCTTGCAGATCAAATTTATATTCTGATAGCTCTTTACTAATTTCATCAAATGATTTGCCTTTACTGAGCATTTGTGTAATTTTGTTAGCATTTTCTAATGCGAACAGACCACAATTACAATAATCATTTTGTTGTTTAGCTCTAGAACTTCTTATATTATCACCTACTATTCCTAGAGTTATTGTCAACGCACTCATTATACCATCAGTATTGATTGGAATATTAACTAATTCGTTTTTTTTATCCATATATGCTTGCGCTACTCTTTGTAGATCTTGTTCTATTTCTTTTTTTTTGTGCTCATTTAATTCAGGAAACTGTTTATTGAGAGAGTAAATCAATTCCTTAATTTTATTTGCACATTTTATATTCCTAAATTGATTAGCAGAGTTTGGTAAATCAGTACCAAAAGAGTCACAATAATAAGCCCTAAATTGCTTACTACTTAAATTATAGGCAACTACTAATGTAGTCCAGTGAAGTTTTTCCAAGCTAATTATTGAAGTAAACGTTATTTCTTGATTTTTTTGCTTTACAATATTTTTGTATTCTATTAGTCTTTTATTCAAAGTTTCTAAATTGCTAGGAATGCAGAAAAATACATCGCTTGCAGAGTTTTCTGAATATCCGTATTTAATCCTTGCAATATGAGCAATATCATGATACTGTAGCCAGTAAGAGTAGTTTTTTCTGTTTGTCTGATGCACAATAGTTTGTAAATTTTCATTAAATTCATTAATGAAAGAATCATCATCATTTGTACGACTAATTTTGTTTTCTGAGAAAGTGAGTTCGCTACAAAAGATGGTATTTCTTCTATCTACTTTTTTTTTCTCACTAATGTAAGATTTGAATGAGTGAAATAAAAATTCAATGACCAATTTAGATGCTGCTGCAAAGGCCAATATTAGCAAAATCCAAACCATAGGATGATGAGTTATGAATATAGCAAGCAGTAATGTCAATAGAACGGACTCTATCATTGTTAACCATAAACAATTAACTCTAAATATAGTAGAAACTAGATATAAATTAAAAACGTAAATAGCTAAGCTTTTAGCGGCTTTTAATCTGACAAGAAAAATCTTCTTCCGTTTGTGATGGAGCATATTTTTTTGTAAAAATAGTCGGAATCAAATTCTATTAAATTTAGAAATAAAGTCAATAATGATGTTAATTTCGTTACTATAATGAAAATAATTAGTGTAAGTGATAAAGGTAGATTTTGTGACTTATCAAAGCTAGTTTGTGATATTTATAGAGAAAGTGTATATTGGCACAAATTTATAATCCAAAATAAGTGGTAAATAAAAATGTTTAGAAGTATTTTTACATTTAGTTTTTTTACGGTTATTTCCAGAATCTCTGGATTGGCAAGAGATATATTAATTGCAATAATTATTGGCGCAACTCCTTCTGCAGATGTATTTTTTTTTTCATTTCGTTTTGTTAATCTATTTCGAGCTTTTTTTGCAGAAAGTGGTGGATTCACTGTCTCTTTTATATCGCTATATTCAGCAGAATTATGCAATAATGCTAGAAAAGCATTTAGCTTTGCAAGTAGCGCAATATCTTTTACTTTTATTATCTCTTTGGTTCTTTGTCTTATCACGTATATTCTTTATCCTTTTATGATAAAAATACTTGCTCCTAGATTTAATCAAAGTGAATCTGTTCTAACTATTAGTTTATCAAGAATAATGATGCCTTATATAATTTTTATTTCGATATCATCGCTCATAGGTGGAATGTTGCAAGTAAAACAGCATCATTTTACTTCAACGGCAATTGCGCCAGTTATTTTAAATCTTTTTTTGATTATCAGTTTATTTATGCCTTATGTAAAAACCCCTGTTTACAATCTTTCTACAGCTTTTTTAGTTGGTGGTATTTTTCAACTATTATTAATGCTGTTCAGTGCATATAAATTAAAAGCTGCTTTCTCTATTAAATTTGAATTAAACAATGATACAAAGTTATTTTTTAAGTATGCAATACCAGTAATTATTAACAATTGTATAACTCAGATAAGAATATTAATTGATACAATTATGGCTAGTCTTGTACCAAACGCAGTATTTTATATATATTATGCTGATAGATTGAATCAATTGCCACAAGGGGTAATTGGTACTGCAATTGGTACAGTACTTCTTCCTTTAATCTCAAAGCAAATTAATGATATTAAAACTGTAATTAAGATACAGAGTGAAGCTTTTATTCTAGGATTAATATTAATTATGCCAATAATTGCTGCTTTTGTTATCATTCCTGATAAAATTTTACTTACACTTTTTTCTTATGGTAAGTTTGATTATTGCACAGTACAACAAATTTCTCCTGTATTGATAGCGCTTTCTTTTTCATTACCTGCATATATTTTAAATAAAGCATTATTACCTACATTTTTTGCTAATGGTAATTTTAAAATGCCAACTATATTTTCGCTAGTGAGCCTTGGAGCTAATGCAATGTTAAACATCTTGTTGATGCACAAATTTCAGCATATAGGTATTGCTATTTCTACTTCTATTTCCACTTGGATAAATTCTATTTTGCTCATTAATTATCTTATAATAAATAAAATGTATAAGATCAGTCAAGTGTTACTATTACACATCGTAAAAGTTCTTATCTCAACATTAATTATGTCAACATTTCTTTATTTTTGCAGTTCTTTATTACCGGTGCTATTTTTTGATACAGCATTTGATCGTATAATTCATTTAGCAGCACTAATACTTTTAAGTATAATTATATATTTTAGTATGCTTTATCTAACATTTATGGGTAATTACAAGTGTATAAAGGTATGAGATTTTTTATATACACGATATTATTCATCCTCTTGGCGTTGTTTTTTTTTCATGTTTTTGTAATTTCCAAGGACTGGAATGATTGTAAAGGGCGCATTGTGCAAAAATTAGAAAATACTTACAATGCTAAAGTGCGCATTGGAGGGAAAGTCAAAGTTTCACTAATTGCTCCAAAACTTACTGTTTATAACTTATATATTCAGTTTAATAACAATGCAGAGAAAGGATTACACGATTTGATTAGCGTTGATAAAATTGAAGTAAGGGCGTCACTTTTCTTATCCTTATTCTCGTTCACTCTACAGCCAAAGTTAATTACATTATTCGGTATGAAAAGCAGCAAAAAAAATCTTATTAATGTTGCAAACGAGCAAGTTGGTAAAATTGATCTCCTAATAAAGGAGAGTCAGGTAAATTTGAATAATAATTCTGTTGGATATGCTAATATTGTTAGCATAAAAGAGATTTTTATCAAGAAAAATGGTAAATTTACTGGTGAAGTGAGAGTAGGTGATAATGGTTATAACTTTTTAGGCAAAGTTGATATTTCAAAAAAGAATATACAGATCAATTTAGAGTCAAGCCTAATAAAGTTACTATTTAAAGGTAAAAGAAATAACGAAGAATTAGAAGGTAATATGCGATTGGTCATCAGCAACGGTTCTAATTTAGTAAATGATCTAGCTAAGATTATAAATCTTAATTTTTTTACTTATCTTATTCCTAGCGAAAATATTGAGATATTATCTAATATTAATCTAGATGCAAATAGATTTGTAGCGAATAATTTGACAATTAACTCTAAAAGACTACAAGCTTGTGGTATCATAAAATATGATATAAAGAACAATTACGCTAATATAAATATTAATTTTAGCAAAGTTAATTTGAATTTAACACAAAATGACTCGAAGAAAACAGCAGAAATAGGTGATTTTTTGGAGTATTTTGGGCGTGTTACGCAAAAAAACTTGAGTTCAGATTTTGGTAGTGTAGAAGTTTCAAATATCGAATATCAAAATAGAAAATTAGATAAATTTCATGCTACTTTAGAATTCGCTAATGAAGAAATAAAAGTTGATACACTACTTCAACTTTCTGAGACGAATGTTGTATTTCGCTTATCTGGAAAAGTTTCAAATAACAGCACATTATCTGAATTTAATGGTGATTTTTTAGTAAAAGGAGACGATTTTAAATCGTTTATTCTATATTTTTTTCCTCATATTAGGATTAAAAAAAATGTAAAAAATCAATTTACAATAAGTTCTAAATTGCATATTTCTCCAAGAATGCTGGATATTTCAGACATTAAGTTGTTAAACGATAAAGAATTTATGTATGGATCAATTAGAATAAATTACACAAAAAAACATAATGTAATTAGTAGTAAATTAATTTTACATAATTTTAATTTAGACGAATATAGTTATTCATTGCTCAGTAATTTCTCTAAAATGAGATGGTTAAAAAATTTAAAGTATGACATTAATATAGAAACTAGTATTAATGATTTTATATTAAATGATATAAATATTAAATATTTGGGTTTTTTGGTAAAAACTCAAAAAGATAAACTGGTTGTAGATAAAATAAGGTTATCCGGGGAGGATTTTAATGTTACTGGTGATATTAAAATATTAATGGATAAAAATTATATAAAGCCTTTATTGGATATAAAATTTATAGGTAATAAATTTAATGATAGAATTTTGAAATTATCCAATTTTATAGAAATAAAAAGAGATTCGAGTAGCAAAATAAATCAAATTCAATGGTCAACAAAACAGTTAGATTTTTTAGATAATGAAAAAGATTTTGATGCGAATATACAGATTAATTTTGTAGAGTTTAAACATGAACAGAACATTTTGAAAAATTTTAATTTGAATGTAGTCATGATAAATAACATAATTACAGTTAAAAAAGTAGATTATACACTAGGACATGGACAAATATCTTTTCAAGGTTATTTAAGACCAAATTTAATATATATAAAGTTTCTCATAGTAAATTTAGATGTTAAAGAAATTAGTAAAATCATAGGAGTTGACAGTATAAATGGTCAAATAAATTTTGATGGATCAATTAAAGCTCAGGGAAAAAGTTTTAACGATTGGGCTAGTAATTTGTTAGGAGAGATTAGATTGCAAACACAAAGAATAGAATTTACTAATGTAGATTTCAATTCATTCATCAATAATTTAGTAAGCAGTAAAAATAAATCTGAGATTTCTGCACTTACTAATGTCGGTATATACAATGGTAATACATCTTTTGAAAATATTAGCGGGAAAGCAAGTATCAAAAATGGTATATGTTCTACTAGTTTACAATTTAGAATTAATCAAGCTTCAGGTTCTATTTCTTCTAATCTGACCCTATCTAACTTTACTTTAATTTCATTATTTAGATTTTTTTTCATTCTTCCGGGTAATAATAATGCTATTTATATAGATATGCATTTGGATGGTCCTATTTGGCGTCCCAAAATGAGTTTTGATGAAGATCAAATATTTTATACTCTAAATAATTACCAATGATAATTAAAGGCAATAAATGTACTTGTTATTGACAACAACTGCTCAAGTTACAATAAATAAAAATTATTTAATACAACCTTTATAAAGTTTAAATTCCTAATATAGGAGCTGTTATTTATTTTTAAATTTGTCAATTAAATAAAAAAGCTTAATATATTTGCAACTTTATGTTTGATTTTTATGTTTACTTTATACTTTTTATAAACTTTTATAAAAGATTATTAACAATCATATTGTTATTTATATATGCATTCGTTTATCTTAATATTGAAATTAAACTTTTTAATTAAATCATTTAAGACAATTGAAGTTAAGATTTTGATACACAACAAAAATTCAAAAGATAGGTATAGTGCAAATATTTAACTAATCATAACTAAATTTCTTTCGCTTTTTAATTCCCAAGTGAGTCAAATACCTATTATGAAAAATAAAATAATAGTGTAATAGTAAGATTACAAATATAGATATTATGATAAATGGATATCACATGGACTATTGCATAACGTTATTATCGATCTTATATGTATTTAAAAAAGATATTAATTGAGTTATAATCGTTTTTATTCGTTACAGTTTTTATATTCACACATGATACTTCGGTCATTTAAGCGTTAAGAGTAAAATCATTGCTATATGTAAAGATTTGCTTTATAACTAGATTAAACAATGATAAAATTGTTAGTTATAATAAAAAACGAGTAATGGAAGAACAAGTTTACAAAGGTATTCCCCAGCTTGCTTACATAGCGATAGTAGTCTCTCTATACTATTAGAATAAGTCTTTACTTATTAATGTATATATCAATATATATGTTGTATAAAAATTATTTTTCTAAAATAACTTTAGACTCGTTATCAAATTGATGTTCAAATATTTTTGAACAGTATTAATGTCAATACTATGTATATAGAGAATGTTAATTGTTCGGGTTATTATAAAAATAATCAGTTACTATTGCTTAATTCGCTCTGTCGTTGGGGGGAAAGTATAAAAGGTAGAAACGGGGTATAATTAAGAAATGTTACTTGCTTATCTACAATGAGATTTATAAAGGAGATATAAAAATATGTCTTTAATGTTTATTTCATCAAAAAATAATTTTGTCAATGTTTTAATTAGCATTATTAACTCTTGCTATAGAAATAGGTTAATGACTAATTATAAGTCTTTGAGAGAAGTGAATTTTTATGCTAAAAATCTGTCAATTGCCTTTGTCATTATCTCTTAAATATATATAAAGATATTTGCATTAAATTATTATCTCAAGCAATATAACTGAAAATGATTAGAATGAAAACTGAAAAGTAAAGTTTTCTCTATTAAGGATGTATTGTGAGGTTAAAAAATTTTATTCAAAAGCATTTTTTTTTATTTTCCACATATTATGCAATTTTCTTAAGAAAATTTATTTTTTTATATATAAATTGTATAATAACTTTCATGAATTAAAAGATAATTTCTCTAAATGTTCTATTTTTTAATAGAAAAATTACGCTGTAATGCATAATGCGAAAAAATCCTTTTGAGAGATAACATATAGAGATTGGTCGTTCTTATAGCTTGACAATAAATTTTTTTTTATAATTCGATTGCTAGATCTTCATAATTTATAGAGCAGAACTTGAATAGCAATAGTTTTAATGTTTTATTTATTAGAGTATGCTGTAAATTAGCATGTTAAAAGCTTAGATCAGGGAATACTTTATAAAATTTAAATTTATTACTTTAGTATCAATAATATTTTTCATAAGTATGATTATTTGATGTATTATGTAATTAATTAAGCGATCTTAAAAGATGCTGAATGATTTGATATTTTAGTTTTTATTTTTAAGTAAAAGATAGCGTATGTAAAAAGAAAATCTTTTATGATTAAGATAGAATTCAATTAAATGTTAAATTTAGTTAAAATTAAAATAATTTTATTAATTATATAGTGTAAAATTTCTTCTGGGATTTTGACTATTAAACTCATTACAGAGTAGTGCAAAAGGTGGCTTTTTGTTTTTATTATATCAAGAATAAGTCCAATATTATTTTTGGAATGAAATTTTTCAAGATGTCTATATATTCAAAATTGATTGATAGACTAGTTGTGATCTATTGACAAATCATGAAACCATGATGTTTGCTTATATTGCAAATGTATTTAGGTGAGGTTTGTTTGTGAGGCTTTTATATTTCTTGTTTTTGCCAATCTGTCTTTGTATACATTATTATGTAGGTTCTGTATTTCTATCGTGCCCAAAAGCTACAGTTTGCTTTTCTCCCGAAGAAGATTGTGCTGCACTTATAATTGACGAGATAGAACAGTCTGAAGAATCTATTTTGGTTCAAGAATATACATTTACTCTTAAGGCTGTTGCTAACGCATTGATTAATGCTAAGAAGCGCAATGTTGATGTTAAGATTATTTTAGATAAATCGCAACTATATTCTAAATATAGCGTTATAAAAGAATTGTTTGCAAGTGGAATACCACTTTGGATTGATGATAAGCCAAAAATAGCTCATAATAAAATATTAATTATCGATAATCAAAAAGTCATTACTGGATCGTTTAATCTTAGTAAAGCGGCTCAAAAAGATAATACAGAAAATCTATTGATTATTAAAAATTATCCCGAACTAATTGTGAGATATGTAAAAAACTGGAATGCACGAAAGTTGCAATCTTATCAGTATTTATCATAAAATGCTCATTAAAAATAATGGCGAGAAGTTTTCTAATCAATTGATGTAATTGTGTTTACTTTTTAGTAAGTTCAAAACTTGAGAACTAATTTCCATATTAAACATAAATACTATTAATAGTAGTTAAAATATCATTTATGTAATCGTTACTACGATAGTATAAGAGTAATTGTAATAAAGTTAATGTAGTAATAGTTAGTAGTATCTATATAGATTTACTTAAGTTACGAATACACATATTTTATTCTGAGATAACTTTGTTTTCTATGATAAAGCATTGTGCATTTGTATTCTGTGATAAGATATAGAATGTAATTTCAAATTGAACTTTCAATTAAAAATTTATTAGCCATTCAGTACTTTTTGGACAAAAATCTCAACAAAAAAACAGGAATTATCAAAATAAAGTTGATTTTATAGTCTAGAAAAGAAATAGAATGATTCTAATTAGCGTACTGCTTATAGTATATATAGCATACTTTTTTGTCAGAAAAAGAAATTATCTGTAATAGTATTTTACTTGCGATAATTAATCTAATTAATATTTATTAGGAACGATATATGTAATGACGTTATTGAAAAAGATGCAATTTTACATAGTTTTTGATAAAGGTTGGTGATAGTCAAATCATGATTTTGGGAAAGTTTGAGAATATATTTAGTTAAATTAATATTTTTTCGATGGAAAAGATTTTATATTAAAAATTATCTCTTTCGTTTTATCTCCATTTAGCTATTGATAAATCTATCATAATAGAGTATAATCTTGGCAACTTAATATTACTAAGACGTGGAAATTTTTTGGATAGTTTTGGGCAAGATATTGGGCAGAGTTTTTCCCGCTAAAATGGTGAGTTCTTTTTTTGGAGTAGGGTATTTGCCAAGTTGGCAGAATTATTGGTCTTCTTTTTTAATATTATTTGCTGCCGATATTGTATTAGTTCTCGTATATGGGGGGGATTTTTTACTATATAGAATGCCAAATTCTGGTGTAATTGTAGCTACTGTTTTTATGAGGTTGGCAATAATTATGTTAACACTCCAACTAGTCGGAATATCTATTTTTCATATTCAAGATGCTTCAGCAAATAGTGGTGAAAATATAGTGGTACAAATAGCATCAGGCCAGGTGTTGACTGTTGCGTTTTCAATGCCAGCAATAATGTCAATCTATCATGCTATGAGCAAACTCTATGGTGGTATATGTAAGCAGATATTTCAATGTCCATTTTGGTTTAATGATTTTATGCATTTATTTTTTTTCTTTATCATACCTTATGCATTCTTTAATATTATAGAAGTGATAAAACCTTGGCCGATAAACTCAATACAGTTAAGTTATAATAATGCAATATCGATTACATTTGAAGGGATTTTTCATGCGCTTTATGCGATAGTTTTATTGTATCTGACTGCATTTATATGTTGCGATTTAACTATGCATAATGCAATTATTTTAAATAAAAATATAATTCAATCTTTAAAAGACAACTCGATAATCTTGAGTGACTATTTACGTAACACCATAAAAAAATAGATGTTGAATAGTATATGTATTTGCATATATATTTAATATGATAGGGTATGCGGTTTGTGTGGATCTACAGAACATAATAAAAGAATTGCAGAATTTTTGGATTGGTAGGGGATGCACTATATTACATCCTTATACATCTGAAGTGGGAGCCGGAACGCTTCATCCTGCAACAATTATGTCGGCAATTGATACAAAGCCAACAAAAATTGCGTATTTGCAGCCTGTGATTAGACCAGCAGACGGACGTTATGGTAATAGTCCTAATCGCCTATATCAACACCATCAATATCAAGTGGTAATCAAGCCTTCTGGCAATAATTTACAGGATGTTTACTTAAGTAGTCTTAATGCTCTTGGTATATCTACTGAAAAATATGATATCAAATTTGTTGAAGATGATTGGGAAAATCCAAGTGTTGGTGCATTTGGACTTGGATGGGAAGTTATATGCAATGGAATGGAGATAACACAGCTTACTTATATACAGCAGGTAGGAGGTATTGATTGTAAAATAATTCCTGGAGAAGTAGCATATGGACTAGAACGTTTAGCGATGTGCATACAAGGTGTTAGTAATGTTTATGATATAATCTGGAATAGTAGCAGTACTACTTATGGGGATATTTTTAAACAAAGAGAATATGAGTTTTCTTATCTTGCACTCGATTATTATGACACTAAGACAGTACAACTGCAGTTTGAGCATACTGAAAAACTATGTCAATTTCTTATTGAAAAAAAATTGCCAGTAGCAGCTTATGATCAATGTGTTAAAACTAGCCATCTACTTAATTTACTTGATGCAAGAGGTGTGCTTGGTGTTAATGAACGTACAGTGTATATTAGTAGAATTAGAGAGCTGACAAAAAAATGTTGTGAATTATATATCAGTAAATAATATATGTTGTCGCAATTGTTATTTGAATGTATTTCAGAAGAAATACCACCAAGAATGCAAAGCCTAGCTGCATCTCAGATTAAAGGTTATATTAATAATATTTTCAGTAAAAATGTTATTAGATTCTCTTCTATGGAAGTCTTTGTAACTGCACGTCGTATTACTCTTTTTATCAAAAATATTAGCATTTCTGAATTTAATAGTTCTAATAATGAGATTAAAGGACCAAATATTAATGTACAAAAAGACGTAATTGAGAGTTTTTTAAGAAAGAATAAAAAAAGTGAATCGGATTTATTTATTCGCAAGGTAGGTAATGCAAAATTTTTCTTTGTCAAGAAAGATTGTTGCTCATTTGATACTCAAGAATTTTTTAAAAATTTACTAGAGGAGATGCTGAAAAATTTTTCTTGGAAAAGAAGTATGAGATGGAACGAAGGAAAAGAAAAGTGGATTAGACCAATTCAAAACATTTTATGTATTTTAGATAATCAGATTATACCTGTGTCTTTTGCAGGAATTAAAGCATGTAATTTAACGTTTGGTCATAGATTTTTCTCAAATAGTACGGCGCCGCTCATTCCAAAAACACCCGAACACTATTTCTCATTAATGGAAAGCAATAATGTTATTTTGCAGAGAGATAAGAGAAAAAAAATTATACTTGATCAAATCAATCAGTTTATTAAAGAGCATAGTTTACAACTTGAAATAAATGATCATTTATTGAATGAATTAACGGGGCTTGTAGAATGGCCTATTGTATTATTTGGTAAGGTAGATCAAGAAAAATCCTCTGAACTACCTAGAGCAGTAATTCTTAGCATAATTAATATGCAGCAAAGGTATCTTGCTTTGAGTAACGAGGGAAGAATTTCTCATTTTGTTACTGTCGTTAATATTAATAATAATGTTGTTGTTAGAGGGTATGAAGCAATATTAGAAGCACGTCTTGCTGATGCCAAGTTTTTGATATCTCAGGATAAAAGGAAAAATTTAGATTTTTATGTTGAAAAATTAGATTCGATATTGTTTCATACCCATCTCGGTAGCGTTGGAGAAAAAGTGAAGCGCATCGTGACTTTGTCGAAATATATAGCTATATATGTTCCACGTGCTTCTCTAATTAAGGTTGAGCGTGCTGCTTATTTAGCAAAAGCAGATCTTGCAACATCAATGGTAAGAGAATTTCCAGAACTACAAGGAACGATAGGTGGATATTATGCTTCTTGTTCTGAAGAAGATGATGAAATAATTGAAGCTATAACTGAGCATTATAAGCCAATTAAATTGGAGCAAGAGTGTGCCAAATCTCCTACTTCGATTAGTGTGGCTATTGCTGATAAAATAGATAGTTTAATTGGTTTGATTGCAATAAATAAAAAAATTTCTGGTTCATATGATCAGTTTGGTTTACGAAGAATGGCAATTGGTGTCATTAGAACAATATTAGAGAATAGTTTACATATTCCACTTAAGTTATTGATAGATAAATCAGTATCTCTATATTTGGAATCTAGATCAGTTTTTAATATGGAACAATTTGATCAATTTCATAGAATGAAGGAGAAAATTTTAGAAGTAGCTTTTAAATTCTTTTTGGATAAATTTAAGGTTATTTTAAGAAACGAAGGTATAAAGCCAGATGTTATAAGTTCAATATTATATAATAATCATGTTGATGATCTATTGTCAGTAAAAAAGAGAGCTGTTGTGTTAGACAATTATCTTAATACACTTAAAGGTAAACAGATTCTGAATACTTATAAGAGAGTTAGTAATATAATTAATAGAGCCGAGAAAAATGATAACACTATTTACAGTGCGTTTTATAAAAAGAAATTTTTAATTGATAATAAAGAAATAGCGCTATCAAATAGCGCTGTGATTGTTTATAAAAACATTAAGCAAGCAATAGAAAATGGCTGCTTTAATATAGCACTTGATGAACTTAATGTCTTTATCCCATTTGTAAATCAATTCATGGATAACGTAAAAATTAATTGCGACTCTAATACGCTAAGAAAAAATAGATTATTCTTACTTACAAGCGTTATTTCAATTTTTCATTTGGTAGCAAATTTTGATTTTGTAAAATTCAAGAAATGATAAATATTCAAGCGATAAAAAAATTGATCAAATCTTCCCCACAGTCTTGCGGAGTATATAAGATGATAGGGGATAAAGATAAAGTTTTATATGTTGGAAAAGCAAAAAATTTAAAATTGAGGTTATCTAGCTACCTTAGACTTGAGAGCCTTTCTGAACGAATCAAAGTTATGCTTTCGCAAGTTCTCAGAATTGAAACTTTTCTCACTAAAAACGAAGTAGATGCGCTGCTTTTTGAGGTACAGTTAATAAAATCATTGAAGCCTCCTTATAATATTGTATTCAAGGATGGCAAATCCTATCCTTACATAACAATTTCCAAACACGATTATCCAAGAATAGTGCGATATAGGGGTAAATTTAAAAAGGACGGATTTCATTACTACGGACCATTTTTATCTAGCGATTCTGTTAAGCAGACTATATTGTCATTACAAAAAGCTTTTCTCTTGAGAATATGTTCAGATCGATATTTTGCCTTGGCAAAAAGACCATGCCTTGAATATCAGGTTAAGCGGTGTTCAGCACCGTGCATAAATAAAATTACGAAAGATGATTATTATCAATCAGTAAAGCAAGCACGAGATACATTGCTCGGAAGAGATAAGAAGGTGAAAGAACAATTGCTTTTTAAAATGAAAAAATACAGTAGTGAGAAAAATTATGAACTTGCTGCTGTATGTAGAGATCGAATAAAATTTCTTGAGGAAATTCAAACGCAGAGAACGGATTTTTCTTTTGAAAAAGATGCAGATTTTTTTGGTGTAGTATGCGAAGGGGATTTGGCATGCATTGGCGTATTATCATTTAGAGATAAAGATAATTATGGAAGTACTCCTTACTTTGTAGAGAACTGCAATATCTACTCAGATAACGAAATTTTATCTACTTTTCTAATTAATTTGTATAATTTATCTAACATACCTCCAGCACAAATTTACGTTCCTGATTTTGTTACAGATGAAGAAATTATCGAACGAGCGATAAATAACGTTACTCAAAAATCAATAAAAGTTTGTTATGCAAAAAATGAAAAAGAACATAACTTATTGAAGTTCGTTCGAGATAATTGTCGACATAGTCTGAAACAAAAGCTTATTGATTCTAAAAATATCCTAGAAAAACTTGAAGAACTTAGCAAAGTTTTTTTGTTATCAAGCGTTCCGAAACGTATCGAAGTCTATGATAATAGTCATATCTCTGGAAATTATCAAGTTGGTGTGATGATTGTTGTGGGGCAGGAAGGTTTTTTAAAAAATGAATATAAAAAATTTACTATAAAAGAGAAAATATTAGGCGATGATTATAAGATGATGAAAGAAGTATTAATGAGACGTTTTTCTGGCAAGATAAAACACATAATTCCTGATTTTTTATTAATTGATGGTGGGGCTGGACATGTTTCTGTAGTAAGAAATGTGTTAAAAACATTAAATGTAAATATTCCTTTTGCTTGCATGTCAAAGGGTCTCTATCGTAATGCAGGAAATGAGAAATTTTACATGCCCAACAGAAAAGAATTTACTTTAAAAAATGATAGTAAGGTTATGCTTTATTTACAATTATTACGTAATGAGGCTCATCGTTTTGCATTAACTTTGCACAGAAAAAAGCGTGATAAACAAATTTTTACTTCACAGCTGGGTAAAATAGCTGGTATTGGCAACAAAAGAGAAAATGCATTGATATCTCATTTTGGCTCAATAAAAAACATAAGCAATGCTTCTTTGGACGAAATTCAAAATATAGCTAAAATTAGTAAACAACTTGCAAAATCTGTCCTAGAACATTTGAGGTCAGGATAAAGAAAGAATTGACTTATAGATATTTAGAGTAAACAAATTACTTTGAATTCTTGTCTTCAAATTAGAAGTAGGTGTGGTGTGACTGCATCTTTTATCTTATTTAAACAATTTTATTATTTAATTGATTGGCCAACTTGCCTTTTGTACTACTAATTATTTCTTGATTTTTTTAGAGATATTCACATCCAATGTTGTTGTACATGATAGTTTTTTCAATTTTTTCTTTTCTTTAGACAGGAGTTTTTTTGAGCAAAACTCTGCTTTGAGTATTATAGAATACTGATATTAAAATCATCTAAAAGTAGCATACATTCTGTATTTTTGAATTAACTATTAATGTAATATAGTACAAAGTTTCTATAGCTTTTTATTTAATTTAAATTTTTATATAACGGGAAGTTCAAGTAATATTTGAATTATTTTTTTTGATAAGTCGGTAGACACGCGTTTTATTGTGATAGAATTTTAATTCTATCGAAGAATAAGACGTTCTTAATTTTTCTAAAAGAAGAATGTGAGTAGGATAATATTTGAATATTTATAAGCGCTTCAGCGCTTACTTATTTTTTTTTTTGACTTTTTGTAAAGCAAAAAAAATGTTACTGAGTTTTTATAAAACTTTTATCGATTTACCAAAATCGTATTTTCTAGATCAGTTTTATTATGATTTGATTGTAATTTAATCAAAGTTGTGAGGAAAGTATAAAATTGTGAAAAAAATAAGTTCAAATATTAATTTATTTTTCTAGGCATTTTTTTTGATGTGTCGTCTTAATAAAGAATTTGGTTTGTGTTAATTTGATACACATATATAATATGAATTAATATGTGATCTGACTTATGAGTTATTGCATTCTACTAGTTCATTGTTGATACAATTGCAACACAACAATTATAAACTAGTTTAGTTTTTGGGTTATTTAAAAATGTTTATACATTTTCTATACGAAGAAGAATTAATTTAGTTAGTGTAGCGTAGTATTGTTATTTTTTAATCGTGAAGAAATCTAAAAAATTTTATGGTATAAAATCATAAAATGTTTTCAAACATAGATTGTTTTCGTGTTTTAAACTTAAGTTTTTTTTTTGCAAAATTGTGAGATTTTATCTCATAAAATTGTAGTTTATATGTTGTTTTGCTCATCTTTAAGATTTTTTAGTGTCTTCTAAGGAGAATTTGAAAATTTAATAATATATTAAGATATAGTTTTTATATTAGAGATAAGCCTTTTTATCAATTAAAATTGACTAATACTTATTGATAAAATCAGCAATAATATTTATTAAACTAATATGAATAGATAGTAATAATGAAATTATTGGTTAAATTTTTAGTTAAATAAAGAGAAATACTTTCCTAAAAACTAAGGTTTAAAGTGTTTTATGCTTATATTTCTTTAGAATCTATCTTTGAATAGACGCTAAACTTTTCGCAACATCAAGAGCAGCATAGGTAAATATTGCATTTACACCTGCTCGTTTAAAACTAATTAAGGATTCATAAATTACTTTGTCATAGTTTAACCAGCCATTGTTTGTTGCAGCTTTTATCATTGCGTATTCACCACTTACTTGATATGCAAAAATAGGAAAATTAAACTTATCTCTTGCTGTCTTTATTATGTCTAAATATGGCAAACCTGGTTTTATCATGATGAAATCTGCGCCTTCATTTATATCCATTTCAACTTCGCAAATTGCTTCTCTTGCATTTCTACAATCCATTTGATAACCACTTTTATCAATTGAATCGAATTTCGCAAATGAACCAACAATTTGCCTAAATGGCGTATAGAAACTTGAGCAATATTTCACTGCATAAGATAGTATTGATACATTCTGAAAACCATGATCATCCAACGATCTTCTTATTTTACCTACTCTGCCATCCATCATATCGGATGGAGCAATTATATCGCATCCTGCTTTTGCTAAAGCAAGCGCTCCCCTTAGTAAAACTGATATAGTTTTATCGTTTTCCACGTCTATTTGATTGTTTTTTAAAATGCCATCATGGCCATGAATAGTATATGGATCAAGTGCAACATCCGCTATTATGCCAATATCTGGCACATTTGATTTTACAGCACGAATTGCTTTGCAGATTAAATTATTAACGTTGTATGCTTCTTCGGCATTTTTAGATTTTAATTTGCTTTCAATTACAGGAAAGATTGCAATAGCATTAATTCCTAGATTCTCAGCCTCTTGAGCCATACAAACTAATCCATCTATTGAATAGCATTTCAGATCACATAAGCCAGGAATCGGCTCAATTGTTTCTTTTTTATTGTGTACAAATAAAGGAAAAATCAAATCTTTCACTGATAAAATATTTTCGCTTGTTAAATCGCGAATCCATCTACTTGAACGTTTACGTCTTAGACGTGTGTTTGGAAAATGAAACATTGCACTTTTTACGCTATATACAGAATTTTCTATTTGATAGAAGAACTAATTGAAATTTTCATTAATATTTAAAGTCTTATCTGATGGTATTATTTTTTAAATAAAAAAGCAATATCTTTGCTAATAAAATAAATTTTCACGTCTTGTTTGAGTTCTAAATGACAAAATAAAGATTGGTATAATTTTTATTTTATTTAAAAAATACAGCTTGTAAATTTCCTATTGGAGTAAATTTTATAACAAAACAATTTTTAGATGTCAAAGAATATAATCTGTTGCACTATGATAGTAATAATCATAGAGCTAAGCCATTGCAAATATATTTACATATCATCTATCCAAGATATTGTTACTTTAAAAAAAATAAAGAGTTACAAGAAAAATTATTCCTAATAACACATAAGTAGTAGAAAAATTAGTTATATAATTTATAACATATGTTATTAATGAATAGAATTATTTATTTTTTACTTTATTGTAGAGTTCTTCATTTTGCGGTTGATAAAGTTAACTTTTTTCTAATCACGAAACGTTGAAGAAAGAAATAAAATGAGAGAGTTTTTTGCTGGATTGTATGATATTACACTAAGATATTATCAAGGTAATGTTTTTAAATAGTTTTAAAATTACAAATCGTTATCTACTACTATACTTAGTAGTATCTTCTTGATTGCTTTTAAGTGATGATTGCTGAAAACAACTCATCTAATATAAAAAGAAGCTGCAATTTTTTTTTCAATTGATAGTTATCAAATCAGAAAAAGCGATTTTATAGTGCAATTTATAATTGATATACTTTCTCTATTTAGAATTGCATAGATGAGGAATAATTTAAATTAAATTTTATTTAAGTTGAAATTTAAATAAATTCATAAATGAACAATAGATAATGATTAAGTAAAGAAATTTTTACGTAAAGTTATAAATACGAAAAAATATAATGCTCTATTCAAAGAATACGTATTTGGACAGCTTAAATGCATTAAATGCAGATAAACCCTACATCTGAATATTTAAAAAGTTTACTTATATTGCAAGCAAAAGACAACTTTGAACATATAAGTATATGTAATAATTAGCGTTTTTAAAGTAAATAGATAATTATTCCATATTATAGATCTTTAATATAAATTATAAAAAATACAAGAATAGAAAAAAACTAAATGACTCATTCTAATGATGACAATTTTTGTTATTTTAGTAAGTTTAATTATAAATTACTTATTTTTTTTAATGCAAAAATACTACTATAAATACTTGCGTTATATATCGCACTACACAAGACAACTAAAAATTACTATAATACTTTATTAAAGTAAATCTTCTTTAAGATTTATCTAATGTTACTAGATATATACTATCTATAGTAAATTTAAAGAAACAATTCTAGTTATATTATTCATAATAAATCTAATTCATATAGATGAACAATCATCTTTAAATGAAATTGTACTAGTATTCAGTTTTTTTGAAAATTAAAGACAAGAAAATTGTGATAAAAGTTGCAATTAATGATACTTCATTTTACGAAGATTAGTAATTTAATTCGTTTTCAGAAAAATCCGATTAAGGTAGAAAGAGAGGCTTGAATAAGTGATAAAAAATGCAATTGATACAAAATAAAAGAGATTTTTCAAAAAGACTTTTTATTTAATAGCATTAATATATTTGAATATTTTTTGTTTTAAGAACGAGTTTTAAACTCGTATCAAATCATTCATAAAAGTATCTTTAGATAACTATTCTTCTAAAAGAAGAAATGTAATTAGAATAGATCTAATACTTTTTCTTATGATAAAATTTAGGAATAGATTTTTCGTTATTAGTTTTAACTCTTAATTAGAATAAAATTTTAAATTTTAGTTCTATTGTGAATTACTATATTTAGTTTAAACTCAAAACCAATTGCAAGAGCTTTTGTTTAATTCTATGTTCCTTCTCAATTCTTCATCGTTGATAAATTTTATTTAATATTCTTTTATTACGTGATAAATTACAGTATACGCTTGATACGTGTTTCTTTTTTATACTTTCGTCTTTTTTTTTAGACATGATAGTTTGTAGTGATTCCATAAATACATCGTAAAACCAAGTTTTGTAGTAATTTAAGGTAAAAACTTTATTTATATAATAGACAAGATAACATTAGAAAATCTTGATTTGTATACTTGATGTAAGTAGCATTTTATAGAAAAATTAATGATTTTTATATTTAACTTACTAAAGTAGTAGGATTAATATCACGCTTTTAAAATATTTTTGTTATTTTAATATCAAAAATGTTTATATTTAACGTGGTTTGTAAATTTGTAAATTGAAAATTTTTATTTATTAATTCGCAATTAATTATTTATTAAAGACAAAATAATTTTATAATATTTATATATTATTTAATATACTGATGCCTTTTATAGAGGCAATATCAAGGTCTGTTCTATTTTTCTTCTTTTTTTCTAATTTCTTTATTAATTTAAAGTTAAAATTTACGCTAGATTCAAAAAAGACAAAGAGAATTTTACACTGTGATCTTTGATTTAATCCAGTGATATAATCTACTTATTTTACCCTCATGACCAAGCATTCCTGGACTATTCTTATAAAAAGTATCAACTATCAATTTTATAGAGCCTACAGCAGCAGAAAACACAGGATTTTTATCATATTCACCGTCAAGACCACTACAAGGCTTAGGGCATCCAATACGAACTTGCTTATTAAATATATAACTTGCAATTTCTTTCATGCTTGCGAGTTGACTAGTTCCTCCTGTAATAACTACTTTATTAATAGTGTTCTTTTGTTCGCAAAATTGCTCTTTTACAAGTTCAAATATTTCTTCAATTCTCGGTCTTATTATATCAATGAGCTCAGATTTTAGTACTTGAGTTGTTTCATCATTTTCGTTATTTTGAATTGTAATATATTCGCCTTCATCTATTGAAGTGATGATAGTATTGCCATATAATATTTTTATGCGCTCTGCGTGTTCTATGCTTGTGCATAACCCATAAGCGATATCTCTAGTGATATGAATTCCACCAATTGGAATACTGTCTGCGTATGTGAGTTTTCCTCTTTTAAAAATTCCAATTGCTGTACATCCGCCTCCTATGTCAACAATGGCAGTTCCCAGTTCTTTTTCATCTTCGCTTAGACAAGCAAGACCTGCAGAATATGAAGAGGCAATGCAGCCAGCCATACTTAATCCACTGTTATTAGCTACGCAGTTTTCAATATTAGTAAGCGCCGGACGAGAAGCGGTAACAACATTAACATCAGCAGATAGTTTTTTGCCATATAATCCACTAACTTCCCTTATGTCAGTCATATCATCCAAATGATAGTTTAATGGTATATTGTGAATGATAACATTTTCTTCGATATATTTTTCAAATGTTTGAAAGGCTAAACGCTTTATGTCTCGATCAGATATTTCATGATTAGCTGCAATAATTTCATTATGTAGATTGAAAGATGAAATTCCACATCCTGCAATGTTAATATAGATTTGATCTATTGTTTCTTCAGATACTTGTTCGGCAAGACTTATAGTTGATGCAATAGAATAGTTTGCATGTTTTACATCGTTTATCAATCCGCCATTTATACCTTCTGCAATCTTATAACCCGTACCAGTTATTTTATAATTGAAATTACTACTAATTTTTACAATTAGACAAATAATTTTTGTTGTACCTATATCTAAAACAGCAAAAACACTTCTTTTTGGCTTTACTATTACTGCAGAGTACATTAACGGTTCAACCTTATGATACAAAAATCTCCATTTAAACGGAACCTTCTTTACTTAGTAGTTTATATTCTATTATATAAATACAGCAACATTTTTATATATTTCAAATACTAGACAAAAGCAAAAATAAAGTATAAAATTTCAGTTTTATGTCTAAATTATCAATTGTGATTTCGCCTGATGAAAGATTAACAGTACGCGCTAGCGAGGTGAGAGTTATAGATAATAAAATTAAAGAATTGGTAAACGATATGTTTGAAACTATGTATGGTGCAGATGGCTTAGGTCTTGCCGCAGTGCAAGTTGGAATACCAAAAAGGATTTTTGTTATGGATGTTCAGCTAGATTCCATTGAGAAGGGGCCAGTAGGATATGAATCAAATGGTAAGTTTTGTATGATTAATCCAGAAATCATTGAATTATCTAACGAACAAACAATTCTTAAGGAAGGATGTCTTTCGGTTCCAGAGCAAAGTTATGAAATTAAGCGTTCAAAGTATTTAACTGCAAAATATAGAGATTTGGACAATCAGAAAAGAATTTTGAAAGCTTGTGGCTGGCTTGCAAGATGTATTCATCATGAGTTAGACCATTTAAATGGTATTTTGTATATTAGACATTTATCTAAGTTAAAGTATGATATGGCAGTAAAAAAGTCACAGAAGATTAAGAGATACTATGAGTAGTGAAGATTTAGAATTATTGAAATTTTATCATGAATTGGGTATTAATTCTACGTTAGTGGAGTTTGAAGAAGAAAGATTAGAAATTAAAGAGAATAGTGAGCTCACAAGGCCTTTCATCGTTCAATCGTCTGATAGCGTTAAAAAAAAGGGAGAGGATGCAGTAGATCTCAACTTTAGACACCTTAATTGTACTAATAAAAATATAAAAAAACAAGAATCAATACTTTTTGATTGTCGAATAGTTGAAGCAAGGAGGCTTGCAAGTAAATGTAATAGTATAGATGAGTTAAGAAGTGCAATTCTATCATTTGATGGTTGTGATATAAAAAAAACCGCAATCAATACTGTTTTTTCTGATGGTAATCCAAGTGCGAAGATCATGCTTATTGGCGAAGCTCCAGGAGTAAATGAAGATTTGCAAGGTGTACCGTTTTGTGGCCCAAGTGGGACTTTACTTAATAAAATGCTTGATGCAATTAATCTTGATTATACTAAAGTTTACATAAGCAATGCTGTATTTTGGCGTCCACCTGGTAACAGAAAGCCAACTAATTTAGAACTTGATATGTGTAGACCATTTGTTGAAAAACATATTGCGCTAATTTCGCCGCAGATTTTAATTTTGGTCGGAGGGATTGCATGTTACAGTTTACTTGACAATACGAAAACTATATCAGCTCTTCGTGGTAGATTTCATACTTATACAAATCAATATTTGTCTAATTCAATTACTACAGCTGCTATATTTCATCCAGCTTATTTACTTCGCCGACCAACACAAAAACGTCTAGCCTGGGAAGATTTAAAGAAAATCAGAGATTATCTTCAATAACTGTACAATTAGGAGTAACGAAATAGTAAGAAACACTGTGCTTTTAATTTTACAAGTATATCTAGAAATAGTGTGTATTACCGATTCATTTTTGGTAGATCAAAGTAAAACAATATTTGAAATTTAATAAATGATAAAATAAGAAAAATATTTAATAAGAATCTAAACAAAAAATCGCAAAGAATAAAAACTCTTTAAGAATAATGTCATTATATTAAGTCAATAGTGAGAATGAGTGAATAAAACGAAGAGAATATTGGAAAATATTCATGAAATTATTAATCGAGAAAATTTTTATTTAACTATCGGTTTAATTGTGTTTAAGAGTGTGAAAATATTTGAATATACTGTTTTTTTGAACATGCCTTAAATAGAAAAGTATGATAAAAATTTATTTTTTTAAGTTTTTTTGATTATTTATTGAATTTTGATTAATGATAACTTTTTAATTAGAGTTAATATCTAGTTTAATCAGGACAATCTTTATCTTTAAATATAATAAACTGAATTTAATATTAAAAAATTTATTTGTTAATTTGCTTTTTCTTTCAAAAAGAACGCAGTTTTTCATTTTAAAAAGTAAGTAAGAATTTTGAAAAAAATAATCAGAAAATTAGAAAATAAGGAGTTAGATAATACAAACAATTCGATTTGGTTAGTTTGCATTGTAACAAAATTACTTCTGTAGAAAAAATGACCGAGATAAAAAAGAGCTTTTTACAATGTAAAATCAGTGATCCCGGCGCGAATTGAACGCGCGACCCACTGATTAAAAGTCAGTTGCTCTACCAGCTGAGCTACGGGATCATTTAACTTTTTAACTATGATTAGTGATCGTATAATTTTTACATTCTTCAATCAAACTAAAATTTTCATACATACTCAAGTAATTTTACATAAATTCTATAATTTATTCTAGTGAGAATATTGCAAAAAAAACTACAGCAAGAGAAATAACAATCTTTGTTGATTAAAACATATGAAATATTAAGTTTATTAAATTGTAAAAAAAAGTATTATAAATGTATACTTACTAAGGTTTACAAAAAATTTTTGCTGTATTAAATATGTGCTTATTTTTTGACAGGGAAAATAGTTTTATATAATCATCTATAATTTAAAATATTAGGATGGTGCTTTTGGTGCATATTAAATGTTCCTTTACAAAAAGGATAAAATTATACATTTTTAATGTAGGTTAATTTCACTTAGATAAATAGAAAAATTGAGTAAATAATACATCTTTATTTTAAATTAAATTAGATTTAGTTTAAAGGTGTAATTTGAATAAATTATTCGGATTTTATTATCTATTTTTTGAATTCTGATCAATATAATTGTGTATTTTACACTAAATTAAAGATACTAATTTGTATATTCTATTTCAATTTAAATAAAAAATTATTTCTGATAGCTTTTTGATGTAAAACCTCCTTGCTGTTATAACAACAGGATTTTTGTTACCTATGTATTGAGTAAAGCATTGTAAAGAAATGTGTAAACGAAAAATTTTCAACAAACGTATTGTCAATAGTTTTTAGAAAATTAAGTACAATTTGTAAAAGTCAAGTTTTATAGCGTACATATGTTCTTATAGTCAAGTACTACTTCTTATTTTCCTAATAATTTGCTTTTTTCTTGCAATTGCAAGACTTTTTTTTGGTACGTCTTTGACTATAACACTGCCCGCTGCAATTATAGCGTTGTCGCGTATATTAAGAGGCGCAATCAACGAGCTATTAGCACCGATGAAACAATTGTTTCCAATATTTGTTTTGTGTTTTTTTTTTCCATCATAATTACATACAACAGTACCTGCACCTATATTGCTTTTAGATCCTATTTTAGTGTTTCCTATATAACTTAAATGTTTTATTTTGGTATCCGTACCTATATCACTTGTTTTTGCTTCAACAAAGTTTCCTAAGATTGCATTTTTACCAATTGTTGTGTACTCACACTTGACAAATGGACCAATTTTAACATTTGATCCTATTTTTACTCCAGGACCAAAAAAGACGTATGGGTAAATAATCGAATCCATACCAATTTGGGTATCAAGAGAGAAGAAAATAGTTTCTGGAGCTAGAAGTGTTACTCCGGTATTGATAAAAAATTTTCTTTTGTTTTTTTGGAAGTAAAATTCAGCTTTCGCAAGATCATTTCTATTATTTATTCCGATTGCTTCCTCTTCATTAGTAGTAATGTAATCAACATTCAAATTATTCTTTGTTGCAATGGAAACTATATCTGTTAAATAAAACTCTTGTTTTAACTTGTTAAATTCTACTTTTTTCAATAAATCACGTAAATTCTTTGCGTACGTAACAATTATCCCGGCATTAGCAAGAAATTCTTGATTACAATTTTCATTTTTTTGTACTTCTATAATTCCTTTTAGAAGGCCACACTTAATAAGTAGCTTACCATACTCTTTATTTTTTGTTTTAAAACCCAGGCAAATTAGTGCTTTATCTTTTAAAGAATCGATCATTTTCGTTATTGTACTGGGTTTTATGAATGGAGTATCCCCATACTGTATAACAACTATACTCGAATCTGGTAATTGTGTCATACTTCTCATAGCAATTTTAACTGCATCGCACGTACCAAGTGCTGACTTTTGTATGATCAATTGTATATCTTGAAAGTATTGCAGTTGCTTAATTAAAGAAAAATTGATTACAACAGCTATATTTTTCGGACTTAGCTGCTTTGCATTATAAATAATATGTTCAAGTATGGGAAAATTACCTATTTTGTGTAATGCTTTAGATAATTCAGAATTCATTCTTTTGCTATGACCTGCGGCAAGTATAATAAATGCATCAGCTTTACTTTTCATTTATTTTCTCAAGGATAAAAAATGAAAACCATAGTGATTGAGCCAATTAATTTTATTTTCATAAAAGTTTCTTAAGTCGCTGATTTGATATTTTATCATTGCTAGCCTTTCTATTCCAATGCCAAATGCAAAGCCATTGTATTTAGCATAATCTATTCCAACATTTTGAAAAACATTTGGATGCACCATACCGCATCCGAGTACTTCTATCCATTTATTTCCACAATAACTTATATCTACTTCCGCAGAAGGCTCGGTAAAAGGAAAAAAACTATTACGAAAACGTATCTCTAGTTTCTGATCTTCAAAAAATTTATTGAGAAAATGATAAACAGTAAATTTTAATTGACCCATATTGATATTTTCATTGATATATAACCCTTCTATTTGATGAAACATAGGAGTGTGAGTTGCGTCAAAATCATTTCTATATACTCTACCAACAGTTAAAATTTTAATTGGAAAAGTTTTCGCTTTTTTCATAATTCTAATCTGAACAGATGAAGTATGAGGACGCAATAACATTCTTTTATCATTCATTTTACCTTTCAAGTAGAAAGTATCTTGCTCTTCTCGTGCTGGGTGATGACTTGGAGTATTTAGCGCATCAAATATATGAAATTCATCTTCAATATCAGGGCCATCAACAGATTTAAAACCCATACGAGCAAAAACGAGTCTTGCATCGTTTATAGCTTTGCTCAACGGATGAATTTTGCCAATTTTTTCTGGTCTGGTAGGTAATGTAATATCAACGGTATCATTTTGTAATTTAAAATTGATTTCTTCGGTTTTTAATATTATCTCTTTATTTATTATAAGTTTGTTTAATTTACTGCGTAAGCAATTAATAACTAAACATAACTTACGTCTTTTTTCTGTATTTTTTATTTTTTTTAGTTCATCAAAATAAATTTTGATTGTACCCCTTTTCCCTAAATATATTAGTCTAATTTTTTCTAAATCTTGCAAAGAAGAAGCGTTTTCAATTTCAGAAACTGCTTTATCCTCAAGTAAAGATACCTCACTTAATACTCCTTCATTCATCTCAGCAAGACTAATTTAAATTTTTATTATAATAAAATCTTTAATTTTATCAATAATCTAAAAATTGTTTTATTCTAATTATAACTAATTAAATAATTATTTTTATATTAATTTAATGATATTTAAATAATAAATTAGAGCCTATATTATAGATTAATACTCGAATTTATGGTAAATATAAATATAGAGAATATATCTAATTTCTTTAAATGAAGAATATATAAATAATATGGGTGAAGCATTTCTAATAAAAAGTTGTTAGAGATTTTTCATATCATGGTTTGTTAAAATTCTGATTTAAGTTAAAACTTTTGATGGTAAAATTTAAGACGACTTAAATACAATAATACATCAAATACAATCCTAATTGTGAATTCTTTAAGTTCTTCCCTATTGCTTCTAATAAGAAAGAATTCTGTAAATAGAATATGAAAAATTTTAAAGATAATTAGAAATTATACACTAATTATTTTAAAATCAATAGCTATTGTTAGCATAATTCATAAAATTGCTTTTCGCCTTAATTTTTACAAAAAAAAATCACAATTGGATTTAATTAAATATCAATAAAACTGATGGCAATTATTTATAAAAAACCAATTCTAAATCAGAATAAAGTTAAAATACATGAAAGAAATTTAAGTATGAAAACAAAATTAGAATAAAGTTACAAGTAAAAAGCTAAAGTGTAATTAAAATAAGGAGAAAATGATTCAACGAATTTTTGCTTAAATACAATTCAACTCCTGGAATGATGATAAAAACAAGCGTTTTAAAAATTCTATTGCTGTGTGTGATGTACGATAATTTTGTTTGTGTGATATAATGAATTTTTATCTCTACATTCATAACATTTTTTTATCTCTACATTCATAACATTCTTTAAATGAGCGCAATAAAATTTTCTTTTTAAGTATTGCTAAACTTATTACGAAATAGAGAGTCTTGATTTATTAAGTATTTCTAAGAAATGAAACAAAAATGGAATAATATAAAAATGTAATAAGAGCAGATAAATTCGTCGAATTTTTTCGATGTAATTCAAACTAAGTCAAATACATTTTATTTTAAAATTAACATAAAGAAATAAATTTGCTAGTTATTATATAAACAGTACTTCTAAAATAAAAAATTAAAAATGACTCACTTTGAAAATTAAAGTTGTATTTTGCATACATACCTATAATGTCCATATTTATTTTAATATTTTGATATTAGCATTTTATGCTATAGTTTTTAGTGTAATCTAAAGAACGATGGTGTCATTAATAGGAATTAGAGAAAATTTAAAAGAAAATATTGATTTAATCATAAGCAATCTAATTGTAACTAAGCAATATTATATGTCTTGATTTTAGTTTATATATTTGTATATACTGAAATTTTCAATTGAATTAAGTATTCATTAATAAATGGAAATAAACTCCCCCTTCCTTTTTCCATTTAATGAAAAGTTAATTTTATTATTTCATAATGCTTTATGTTTAAAGGAATTATTAAAGATATTGGAACGTTAATAGATGCAAAGACCTGTTGTAATTGCGATCAAATTTTATATATCAAAGTAAAAGATTTATCTTACATAAGCAAAGGAGATTCAATAGCTTGCTCCGGCGTGTGCTTAACTGTTACTAATACAATTCACGATGTGTTTGCAGTTCAAGCATCTCAAGAGACAATGAATGTTACTGATTTAAGTAATTGGAAGATAGGAAAGAAAATAAATTTAGAGCAAGCAATGAGACTGAGTGATAGAATTGACGGCCATTTAGTTCAGGGTCATGTAGATAAGACAGTGAAAATTCTTGCAATCAGACAGAATCTATACTCTCATGAAATTAAGTTGTTGTGTTCACAAGAATTAATGAAATTTATTTCAAAAAAGGGATCTGTAGCTCTAGATGGAGTTTCTCTTACGGTAAATTCAGTTGATGGCAGAGAATTTATTGTTAATATAGTTCCATATACATGGCAAAACACAACTTTCCAATATAATAAAGTGAATGATTATTTAAATTTAGAAATTGACATGATTGCTAGATATTTAGATCAGTTAATCCAACATAGACATAATTAATTTTACAACTTTATTGTTCATAATTATGATGTTTTAAAACTATATAGTGTATGGTATGCTTTTTGATTGCTTAATTATTTTTATTGTTATTTTATGCGTAATAATCTCAGTTGTTAGAGGCTTTATAAAAGAACTATGTGCGTTAATGTTTTTCTTCTTGTCAGTTTTTTTAACTGCTAATCATTATGATTTTTTTATTATAAATTATAGTAAATACTTTGATTCGAGAATTACGCAAGATATATTTTCTGCAATCTCTGTATTTATCATACTCAACCTTATATTTATAATAGTAAATAATTGGTTGATGTATGCGTTATTGCCTATAAGGCTTGGATTAGTTGATAGAGTTACAGGCATTTTTATAGGAGCGCTTAAGGGAGTATCACTTTCTTGTGTACTATTTTTTGCTGTAGAATTTTATTCTTACATTATTTATAGTAAAAAAGAGGAGCAATTTAAATTAGAAGCTGAAGAAATATTGCCTAATTGGATAGTAAATTCACTATCTTACAAGATTTTGTTTTCAACGATAGAAGAAGTAGTAGATAT
Organism: Wolbachia endosymbiont of Meromenopon meropis; assembly: GCA_029784595.1. GTDB lineage: Bacteria > Pseudomonadota > Alphaproteobacteria > Rickettsiales > Anaplasmataceae > Wolbachia. Next base: position 251,187 of record JAJETZ010000001.1, on the reverse strand, counting down.
CTATACACCAGAATCATTAATATTAAAAATCAAAGAGATTGGCAAAGAGATGGTTACTTACCAAAGAAAATCTCAAGTTGATGATAAAGTTGATGCCAAAGAAGAATGATATTAGCGTATTTATGTGATCTACAAGGTTGGACGTATTTTGATATTTTAGAAGAAGGGTATATATCTTTTCTTCGCTTCTGAATAGTATTTTACAGCGTATTGCTTTTCTAATTTAAGTAAGTATTATTTCTGTAATTTTACTTTTCTCTATGACATTATACTTACAATATTTGATATTAAAAACTGGTTTAACAAAAAATATTTACTTCAATGATTAAGCAGCAAAACGAAAGAAATTTTGAGCAAATGAGTTATTCATCATCTATGATGGTAAAAAATAATAGTAAAAAAATACATGAAGAGTTTTTATTTGATTTATTTTTAATAAACGACTTTATATGAGTTTATTGAGTTTTGTTATGTAAGTTTAAATAAAATTTAATTTTAGAAAAATAGCTAATTAATATAAAAATGTAATTTTGAAACATGAAATATCAATCTCAGTATCTTAATTATTTAAAATTAAAATTTTTATAGAATTAAAACTAAGTGATAACTCTACTAATATGGGAGTGTTCCATCTTAGAGATAAGTTTTACATCTTAGAAAGATAATGTACAATTCGTCAATCAAAAATTATTTTATTTTTTAATATGCAAGTCTCTAAAATTTTAGAAAATTTAAAAGCCAAAATATTGGAAGCTGAAGAAGGAGGAGGTTTCGATAGAAATAATAAACAACATATAAAAGGTAAGTTAACTGCTAGAGAAAGGTTGGACATACTTCTTGATGAAAATTCGTTTGAAGAATACGATAAATTCGTAAAACATTACACAACTGACTTTGGAATGCAAGATGTTAATTTTTTAGGTGATGGAGTTGTAACTGGTCACGGTACTATTTATGGTAAAAAAGTTTTTGTTTATTCTCAAGATTTCACTGTTTTTGGTGGTTCTCTCGGTGCATCGCATGCAAGAAAAATATGTAAGATTATTGACATGGCAATTAATACTAGAATTCCAATTATTGGATTAAATGATTCTGGTGGAGCTAGAATTCAAGAGGGGGTAGATTCTCTTGCTGGATATGGAGAAATTTTTCAAAGAAATGTGAATGCATCAGGTATTATATTACAAATTTCTTTAGTTATGGGTTCATGTGCTGGTGGTGCAGTTTACTCTCCAGCGTTGACTGATTTTACTTTTATGGTGAAAAATAACTCATATATGTTTATAACAGGGCCAGATGTAGTAAAAAAGGTCACATATGAAGATGTAAGTTATGAAGATCTTGGTGGAGCAAGTATTCATGCAAATAAAACAGGAGTTGTGGATTTTGCATTCGATAATGATATTGAAATGTTATTAAAAACACGTGAATTTTTTACTTTTTTGCCTTCGAATAATCAAGAACCTTTAAAGTTTGTATCTACGATGTACGATAATCTTGATCATTTTGATGAATCCTTAAATACTCTAATTCCTAGCAATACTAGTACTCCATATGATATGCATGAATTAATTGAAAAGATGTGCGATGAAAGGGAGTTTTTTGAGCTAAAACCAGATTTTGCTCGTAATATAATAATTGGTTTTGGTAGAATAGGAGGTAATACGGTTGGTATTGTTGCAAATCAACCCATGCATCTTGCTGGATGCTTGGATACTGATTCTTCAAGAAAGGCAGCAAGATTTGTAAGATTCTGTGACGCATTTGGTATTCCTATTATCACATTCATTGATGTTCCTGGATTTTTACCAGGTAAAAATCAAGAATATAATAATATAATACAACACGGAGCTAAGTTGCTCTATGCTTATGCTGAAGCTACTGTGCCGAAAATTAGCCTTATCACTAGAAAGGCATATGGCGGTGCATATATTGTTATGAATTCTAAACATTTAAAAGGTGACATAAATTATGCCTGGCCTACTGCTGAAATAGCTGTAATGGGTCCTGAGAGTGCGGTTGAAATTATATTTCGACGCAAAAAAGATCAACGAACACTTGCTAAATTATACAAAGAAAAATTTGCTGGTCCATTTTTTGCTGCATCACGTGGATATATTGATGATATCATCATGCCAAGTAAAACAAAATATCACCTTTATAAAGCATTGGAGATACTTAAAAACAAAAAAGTAGAAAGAATATGGAAAAAGCATGATAATCTTCCCTTATAATTTTTTGGATTTTTACGAGCTGTGCGACATTTTGATGATGCCGTTACCAAGATTCGAACTTGGGACCTCGTCATTACCAATGACGTACTCTACCACCTGAGTTATAACGGCGGAGTTCATGTGTATGAATAACATAAAAATAGAAAATAGAAAAAAAAAAGAAGAAGAAAAAAAAAGATTAGCAAGAGCTTTAAAACAAAATATTCTAAAAAGAAAAAAGCAGCAACAGAATAGAAAAATTTCAGAATCGTAGTGTAATATTTAATTATTTTTTTGATAAAAGGATAAAAGCAAGCAAATAATTAATGCAGAATTAAAATCTGGGACTTTACGCGCGTTGGAAAATGATTTATACAGATATTGTGCTCTACTAAATGTACAAAAGATAAAGTTATAAAATATATTATAAGTATATAAGTAAATTTAATGTGATTAAATACAGACAATAACACGATATTGCAATTTATTATTTTTTGAATAGAAAAAGCTTTTGAGTATATTGAGTATAATCACAAGTACGTAAGTCAATATCATTATATAATATTTTGTTTTAAGCGATTATTCGAGATTATTTCTAATAAGAAAAAGTATCTTTGATATTTGTTCTTTCCCTACATGAATTGCGATTTCGAAAAATGTAAGAGCATTTTTAAATGCTTTATTTTTTATTCAGCAAGAGTATTGCTTTACAGAAGTTGTTAAAATAGAAAACGAATATTTAGTCACATTAATGTACAGTCAATTTAATTGGCTTAAAAAAATATATGTACTTTTTAGATTTCTACTCCTATTGATTGGATGATAGAAAGTTATATGGTGTTGTGTGTGGGGGTTAATATTAGGTGGTATTGTATTGGGTGATTTATTTGTGTGTTATTTAACATCTTTATCTCTTTTCATTTCGATCATAAAATGGCCTTATGTATATAAAATTAAGAAAAGTATAAAAATCTTACTATTGAAATAAAAATATATTTTTAAAGTAATTTGCTATTTTTAAAGCAGTTTATATATACGGTTAAGTTAAAAAATCCTGTAGAATTTGAACAACATCACAATACTTATATGTTAAAATAAACGTACTATTTATTTTATGGTAAATATTAAAATTAATTTTTATTTTTTTTGATATGGTATTTTTACTTGAGAAAAATCCGTTTAATTTATTTTTGCAATGGTATAAAGCGGCACTTGATTCTTCATGCAAAAAGCCAACTGCAATGACGTTAGCAACCTGTAGTAAAGATTGTATTCCATCTGCAAGAATGGTTCTTTTGAAAGAATGTAGCGAAGAAGGCTTTGTATTTTTCACTAATGTGAACAGTAAAAAGGGGAAGGAATTAATCGAGAACCCAAGAGCTGCATTAATATTTCATTGGGCAGAGCTTTCTAGGCAGGTACGAATTGAGGGAAATGTTAAATTACTAGATAGTAAAAAAACTGATGAATATTTTTACTCTCGATCGCGCGATAGTCAGTTTAGTGCATTGTGTTCGAAACAATCGAAAGTTTTGAAAAATTGGCAAGATTTTGAACAAGCTATTGAACTGAAGAAAAAAGAATTTTACGGAACGCAAGTTCCTCGTCCAGATTTCTGGGTGGGATTTCAAATAATCCCATTAATAATTGAGTTTTGGCAAGAAGGTAGACATAGAAGACACATTAGATTTAAATATACTTTTGTTAAAGATGAGCGCTGGAGAGTAGAGCAACTGTATCCTTAGATTGTTATCCTACGATATCACCGCATGTAGCAAACATATGGGTGCATGAAAAATTATATTTAAATTGGCAATTCTTCTATGCTTTTGAATAGATCAAAATTAGATATAATCCATCTCATTTATATAAAAATTTTTTGAATTTATAAGTGCTTTTCTAAAAAAAATATGCTAAAAATAATGTTAGATACGGCTTTATATCAAACGATTATCATGCAAGGATAATTTAATTTCTACTTTAGTTAAAAATGGATATTATCCAAGTAAATGCTTTAGTTTATTTAAACGGCATATTTATCACAATGTTCGTTACACTTATTATTTTTTTTAGAAGTTTAAGAAGTTATTCAAATTAATTATTCTATAAAATTCTTAATTAAAACTATCATAGTGTATTATGACATAAGTAAAATATGAAACGAGCGCCAATTTCCGTTTAAGGTTGTTAAAATAAACTTACAATTGAAAGAGCGGATCTAGAGAAATTAAAGTTTAAGCGTTAATAGTAATTCATAAAAAGCTAAAAATATATTTTTGTGACATTTGGCTTTATTAGATAGTAATTTTGTATTTTTTTATATTAAAAAAACAAATAACTATTCGCACAACTTGCAATTTCTATATTTTTATTCTCTTTAAAATTAAAAGACAGTCAAATTTTGATAAGACATGAAAATATTTAAAGATTTGTGTTTATTCCGATACTATCGTTTCTGGATTTTTTGAATTATTACAATTTATTTTTTGAATAGTTTTGTGTAAAACTTGGTTAAGTGATTTAACACGATTGTTAACGAACAAGTAGTTTGTTTTAATATTCTTTTTTATAAAAATACAAAAAATGTTTTTATGAGTTTTGATTTACTTTATTTCTCGAATAAGCACTTTTCTAACACGTTTTTTAACGAAGATTACAGAAAAAAGAGCGCAACAAAAAACAACTTTTTGAAGAAATAAAACGCAAATATAACTGTAAACAGTATACAACAATACTCAAACTCTATGTTAAATATACCCTTAGTAGGTTTTATAAAATAGAGTTAAGAAAAACGCGAGATTTTGACTTAATAATCAACATTGGTGAAATATACAAGAATGTTTTTAATATTAAAAATGATAATAGAAGTATGTGACAATTGCATGTCTTTCAATACATTTGCTAGATGTAGAATAATATTCATGCAATTTTTCTAATGTAATTTTACTTATAACTTAAAAGAGTAGTTTATTAAGTTTAGGCGAAGATCTTTATTTATTAATTGAAATAATGAATTCAAGTTACTGATATTAGTATCAGTAGAATCTTGATAAGATGTCAAATATAATAAATTATAAGCAATATAAGTTACAATTTTAAGATTATAAATTGATGTATGTGTATGCTATTTACAATAAATTATTCAAGCATTTTAAAAAAAATGTGGCTAAACGTTTCTTATGGAATGTATATTTTAGTCATGTAGATATACTGCAATGACTATTATTTTACGTTTTTTATTACCTGAATGATCACTTTTTATAGACGAATCTTTATTGACTATTTTGTTCTAGAGTAAGTTGCGTACAACCTATAAAATGTCAGCATTATACTTCTATATGCAGCCCATTAGCTTCTACTTTATAAGAGTATGTAGATTTTTTGTTTATAATTAAATTATATACAATTTCATACAATAATATAAGACTATTTATATTTTTATTTTTTTATTAATTAAAACGTACGAAATTAATTTATCCATCCTTGTGCTATAGCAATATATTTTATGTTTTATTTTTCTACACAAAACTTCATTTATTTAGTTTATCTTAGTTAATATTTAAGAGTTTTATTTCTTTCAATACAAAGAAAGTAATTAAAAAAAAATTACAAATTCCCAACACAATTTGTTATCTTTATATCGAAATTTATACTAAAAATTGTTGGTTTAATTCAGTAATAGAGATTCTAATATTTAGAATATTAATAAATAACAAAGACTTTGTTATTAAGTACAGTAGTATTTCTTTTATAAAGAATTCTTACTTTTTACCTCATTTTTAAATGAAGATATAGATATAGATCTCTTTAATTATTGAAAATTTTTAGTAAAAATACTGAAATATGTATATTCATTAATATCTTTATTTATTGAAATAAGCTTTCTTATCCTTAAATGATGTTAACAATCATTTTTGTCTTAAATTTTAATAGCGTTATTACCATAGATTTCTTTCAAAATAGATTTTTTAAATTAGCATTTATAAGAAGATAATTTTTAATTTTAATTATTGAGATTTTTGTTAGTTGATATATAGCTTGGACGAAGAATTCCAATTCTTAAATGACACTTATTGGGAATTTTACTTTTATAATTAAGCTAAATTTAGCTTCGACAACATCAATTGTAATTGATAAATAGAGTTTATTTAAACATCATTAAAATGATGAAATACATTATTTTTTATTTAAATTAGTGAACTATAGCAAAGTTTACTTAAATTGAGAAAATTCTCTTATCATTTTTATTCATTTTTATCTAAAACGAGATTGGTGATTTGCTAGTATTCGATCTCTTTAAATATTTTTAAGAGAAATTGATAAATAACAAAACAAAGTTAATTGAAAAAATTCAGAAAAATTCTGATATTTAACTTAATAGAGTAGTTTCTTTATTTTTTATTTAATTTCAGAATCTTTCTTTCAAGTTTCTATTTGATATTTAAAAATCATTTTAATGAAAAAAAGTCTAAGAATTATTATACGAAAAACAAAAACAAACGCAATGATGCGTGAACTGTTCGCTTTTCATTAAAACTCTCTAATGTACATCTTTTTTACTTTTATCAATTAATAACTGAGAAATCTAGGTTGATTTAGTTGAATTTATCAAAAAATATTGAACATACGTATATGGTAAAGTAAAAAAGACACAATATAAATTTTATTTTTTTTGTATTAAATTTTACATATTGCTTAATACAAAATTAAGGATGAACCTGAAATTCAGACATCTAGAATCTCTCTATATTTGATGCAACAAACTTGTAAAAATTGTTAAGCAATTTTTTCGTATAACCAAAGTTAACTTCTTATAAAGAAGAATTCTAAGTTAGATATAGTGTTAAGATGTTTATATCAATTCTGTATGTAGATCCTTAACTAGAACTTCAGCATATTTTCTGTGAACAATTATACTAATCTTAATTTCAGATGCTGTGATAGCAAGTATTTTTATCTTTCTTTCATTTAGAATCTTGAGTATACAATTCATCACTTCTGTATTAGAAATAATACCAATACCAATTATTGAAACCTTAGCTACGTTATTATTTACAATATAACTATCATTTGATAGCTTTTTTATAAAATGAACATTAAGCTTAGAGATTACAATGCTTGATCCGTATATCATATCAGTCTTAATATTTGCATTTGTAATATCCCTTAAAATACGAAAAGTGTTCACAAGACTAGTAAAAGTTATAAGAGCCCTATTAAGGCTACAAGTTATTCCAGTAACTACGTATCTCTCTAGATTATCTTGCTTATTTAATATTACAGTTCCTTCCACCTCTTTAAAGGTGGAAAGCACTCGTACTTTAACATTATATTTCATTGCAAGTTGTACTGAACGAGTATGCAGTATTTTAGCACCAGACAACGACATTTCCAACATTTCATCGTAAGAAATAGATTTGAGTTTGCGTGCTTTTGGAACAATTTTTGGATCGGCTGTATATACTCCGTCAATATCAGTGAAAATTTCGCAAACCTTGATATTAAAAGCTATTGCTAAAGCAACAGCTGATACGTCAGAACCTCCTCTTCCCAAAGTAGTGATTCTATTATCGTGTATCCCTTGAAAACCAGCAATGACAGCTACAGTGTAGCCTTCGGAAAAAGATCTTTTTAAATGATCAATTTTTATTGATTTGATCTTAGATTCAGAGTAAAGATCGTCTGTTATAATAGGTAGTTGCCAAGCGAGCCAAGATTTAGCGTTTATTCCATTGGCTTGAAGAGCGATTGCTAACATGCCGCAGGCAATCTGTTCTCCTGCTGAAAGTATGACATCATATTCTGATAGTTCTTGTTTACAGTTTAAATCTGAAATTTGTCTAATTTGAAAGACCATTTGATTGGTAAATTCTGCAATAGCAGATACAACAACAATTACATAATAACCTTTTTCAACATCTTTTTTTATTAAATTTGTAACTCTATTTAAATCAGTTAATGAAGTACCACCAAATTTTTTTATGATTATATTTTTCATAGTTACAATATAACCTTTCTTTAAAATGAGGATAATTTTAGTTGATTTAATTTTAATCAAAGATTCAGTTATTCTCGATAAAGAAATCTCTAGCTAGAAATAGCGAGCCACAAACTAATATAGTTTTAACGTTCTGAATAGAAACTTTTAGTATGTGATTTGATATGGCATCACTAATCGATTCGCATTTAACCACATTTATTCCAATGTTATTTGCTTTTTCTTTAATTAGATCTGTATTTGTTGATTCAGGTTCAGATTTAACGCAAACTGCGCATAATAACTTGATATATAATTTCAAGTTTATTAAAAATTCTTTTACGCTTCTATTGCGAGTAATACCAAAAATCATATATACACCTTCAGTAAAATTATCTTTTATCCAATCAGCTAACACTCTGGCACCATCATTGTTGTGCGTACCATCTAAAAATAATTGCCAACCTCTCGGCAATAAAGAAATTAAATTGCCATTTTTTATGAGTTCTAGTCGTGCAGGCCAGTAAGTATTTTTTAAACCTGAAGCAATATTTTCTTCTTGAATATTAAATCCATACTTTCCACTTAAAATACTACATGCTGCAATAGCATTTCCTGCATTAATTATTTGATGATCACCTCTTAAAGAAGGCAAGGGAAATTTTATTGATTGCATGGCAGATTGAAAAATCATTTGAGCTTCGTTGCTTGATGTCGAAAGCAATTTTTTTTTTTGCTTGATCTGAGTACTAGTTATTTGAATAAAAGATGATTGTTTAGTACAATTCCATTCAAATTCACCTCTATATAAAGGAGATCTATTATTGATTGCATATTGCTCTAACACGTTCATTATTGATTTTTTTTGTGGCGCTATTACGCAGGGAACATTATGCTTCATTATTCCAGCCTTTTCACATGCTATAATTTCTACAGTTGGACCAAGATATTCCATATGATCGAGTGCAATTGAAGTAATTATTGTTAAGATTGGATTATTTATAACGTTTGTTGCATCAAGTCTTCCGCCCATTCCTGCTTCGACTAAAGTTACATCAGCTTTATGGCGAGAGAAAGCTAAAAATGCTGCAATCGTTGTAGCTTCAAATAGAGTAATAGATTGGTCCGCAACAACGACTCGACATGCTTCTAATAAATTGTATAATTCATTATCATTAATGTGATTTCCTGCAATTACTATTCTCTCATTAAAATTAACCAAATGTGGAGAAGTGTATGCATGGACCTTGTATCCTGCTGATTCCAGGATATGCCTAATAAAAGACAGCGTTGAACCCTTTCCATTAGTTCCAGCTATATGAATAGCTGGAGGGATTTTTTTCTCGGGATTACCAAGTTTATTTAGAAAGATTTTTATACGTTCAAGAGAAAAGTCTTTTGACCTTCTATAGAATAATTTAGGCCAGTGAGGCATGTATATCATAGATTGTTATTACATTTTAATTCATTAATAACATTTTCTATTCCATGGGTATCAATTTTTTCGTTGAATTGTGAACGTTGACTAATAGAAATGCTCACTCCGCCCATTATAACATCGTTTATTAAGAAAGAACTATTAATTTTAGTAACTTTAAAATCAATATTTGTAAATCTTTCATTAGTATAGGAAAATCTTGTATTAATTAAGCAAGCTTTATCGCTACATAATTGAGAGTTCATTATGGTCATTTCACTATTATTTATGTAGTGATACAAAATTTTAACACACAAATGTGTGAGATATATTTCATACTCCTTTAAGAAACTTTCTCTTTCTTCTTGAGTGGTTAGTGTCCAGTGTTTTCCCATTACAAATTTTGATATCTCTTTGAGATTAACGTTATTTTGAATAATTTCTCGAAGTTTTTTGTATATATATTCACGATTTTTTTTCTTACCTTTTGTATATAGTGTATCTACTTGTTGTTTAATAGCATGTACAAAAATTCTATGATCTGTACAGCTAGCGTAAGCATCTGAGGAGATTATGATAAAAATAGTAATGATTAAAGCTTTAGTGATATTCATAAGTTACACTTGTCAGCTACAGAATTAAAGTAAAAAGTTACTATTAAAGATAGTTAATTTTATTCTTAAGTGCAATATACATATAGACACACTTCATCTAAATTAGTTATAATTATTTGGGTCTGTTCTACACGTTATTAGTTAAGTTAAATTTCTCGAGCGATAATTTCTAGTCAAGGGAATTGCCTCTATTAGTTTTGTGGAATTAGTACGCGATGCCCACTTTAACTTTAGGTCTCAGGAATCTACAGGACTGACGGTAGATACGGATCTCTACTTTGATTGATTTGAATTTATGTTTTATCAACATAAAGAGCAAGATACTTTTTTTTATTCGTTTGATGAAATATTTCAAGTTATAATTGAAATTGAAAAATATCCTGATTTTGTTCCTTGGTGCAAGGCTGTTTACATAAAAGAAAAAATCGATAACAAAATTGTTGTGGATCTTTTGGTAGATTTTCATGGGATGAAAGAAAAGTATACGTCAAGAGTAACTTTCTTTTCCCCAAGTAAAACAAATGAAGGTTGGATAAGAACTGTATCATCAAATGGAATATTCAAATATTTATATAATGAATGGAGAATTATTCCTATAGATTTAAATAAGACTACAGTAAAGTTTTATATAGAATTTGAATTCAAATCTAATCTACTTTCATATATGTTATATTCAGTATATAATTATATACAAAATGAAATAATTACTGCATTCAGGAAAAGAATTCAAGGTCTTGCTAAACAAAAGTTATCTTGACATTATTAATATAGATAAGTAGTTTTCTTAGTAATTTTAGTGTTCGTATTATAATGATTTTTAGATTATTGCTTTTACTTATTTTTATAAACGCTAATTCTTATGCAGTTGTAAAACAGGTCTTATCGGACGATCAGTATGTTAGGACAACTAATGAAATAACGGCGGAAGAACTCTTGTCACCATTATCGGATGATAAGTCACTAGGGGATTTAGAAGCGCCGATTCTAATGATAGAATATGCTTCGCTTACCTGTTACCATTGTTCTCTTTTTCATAAAGAGGTTTTTCCCGCGATTAAAAAGAAATATATAGATACAGGTAAAATGTTGTATATATTTCGTCATTTTCCTCTAGATTATAGAGGATTAAAGGCTGCAATGTTAAGTTATTGTTACGAAAAAGAAGAAGATTATTTTAATTTTAATAAAGCTGTTTTTAATTCAATAGATTCGTGGAACTATTCTGATTTAAGTGATTTAACCGCACTACGAAGAATTGCTGCACTAAGTAACTTAAAGCAAGATCTTTTCAATCAATGTATTGATGAAAGCAGGAGTAAAGAAATCTTTGATAAAATCATAAATGATAAATCACTTGCAATAAATAAACTTGGTATCATGGCTACTCCAATATTTTTCATTAAAATTAATAAACACAAGACGTGTGTAAAATGCGACGAGACTAAACATGAAGGATACAAAACATTGGAATATTTTATCAATGTAATAGATAACTTATATGAAAAAGCTATAGTAAAATGATACTAATACTTTAAAGCCCAGCCCCTCATAGAGAATTTTACGTTGAGTTATTGCTTTTTGTTACTACCGCTTGTTGTTTTTTACGTTCAAATTCTCTTTTTTTACTGTGCCAAGCATAATAATACATAGCAATTTTGTTTTCTATTAACATTATAGTTCCATCATAGAATTGAACCATATCCATAACTTTTCTTTGAGCTTCATCAAAACGTTCTCTATATTTCTCGCGATAAGCTGGATTATGTAACAAAGTAACCCCTTCATCTTTACTAGACTTTTTGCTTAACGTTTTAACTTCACTAGCAATATTATAAGACATATAACTCCCTCTGGATGATTATGAAAATAATATTTTAATCAAAAAATACCCACAAGCACTTCTTCAATCTAGTATGACAACCTATCCGACTGTTATGCTAGTTAATATAGGATATTATATATAACAATTTTTGTCACTTAAAATTTTACGCTGTAAAAAATTAAGAAATAAATAAGCATTTTTCTATATATTAGAATTATATATATAATTATATATTGTATTTTAATATAAAATTAATGGCTCGCAAAGATTCAAATGCAAGATTCTCATATATAAAAAATATATTCGCAATAGAATACAAAAAAATAAAAAAATATTGTATTTTTGGAAAAAAAAAACACATTCAAATTAGTGCGGAAGAAGGTAAATTACTTAGTTTGCTTATAAAAATTCATAAGGTAAAAAGTATCGTTGAAATTGGTACTTTATATGGATATTCGACCATCTGTATGGCAAAGGTTCTATCTGAATATGGCCATATATATACAATAGAAAACAATCCTGAACATTTGAGTATAGCGAAGAAAAATTTTAGCATTTTCGATTTAAGCAATAAAATTACTTTGATAAAAGGTAACGCGCTGGAAAAACTGAATGAATTGTCAGTAAAAGCACCGTTTGATATGATATTTATTGATGCAGATAAGAGTGGTTATCCCAAATATTTAGATTGGGCTGAGCTTTATGTCAAACAAGATGGACTTATTGTTGCAGATAATACATTATTGTTTAATACAGTATTTTTAGAATTACCTCCAAGAAGGAAAGTGTCAGAAAAATCATGGCGTGCTATGAGAGAATTTAATCTTAGATTATCAGATGAAAAAAAATACTACTCTATTTTGATTCCAACTGAAGAAGGAATGACTGTAGCTTTGAAGTTAATATAAATTAAAAATCAAAGTTTGCATAATGTCTAGGAGGAGTTAATCCATAAACCCTTTCTAATAATATTTCACGAAAACAAGGTTTTGATTTAACTATAGAGTACCATTCTTTTAAGATTTTACTTTTTTCCCATGGAAAGCTGTTAACATAGTCAATTACAGAGATATGTGATGCTAAAGTAATATCAGCTAAAGTAAATTTATCTGTTGCAAGCCAAAAATTTTTACTAATCAGATGTTCAATATATTCTATGTGACAGGACAGATTGTGTTGAGCTGCGTGGAGAAATCTAGAATCAGGGCTGCGTTTAATTATTACTTTTTCATTTATAATGTATTTAGTCACTTCATTATAAAACTTATTATCAAACCAGTTAACTAAGGAACGTATTTTAGATTTAATAAAAATAGACAAGTTGAGCAATCTGATATTACTACTATAAGTTTCTTCTAAATATTCACAGATAGCAGTGCTGTCTGTTATAATAAAATTATTATCTACAAGTACTGGTACCTGTCCCGTTGGGTTAATCTCCATGAATTCATTCCTTTTTTCCCAAGGATTCTCGTATACTAAATCACAATCTAATTTTTTCTCCTTAAGAAGAGCTCTAACTTTTCGCGAGAATGGACAAAGAGAGAAGTGATATAAAATCATAATTAATTTTTATGTGTAACTTACACAACTCTAATTAACTTATAGATTAGCATTAAGATATGCTTTGCTAAATAAAAAAAAAGTATAATATTTTGATGTGGTATGCAGGCAAAAACTCTGTAACCTGGTCAGATCAGAAATGAAGCAGCCATATCAGAATCTTTTTGGGTTGCATGCCTATTGATATGTTTTATCTTTATCATGAATTATGAACATAGCATTAAAATATCGTCCAAGTAACTTCAGGGATTTAATAGGTCAGGATGTATTAGTACGTATATTGAAAAATGCCTTCATTTTGAACAAGCTTCCACAAGCCATATTGCTTTCCGGTAGTAGCGGAGTCGGTAAAACTACAACAGCAAGAATAATAGCCCTATGTTTGAATTGTTCTCTAGGACCGACTTTCGAACCGTGTGGATCATGTGAGAATTGCTTAGCAATAAAAAGTTCAAGACATCCAGATGTGATAGAAATTGATGCAGCAAGTCACACTAGCGTTGAAGATATAAAAGTAATTCTAGAAGACGTTTGTTATTCACCTATAACCTCAAAATTCAAGGTTTATATTATAGACGAGGTACACATGCTATCCAATAGTGCATTTAATGCATTACTTAAAACTCTAGAAGAACCTCCATTTAGTGTTAAGTTTATTTTAGCAACAACGGAGATAAGAAAGATACCTGCGACTATTATTGCACGTTGTCAAAAATTTGATTTACAAAAAATTCCTACGGCTAAAATAGTAAAGCGATTAAATGAAATTGTGCAAGAGGAAAATTATATAGCTGAAAATAATGCATTGCAATTAATTGCAAGCCATTGTTCGCATTCGATGCGTAATGCTTTGTTTTTGTTACATCAGGCAGCACTTTACAGTGAAGATGGAGTAATATCTGTTAAAAACATAATGGAGATACTAAACCTAGTAAATACAGATACTATACTTGATCTGCTGAGAGCAATATTAAATTGTAATTTAAAGGAAGCTCTGTCAATATTTGACAATTCAATAAAGACGGTAAATCAAATAAGTGTTTTTGAAGGTTTATTACAAATAATTCAGTTAATATGTCGTTATTTGATTACAAAAGAAATCGATCATTCAATTACAGAATGTGAAGAAAATAAGATAAAAGATTTGAGTGTGAAGAAATCTTTAATATTCTTTTCAAGATTATGGAGAGTTTTACTTAAAGGAATTCAAGATATAAAAACTTCCTCATGTAATGATATTGCTGCTGAAATAATGTTGATTAGTCTTTGTTATCTTTCTGAATTGCCTTCTCCTGAACAAGTAATTAAGAAAGTTCTTACACATAATATGCAGCAAGGAGATATTGCGATAAACAATGTAGAAAATGCGAAAAAAAGAAAAATTAATTTTGACAAAATTCTGCAACTCCTGCAGCAGAATAACCAGATTTATCTTTACAAACAGCTATGTACTAATCTACAATTAGTAGATTGTAAGTCTGGATATTTAAGATTGAAGGCGATATCTAATCTGAGTGACAGTTTGCGTAGTGATTTGAAGAATTGTTTAGATCAAATGACCCAACAAGAATGGATTGTTGAGATTGATGCATCCTGTATAAATCAGGAAGTAAGTAGCTTGGATTATGTGTCTACAGTTAAGGATATACTTGATACCTTTAAAGGTGCGAAAATTGTTAATATAGAGAATAAGGAGTAGATTGTGGATTTTGGTCAAATAATGAGACAAGCGCAAGAGATGCAAAAGAAGCTTGCAGAAGCTCAGGAGAAGTACGTTGGAAAGAAAATTCAAGGTATTTCAGGAGGCGGAAAGGTTTCTGTATTAGTGGAAGTTGTAAAAATAGGTAGTTATAAAGCTAAAAAAGTGAATATAGATTTAGAACTTATGAGAAATGAGGAAAAAGATATAGTGGAAGATTTAGTAACGGCAGCGTTCAATGATGCTGTTAAAAAAGCAGAAGAAGATATGGTAAATGCAACTTCTGATCTTGCGAATATGATGGGATTACCATCCGGATTTAAACTTCCATTTTAAATGTTTTTGTAATTCTGATTGATTCGATTTTTATTCAGAGTTGGTGCATGGTTTTATATCATCTGTTTTGTTTTGCTATTCGTACAAAAATAAAAATAAAGAAAAGTAAATAAGATATCAAGGCTACTGTTAAGAGTACTGTCAAAAAGTAAAAGTTCTATTGCAATAATATTACTGTTATCGTGATTTTATTTTCTTCTGTTAGATTTGATTTAAATATCAAGCATTTGATGTTATCAAGTTAGTACTTGACTTAACTTTAGTTTTTTACTTAAACTTTTAAAATGGAACTTTAATTTTTTTTTAACGAGGGCAATTATGTATTATAAAAAGTTTTTTTCAGCAACTGCTTTAGTAACGTTGTTGAGTTTATCAAACGTTTCTTTCTCAGATCCTATTGGTCCAATATCTGATGAGGAAACTGGTTACTATGTTCGCCTGCAATATAATGGTGAGTTTTTACCCTTCAAAACAAAAGTTGATGCTATTCAATATCAGGATAGCAATGGCAAGTCTTTTGATCCATACAAAGTTTCTTTTATGGCCGGAAGTGCTGCTTTAGGCTATAAAATGGATGATATTAGGCTTGATGTTGAAGGCATTTATTCGCAGCTTAATAAAAATAAAATTTCAGGTATGGAAAAAGATGGTAATACGCCTATTGCTGATAATTTATCAGTGATATCAGGATTAATTAATTTGTATTATGATTTGGCAATTGAAGATATGCCTGTTACACCATATGTTGGTGTTGGAGTTGGTGCAGCCTATCTTACTAATCCTTCATCTGCTAAGGGTGTGAAAGATCAAAAGAAATTTGGCTTTGCTTATCAAGCAAAAGCTGGCGTTAGTTATGAAATAACTCCGGATGTTAAATTTTTTGCCGGAACTCGTTATTTTGGTTCTTATGGCGCTAATTTTGATAAGGACGACACTGATGCTCATAAAGATAAAGGAGAGGTAAAAGTACTTTATAGTACTATTGGTGCAGAAGCTGGGTTAGCGTTTAATTTTTAGAATTTATCATTCTATTCCTCTCATTTTTCTTTAATGTATGTCCCAGTTTTGCCATTCTTTTAACTTATGTATCGGCGTTGCTGGGACTACTTTATAGAAAGTGGAAAAATTTGGATTTTAGTTTTGTGAACAATGGAATTTTACATGTACTTAATTTTGCCTACATGTAATATCGTTATGTTTTGTTAGCTGCTTATACTAAAAAAAATACCTGAGATTTTAATTATGTGCATGTGTTAATACTTGCTTTTTTTTAAATTAAGTCTTGAATTTTTATTAAAATACTATACACTACGCTTGTAATTTTTGTTTGAATTGTTTTTATGTTAGTTTCAACTGCAAGTTCATGTATAAAGAGTGGTATCAGTCTCACTAGGTACATTGCTGAAGTGCAAAGGTTTCCTATTTTATCTCATGAAGAGGAGGTGCGATTGGCGAGAAATTGGCATCAACATAAGGATATTTCCTCTGCTCATAAGCTGATTAACAGTCATTTAAATTTAGTAGTCAAGATTGCAATAAAGTTTAAAAACTATGGGTTGGTACTTATGGATTTAGTCATGGAAGGAAATATGGGATTAATGCATGCGGTGAAAAAGTTTAATCCTGATCTAGGGTTTCGTTTTTCAACTTATGCAGTATGGTGGATTGAGGCTTCAATAAAGGATTTTATATTGAAATCTTGGTCATTTGTGAGAATAGGTACGACGCAGGCACAGAGGAAATTATTTTTTAGTTTACGTAGAATAAAAAAAAGAATTTTGCAATGTACAAACAGGGATGTTTTAAGCAATGAGGAAATAAAGGCGATATCTAGTGAACTTTCTGTGTCTGAGGGAGATGTTGTACAGATGAGCTATCGTTTAGCTTGCAAAGATCAGTCGCTTAATAAGTGTATAAGAATGAATGATGACTCTAAAAAGGAATTGCAAGATATGATTCCATGTGATTTGCTTAGTCAAGAAACTACTTATCAAAAGTGCGAAGAAGTAGAGTTGAAGGAAAAAATTTTAAACAACGCACTGATGAAACTTGATGAAAGATCGAGATATATTTTTATCAGCAGGTATTTATCTGAAAATGTTCAAACTCTAGATGAGCTTAGCAAAAAATACGGTGTTTCAAGAGAAAGAATAAGACAATTAGCTGAGCAAGCGATGAGTAGGGTGAAGCAGCATATACAATCCGAAGGTTTAAAGTTTGGTTTATATGAGTAGGTTTTTTGTGCTTTTGACATTTATTTCAATTGAAGCTCTGGCATTGGTTAGTGATATTGAATTGAAGGAAAAATACCAGGATTGGTTTGTTTATACTGCATTAGAAGATGCAGAAAAGATTTGTTATATTGTGTCTTATCCTCAAAAAAAAAGCGAAAACTATACGACTGATCGAAGGCCATATGTGATGGTTAGTTATGTCGATAAAGAATCAGATGAGGTTAGCGTTACTTCTGGTTTTCAGTATGATAAAGAACCTGTAATTCTTAGTATTGATAAAAAAATCAAGTATAATTTACCAATAATGCATGGAACTCTTGCCTGGGCCGAGGATACAAAAACTGATCAAGAGCTGATTTTATGGATGAAGAAAGGTCTGTCAATGGTTGTTAATGGAAAAACGGAGAAAATAATCGTTAGTGATACTTATTCTCTGCTTGGTTTTCAAAAGGCATATCGAAAAATGCACGATTTATGTCATATGAAATAAGTTGTTCTGTATTTAGAGATATAACAAAAATAAAAATAAAAAGTCAAAAAAAATGCGTAGTAGTATAGAAAGAAAGGAATAAACTTATAATGTGAGCAGTAATGTTTTTTATTCCTTGTTTGCTGAATTTGTCATAAATTGAAGTGAAGTTAAATAGCTCCAATTATTCATTCTAAATGAGAAGATTATTTACGTTACTAAGTTTTTCTTCTATTGATTTAAATCAATTCATTACAAATTAGATTTAATGTACAATACAAAAGAACAAGTGTTAGACTGTAAATTTTTTATAATCTTATTTTAACTCATATTAGACTTCTTCTTTTTTTATTCTTTATCAAAAGATTTTTTTAAGTAAAGGAGAATAAAGATCTTCTTTCATTGATACTCTAATGCTTCTTTCTTCTTCCATAGTTGGTGGACGAGTAAGAAAATGAATTTTTGGTGCGTTTTTAATTATTGCCATTGGTGTTTGTTCCGCTCCTTCTCCCATGACTAAAACAGCACATGTTGCTAGAGCGTCAAGAAGATTAATTTGTGTTACCTTAAATTGATTACTATAAAGATCTGACTTGCCTATATATGAGTAAAGCGGCTTAAATCCACACCAACCAAGAGCAATTCCTGTAACTCCAAGTCGCATAGGTGTTATATTGCTGTCTGTAATTAAAATACCAATATATCTTAGGCAGAATTTTGTCCTTAGATAATTCCATATTGATATGGCTGTTTTTTGAATATTTTTCGGATGCAAGATATACATCTCATTGCCATTTGATTCATCAATACCAGCAGACGGAATTAAGATATTATCTTTAATTGTTAAACAGATGCCGTAAAAATTGTGATCTGCATTAATGATCACATCAGACTCTTCTTTAATTAATTCCTCTTTAGAAGAGGAAGTTTTAGAAATCACTTGTTTTTGACAAATAGAAATGATTTTCGATGTAATAGCAAGTATAATTTCCTCTCTCAGTAATTTTGAAATATAATAATCAAGAATTTTTTCTAATGCTTCACCACATTCAATGCGGTGTGTGTAAACTCCTTCAATTTGCATATTAACGTCTTAACCTATATATAGTATAATCCTTTGTTTTAACAATAATAGTTTCATTCCACCTATTAAGAAGCGTTAAATCGAAATATACATCGCCTTTATAAAACTTGTGAATCTTTGTTATAATAAATTGTGAAATCAGGTTGTGTTTTAAAAAAAGATGCGCTATCTGTGCTCCTCCAATCATGAAGCTTTTTGAGCAATTCAAACTGCTTTGAATTGATAGAAATTCTCGCATAGAAGAAATAACAATACATCTGACATCCTTATTATTGTAATAGGAATTTATTAGCTTATTGCGAGAAAAAACAATAGAAACACGATCTTTCAACATATTTTTAGGCATTGTTTCAAACGTTTTTCTTCCCATAATTATAACTTGTTTATCAGTTAGTTGATAAAAGTGTTTTAAATCATTTGGGTAATGCCAGGGCAATTTATTATTTATTCCAATTGTGCCTTTTGGATCAATTGCCATTATTCCAGTAATTATCATTTTTGTATAAAGCAGCTTGAGTTACAAAAAATCTCATGTGATCACGTACATTATGTACTCGAAGAAAATCAACCTTTTTGTGTAATATGAGTGATGTAGAAATTGTTTCCAAATCTCTATTAAAGGCAAGTTCTGAAGAAAAAGAAGAAATGAATGATTTTCTAGAATGACCAACTAAAATCTTACAGCCAAAACTTTGTAATACTTTTATATTTCGTAAAATCCAGATATTTTGATATAATGATTTTCCAAACCCTATACCAGGATCAATAATGATTGAATTCTCATTAAAACCTAATGTTAGCAGTTTATCAATATTTTTTTTTGCCCAGCAATTTATTGTATCGATAGGATCAATACCATCCGAAATAATATTATCTTTATTTGGTGGGATAGAAAGTGAGTGCATAATAACAATACTACTTCCGCTCCTAGCAATTGCTTTTAGAGTATTATCGTCTAGATCCCCCTTAACATTGTTCACCCAAGAGATGTTATAATGTTCTAGAACTTTTAAAATAACATCCGACCAAAAACTATCGATGCTAATTTTAGTATTGTTTGTTTTGACGTAATGACTAAGATTATCAAGTACAGGTTTTAAACGCTCATATTCTTGTTTTGAGGTCTGGATCGAAGATCCAGGTCGTGTTGATTGAGCGCCAATATCAACTACGCTTGCGCCATCTGATATTAGTTGAACTACATGTTTAGTTGCCCGATCTATATTATAATAAAGGCCACCGTCTGAAAATGAATCAGGAGTAATGTTAACAATTCCAACAAATTCTGGTGAGAGCGTAAAACTTTTTAAAAAACAATCTTGAATGTTGATAGTATTGTAAGCAATAGTAGCAAATGTTTTATTATTTGTTGAAATACTACCCATAGGGTTAAGTATTGCCATCAAATGTATTAAGAACGGTCTGTTTAGCAACTCTGGATGAGGAATTTTAAGATAGGATGTATCGAGTGTTAGGTCGTCCCATAATAAAATATCTAAATCAATAATACGGGGCGCCCACTTTTTATGAATCTGTGAGCGACCAATGTCACACTCAATTTGTTTTATGCCTTTTAATAATTCTTGCGGAGAATGAAAACAATTTCCATATACGATTACATTAAGAAACGGCTTGTCCCATTCGATTGGAGCATTATCCGGTAAAATAGCCTTGGTTTCTAAAACAATCGAAGATTTTAGATCTTTTAAATAGCGTTCTTTTAGAAATTGAGCAGCTCTTTGCAAATTAGCGAGGCGATTTCCTGTATTTGAACCGATAGAAATGTAAATCATTGGTTATTTGCTATTCTCATAATGTGTTAAAATAGGTAAAAAGAACCCCTCCATGTACATCAGGCACAGGTGGTGCTACTTTGTGAGTAACTACTCGTATAGAAGAAATAGTGTGTTTTTTCTGTATCAAAAGCTTACTAATGACCGTATATATATCGCGAGTAAAATGCTCAATTAAGTTGAATTGTTTGCTTTTAGTAAGGAGTTTTATGCTCTGTACTACTTCTGAATAACAGATAGTATCCTTGAGACGATCAGTTACAAACCCAATAGGGGGGTATTTAAAAATAAAATCGACATCAATACTTACTAATTGTGGATGAAATCTTTCCTCCGCGCTACAACCTAAATGAAGCCAAAGTTGCAAATCATGGATAAGAAGATTACACCAAGTCTTTTTACCTAATTTCATTTTCATATTCTTTTATTTTTATAGCTTATCTATAATTCAAAAAAAAATACATATGCTTTAAAAAAGCTCATCCCAAAATCGCTCCTACAAAATAGGGATGAGTAATTTGCTTAATTGATAAGAACTCTTCAACAATATGCACACGAAGCACTCATCATTCCATCAAGAAATCCCCATAAAAGTTTGGCTCCTTTTTTAGCGCCTTGCGTAACCTTTTCTTGCTCTCTTTCATTTAAATTTGCAATAAGGTTTTTACATTCATCAGTGTGCCATTCATCAACATCTACGTGAACAGTGAAGAATTGAAGTGAGCGCTCATCATTGATTGAATAATGCTTTTTGAGACCATTAATTTTAGATTTCGAAACTTCGGGTGTTTGACGTTCATAGGCATAAAGAGCGCCTAAGCCAGAAGCAAAATCTGATCTTACAATATCAAAATAGCCATTAACTAACTCTTGCGTTTCTTTAAATTGTATTTTTTCACGAAGATCGGAACGTAATACGCCAATTCCTTCAGCAAAGCGTTGCCATAATTCAGGATGATTTTCATCACCCTGTTCTTCTTCTACTAAATTATTAAGCAAAACCTGTCTCATTTTTAAATTTGGACACAAGGAATGTATACTACTAATGTAACGAGGAAATGCCGCAACATGATGATAATACTCTTTAGCGTAAATCTGCAAGGCTTCAAGACTCAATTTTCCCTCATTCCATAATTGATAAAACTGATGCTTTAGTAAATGCAAACTATCTAATTCTCTATTAAGTAACTGAATAAACATTATAATAACCTCTTAAGTTAAGACAAAATTATTCCCATGGTAGTTCTACTTCTACTAAATGTCAAAAAAAATATCATGTTAACTTTTGTTTAATCTTTAAATAACGAACTATTTTAATATATGCAAAAAAAAACCTAAATAACCAACCTTCGTGATCTTTTTCACTAAATAATGAGATTGAAATTATTGAATTTAACTTTTCTCAATCTACAAAAAAATAAACAGCAACGAAGTATTACAATTACTAATCCTTAAGCTGATTGCATAATACTATACATGTTTAAAAATTGTAATTTATAAAATATTTTATACTTAAAATTGATATTTATATAGCTTTTAACTACGAAATTAAATAATGCGCTTCTTATTAACTAATTTTCTCTTAAAAGAGTAAACATAGAAGAGCAAACATACTGTTTAACTTAATATCAAGTTAAGTTAACCAATTTTTTTTGTTTCGCCAAATATTTTACTCATTTGAATTTTTTCTCCTGAATAAATTTCTTTAAATTTAAAATTAAATATTTTATATTGCACCTTAAAAAGTCATCAAATCAAAACGTTAGAACGTTAACAATCTAGTATTAAAAAATTAAGTATTGTAACTACAGTAGTTTAATTATTTTCTTGATTTTGTAATTTTTAATATTTATTATTAAGGCAGTATCTTGAATTTAGTATTCTGTTTTAGAATGGTATAAGAGTACTGAATAAATGTTTAGATAAGATAATAATAAGTAAAGATTGCAATACGAGAAAGTATAAAATTTCTCATTTCATCATTGAGTTATCATTTAGATGATTGATATCTAATGTAGATATTAGTAATTATAACTATATATAAATTATAATAGAAAAATTGTAATAAAAAAATATAAAATTAAGTAATTTAAAAATTTAAAGACAGTAAACGGTAAAGAGTGAGCTGGTACAGGTAACATTCTTCAATGTATTTACATCCTCAATAAATGAAGAAAGTACATACGTATATTATACTATATGAAGTTATATATAACGATAAGATAACATCTTCTTTCTATGAGACACCAATTACACAACTATAAGGGAATGATAACGTTTGCAAATACTAAAACTAGTATAAAAACTCAGTAAAAATACTGACTCGATATAAAAATGCTATAAATGCAGACAATTTTATTGTGTCTAACTATAACTTTTGAAGTTAGAATATAGTAAATTTATTTATTATATAAAAGGTTATTTTATTTACAATATTCAATATCGGTGTAACTAAATTAGGTATCAGGTATACTAATTATTATATTCAATTTTGATTAAAAAGATATGAATGTAAAAACAAAAAAAAAATCTTAATTTTAAATTAAAGTATAAAGTTTTTTGAACTAATCCAGTATAGATAAGTTCTAGATATGAATTAGCAATTAATAGAAATTTAAAAAAACTTATTAGAGAGTATAGAAATACGCTCAATTGAACAGATAAACTAAGAGCGGAAAGATTTTTATCTAAAAAGTTACATAATTAATAATGGATTTAACTTTGAGTATGGTAATACTTTGCTCTTTAAAAGCAGTTCATTTTTTTTTTTGACAAAACAAGCAATAAGTTATTACTCGATATTTGTTGAATAAAAGGCAGTTGCGATTATGTCAAATATGTTAGAGATAATCTCTCTTTTCATTAGAGATTAATAAAAATGAACATCAAACATAATTTTTGATTTAAAATAAAGTAAGTCATCAATGATTTATGTAGTAACTGAAGACAACATTAATTTATGCATTAATGAAAAATTAATCACATGAAAACAATCTCTCCAGATTTGTAAAGTGAAATTACCATCTGCATTATAGAGTCTGAAGCGTTTTCTTTTGCATATAAAATCGTGATTAAATGATTATAATAGAATATTAAATATTTTTAAAAGTAAATTAATAATAATCTAAGTTGAGAAAATGTTGAGAAAATATAATTGTATACACAATATTTCTAAATTTTCAGTGTGTGAGATAAAAGGTATTTTATGTTACTACACGTCTATGCGTCTTTTGTTGTAATTTCGTTGTAATTAGAGTTACTCCAATGAGAGGAAAAAAATCATTTCTTACCGTTTGATGTTTTACTGCAAAATTTATGAATTTTTTTCAGATTGAGATTAAGTAAATATAAATTTATATTAATAACATTTATTTAATTACTATGATTAGAGTATATTTAGCACTATTGAAAATGTAATTATATGAATTTATCAAATCTTAATTTGATCTCATAATCATGCGTTTATATATTGTGATATAGCGATTCTTATTTAAGAAAGTAGAAAATTAAATAAAGAATTAAAGAGTGTTATTTTTGTAAATACGCCAAGAATTTTATTTATTTATCCCGCTTTATTACACTAACATTAGCTTCTCAGCTTGAGTATTATTCTATCTTATCACCTTTTGAAATTAGTTTAGTGTGCCTTATTCGGTTGACAATATTGTGATAAATCTACTACTAGCAACTCTGCTACTAGCTATTATAGTTCAACTGTCAATTAGCAATTTTATATCCTTAATTTACGCACATATCAAAACTCGTGTGTTATACATGACTAGCTTTATCAAGCGATACACCAATTGTACTTCCAATATCTACGCCAGAAATTCTGATACACTATCACCATAACTGGTATACATTAGCGTTAGTAAAAAAAACCATATATTTTCATAACAACCTTTATAGTTTTTTCTTATACCAGAAAACTTGTTTATAGCAAAATAAACTAGAAAAATAGTAAAAATCAATACGAATAATTCAGCAGTTATTTCAAGTATACCTGATTTTCTCATCTTCAGTTATTTGGATTCCAGACCTTATAGTAACTTTTTACTTCTTGATTTGGATGATACGCATCTTTTGTTCCAGTTAAATTAGGAGTACGTTTTATTTTTTTCTTTTTATTATTAATTGGTATTACATTATCTGTATAATGAAGCCATATGTGCCATCTTGGAGATATTGTTGTGGGTTCGAAAATATTTGCGTATTTAACACGTCTTTTTCCTTGATTCGATTCATAGTAAGAGTTTCCATTTTCATCTATTCCTACAAATTTATCTTTATTTTGTAATAAATGCTTTATTACACTGCAAATTTTGGACAACATAAAGGTATTGAAACAAAAAAGTATTATATATACTACTACTTTAGTGATCTTTTAACAACAATTTAATGCAATTGCCGATTTTGCAAGTTATTATACCAATAATTGCATCTATGTTTTGCTTTATTACTAAAGAACATAGAGTTTCTTGGATTATTTCTCTTGCTACAACTGGGGTTACTTTTTTTATTTCGTTAATGTTGCTTACGAAGGCATACAATAATGAAATTATAACTTATCACCTTGGAGATTGGTCTCCACCTTATGGAATAGAGTTAAGAATTGATATATTAAATTCTTTGATTCTAACGTTAGTGAATTTTATATCATTAGTAAGTGTACTTTATGGATTTAATATCAACGAAAGAGAGATCAGTAAAAATAAAATTACTGGTTTTTATTCTTTATTTCTATTATGCTTGAGTGGGTTACTTGGGATTTTAGTAACAAACGATATATTTAATCTTTACGTTTTTTTGGAAATCTCTTCTCTTTCTTCTTACGTATTAGTTTCAATGGGAAGAGATAAAAAAGCTCTAATCGCAGCATTTGAATATCTAATTAGTGGGACAATAGGTGCAACGTTTTATTTATTTGGCATCGGTCTTTTATATTCCATGACTGGAACGCTAAATATGTCCGACATGGCAGAAAAGATAGTGCCATTGTATGGTAATGATGTCATAAAACTTGGTACGTTGTTCATTTTTGTTGGTCTTTCAATTAAGATTGCATTATTTCCATTAAGTAGATGGCTAGTTAATTCATATGGTGAAGCACCAAATTTTGTTACTATATTCTTTTCAGGTACAATGATGAAAGTGATGATATATATTTTTATCAGAATCTTTTATACTGTTTTTCATCAGAACTTTTTTTTGTTCAAATATCCATTAAATAATGTAATAAGTATTCTTGCATTTTGCACTATTGTATTTGGATCAACATTTGCAATTCTTGAAAAAGACATAAAAAGATTACTTGCAAATTCTAGCGTTAGCCAAGCTGGTTATATAATGTTGATGTTGAGTTTAAATTCAAAGACTGGTTTATCTGCAGCAGTTTTTCACATAATAAATCATAGCGTAGTAAAAACATCCTTATTTATGGCTGTGGCATGTATTTCTTACACGTTTAATTTAACAAAAATAGAGAATTTGTCTGGATTAAAAAAATCAATGCCTTATACAACGCTTGTATTTACCATATTAAGCCTAGCATTGATAGGTATGCCTTTAACAAGCGGTTTTGTAAGTAAATGGTATATGATGAAAGCAATTATAGAATCTCATGCTTGGATTTCTCTTATAGTTTTTGTTAGCAGTTCTTTTTTTGCACTAATATATATGTGGAAGATAGTGGAAAAAATGTATTTTGAAAAAAATGTAGAATTAAATGCCAAAACAACATCTGAAGCTGTTGATAGAGTACCATTACTTATGTTTTTCTGTTTATTATTTATGACAACTTTAACGATAATAATAGGAGTGTGCAATGCTCCAATTTGGTTAGTGGTTAAAAAATTGGCTTTTTAATTTTTGTCAATTATTATATTTTAAATATATATAATCCATATTGTGAATATATCAAAGAAGATTTGCTTGTTGCTAATGATCAATGTAATAGTACTGTTTTGCATTGGTATTGCCGTTCAATATTCCTCTTCTGGGGGAAGATGGATGCCATTTGCCGTACATCAATTAATTGTATTCTTTTTTTTTTTTGTTAGCCATAGCTATGTCATTTATAGAAACAAATTCTTATTTAAGGTATTCATACCATTTTTATTTAGTAGTAGTAACTTTACTATTAGTAGTAAATTGTTTTGGTTCGCCTATAATGGGTGCAACAAGATGGATAAGAATTGGGCAAGTTAGTTTGCAACCATCAGAATTTGCAAAAGTAGCCTTAATTCTTGCACTTGCTCGTTATTTTTATAAACAAAGTATTTATAAAATGATGAAAATTCAAAGGTTATTTGAGGCATGTATAATTATAATTATACCTGTATTTTTGACGTTAAAGCAACCTAATTTAGGCACAGGTATGATAATGTTATTTATAGGAGCATCGATTGTATTTACGACAATAGTTAAAAGATCTCATTTGATAGTATTTGTAATGATTGGTATACTTGTGGGACCAACTATTTGGCCGTTTTTACGTCCTTATCATAAACAACGGATATTGTCATTTTTAGATTCATCAGTTGATCCACTTGGAATAGGTTATACTGCACAGCAATCTAAGATAGCTATAGGTTCAGGAGGTTTATTTGGTAAGGGTTTTGTTAATGGAAGTCAAACCCAGCTTGGTTTTTTACCAGAAAAGCGCACAGATTTTGCTTTTGCAGTACTTTGTGAGGAATGGGGATTTTTAGGTAGTACGGTTTTAATTTTTTTGTATACTACATTACTTACTATAATATTTTTTATTGCTTGTAGATTACAAAATTATTTTTCTAAATTAGTGTCTATAGGTATTTTTGCTTTTTTTAGTGTGCATTTTACAATAAATGTCGGGATGACAATTGATCTTTTGCCAGTAATAGGTGATCCGTTGCCATTTCTATCTTATGGAGGAAGTACAACTGCTGCAAGTTTAATATGTGTAGGATTGTTATTGAGTATGATAACATCTGAAAAAAAAATCTATGCTAGCTCTCGACTACATCTAATGAATAAAATATGTAATTTGAAATTACAAAGATAAAAATAATTCTAATACTGATAGTAAATGCTACTCAATCTTTCCTACACTGCGAATATTATCCTAATATTATTAGAGCAAATATCCTTGCCTCTTGTAATTGAATGGAAATTAAAACGCAAGTTCGCATGGTATATCACAGAAATTATCATCTACAATTAAAAATTGTAACCGAATATATTCATTTAATATAATTAAAGCTATAATTCTGATTTTAAGTTAGAATTAAAAATCTTACTTTATAAAGTTTTGACCTGTAATTAGCATAGTAACACCCATCATCAGCGAGACATCAATGTCCGTAACACGTATTTGATATGTATTTTTTAACACAAAGAAATAAAAATTAAGAGAATAAAGAATATTTAAAAATAATTGGAAATTCTACCTTTCATCGAAAGAAAATTAAAAATTAAATTAACTTTATTGAAATAATATTTTAAAATAAAAAACATAGCAATATAATTGACAATTAAAAATAATCTAAATTTTAGATCCTTCTCGTTTAAGGGAACTTTTGAAAAAGTGATTTTGTAAAGTGTATTTTGTATTATATCTTATTAAAGTAGCTCAATAGTTATTAAAACAAATAATGGAGAATATAAAAATTGTATCAGTACAAGATAAGAATGTTAGACTTGATAGATATTTAAGAAGAAGTTTCCCTAATTTAAAACAATCTGTAATTGAAAAATCTTTAAGAAAGAAGTTAATTAAAGTTGATGGATGTAAGGCGAAATCGAACGATAGAGTGAATTTTGGTCAAACCATCACAATAAAACACTTAGACTACATTAATAATGTTAACTTTAAACGTAAATATAGTGAAAAATTGGTAAATTTACTAAAAAGCAACATTTTGTATGAAGATGAATATTTACTAGCTATAAATAAACCCGCAGGAATAACAGTTCAAGGTGGTATAAAAATAAAAATTAGCATTAGTGATTTACTTGACAAAATCAGAGAAGGAAGAACATTTAAGATCGTTCATAGATTAGATAGAGATACAAGCGGAGTAGTAATATTCGCGTGCAATGCCAGTGTTGCAAAATATCTTATTGAGGAATTCAAAGCGCGTAGAATAAAAAAAACTTATTTAGCATTAACTGCTGGCATACCGGACAAAAATAGAGGAATGATAAACTATCCATTGGCAAAAAAATATATTTCAGGTCAGCAAAAAGTAGTTGTTGATAATGATTCATGTCAAGATGCAACTACTTATTTCTCAATTAAAGCAAAATTAAAATCTTGTATTGCTTATTTGAAATTACAACCTATTACCGGTAGAACTCATCAATTAAGGGCGCATTTAGCTCATATAAATTGCCCTATTCTTGGTGATGGTAAATATGGTGGCAGAAAGGCTTTTATTGATGGTGTAGCAAATAAAATTCATCTTCATTCATATTCTCTGTCTTTAAAACTACCAAATAGTAAAAAAATTACCATTACCGCTCTTCCTTCTGGACATTTTAAAAATTCCCTTGAGATATTATCGTCACATTTAAATTGTGATGTCTATCTAGGAAAAATAGAATAAAAATAATATAAGCACAGTGCTTAATTGTCTAATATCAGATTTTATAAACTCCTAAACATTCCAGTTTGTGATTTTAAAGTGCAAAAAAATATTTAGATTTAAATTTAAAGAAATTTATTCAAAAAAATACAAAGGAGTAAGAACATTTTAACTAGAGTAAAAAAATATTAAGATTTTTATCTTTTATGTTATTTTTATAAAAAGCTTATAAATATATATATACATTTATATGTTATAAACTGTACATAGAGATTTAAAGACAAATGATTATATACATAATAATCTTTTAATCACATATTATAAAAATAATAAACCATAAGATGGACAACTCTTTGATACTTATTATTAAAGCTAAATTAAATAGCTTCAACCTTATGATTGTAAAGATTGTAGAGATTATCAAGTTTTTGCTTCACGAAATTGTAAAACAAAGAGCGGGAGAAGGGTTTCGAACCCTCGACCTCAACCTTGGCAAGGTTGCGTTCTACCAATTGAACTACCCCCGCACTGAGTACATTCTTTAATTCACAAATTAAATTATAAGAATGCAAAGCAATTTTGTAAATCATATACAAACTAAAATTTAAAAAATATCTATATTTTTGTATACTTAAAATTTACTTTTAGTTAGCATTAGTATTTAAGTATTCTACAAAATTCTATGAGAATATTTGTACATAAAGGTGACTTGCCATCTAATTCAATGCCACCAAATAACACAAGGTTTGTAGCTGTTGATACAGAGGCGATGGGGTTATTTCACGTTAGAGATAGATTATGTCTTGTTCAAATTTCTTTTAATGACAGTGAAGCTCACTTGATTCAATTGAAGGGTGATTATACAGCTCCAAATTTAAGAAAAATATTAGGGGACAAAGATATAATTAAAATATTTCATTTTGCAAGATTTGATATCAGCATAATATTTTATTACTTGGAAACCTGGGCGCTACCATGTTATTGTACAAAAATAGCTTCACGTTTAGTTCGCACTTATACAGACAATCATAGTTTAAAGGAATTATGTCTAGAATTGCTTGATATTAAGCTAAATAAACAGCAGCAGTCTTCCGACTGGGGAAATGAAAAACTAACAGATAAGCAAAAAAAATATGCTGCATCTGATGTTTTATATCTTCATAAGATAAAAGAAAGATTAGATTCTTTGTTAGAACGTGAAAACAGAAAAGAACTAGCTCAAAAATGCTTTGAATTTCTTCCTATTCGTGTAAAACTAGATTTAGCTGGATGGCAGAATATAGATATCTTTAGTCATCATGTATAGTAATTAAAATTATACAAAAATTTTAAATAATTTTTCTGAATCTAAAAACAAGAATTTGATTGATTGATTGATTGTGAGTACGCTATATTGTAAAGATTCCTCTGAGGTATTTTATGGATAGTAACGTTGTGCCAATAAATGATCAAAATTTTCAATCTGAAGTTATTGATTACAAAGGATTTGTATTAGTAGACTTTTGGGCAGAATGGTGTGCGCCATGTAAAAGTCTGATGCCGCGTATTGAACAGTTAGCTAGAGATAGGAACGAAAAGATTAAAGTTTGCAAGTTTAATATAGATTATGGAATTGAGATACCAAGTGAATATAAAATTCAATCTATACCTACTTTAATCATATTTAAAGATGGTAAGGAAGTTACGCGCAAAATTGGCGTAATAAGTAATCTACAAGATTGGCTTGATGACGAAATCAACTAATAGACAATTTGTTTTTTTTATGTATCATGAATATTGATAATGAGGGATTGTAGCTCAGTTGGTCAGAGCAGTTCGCTCATAACGAATTGGTCGTAGGTTCGAGTCCTACCAATCCCACATCATCCACCATTATTTAATGTGTTACTATTTTTGCTACATATATAACTATGATTTTTTAGAGTTCTTTTTTTCTAGTAGTTGTAACGATTTGATTCTGTATATTCAGAATATATATTCTATATAGTGTTAATAATAGAATTAATTTCATACAACTTCATTTTTGTGGTAGGACCGTAATGAACGATTATCTCTCACTGCTAAACTCGGAACAACAATTGGCTGTAACTAGCATAGATGGACCAGTTTTAGTATTGGCTGGTGCTGGAACGGGAAAGACAAGGACAATCATCTCAAGGATAGCATATATAATTAGTAATGGATACGCTAATCCTGATGAAATACTAGCAGTTACATTCACAAACAAAGCAGCAAATGAAATGCTATCGAGAGTGCTTACATTTACTGGAACAGCCATGCCATGGCTTGGTACATTTCATACAATTGCAGCAAGAATTTTACGCCAACATGCTCGAATTGTAGGGCTAAAGTCTGATTTTTTAATCATTAGTGTAGATGATCAATTACATATAATAAAAGGTATTGTTAATGATATAAAAGTAAAAAATTTATCAGAAAAATACAAAATTATTGTAAATATAATCCAACAATGGAAGGAAAAGTGTTTATTACCGTCTGAAGTGAAAAAAACTTCTTTGTTTGAATCGGTATATGTTAATGCATTAAAGATTTATTATCTCTATCAAGAAAAATTAAAATCCATTAACTCTGTTGACTTTGGTGATTTACTTTTATACAACATACAAATCTTCAATCAAGACATCGAAACTCTCCTCTACTACCAGAGTAAATTCAAATATGTTATGGTAGATGAATATCAAGATACAAATACAATACAATATCTTTGGCTAAAATGTCTTACAAAAAGATACTCAAATATTTGCTGTGTAGGGGATGATGATCAATCTATATATAGTTGGCGTGGTGCAAAAATTGAAAACATTTTAAAATTCTCAAAAGACTTTAAAAATACAAAAATTATCAAATTGGAATGCAATTATAGATCAACATTTCATATACTTGCAGCTGCATCGCAGCTTATTAAGCATAATAAAACTCGTTTAGAAAAAAAATTGTGGACAACAAATATTAGAGGAGAAAAAGTAAATTTAATAAAATTATTAGATGGGAAAATTGAGGCAAGATTTATAAGCGAACAGATATTAAAGTTTAACAAATACAGATTTAGTGACATTGCAGTACTAGTAAGATCTACTTTTCAAACTAGAATTTTAGAAGAGTGTTTTATAAAGTGTTCAATTCCCTATAAGCTTGTAAGCGGTATAAAATTTTATGAACGTCAAGAAGTGAAGGACATTATTGCATATTTAAGACTAGTTGTAAATAACAACGACGACTTAGCCTTTGAAAGAATAGTAAACCGCCCAAAAAGAAGAATAGGACCGATCACTATGAAAATAATATATACAGTTGCACGAAATAATAGAATTTCTTTTTTTGAAGCAGCAAAAACATTAGTTAATAATGATCAAGTGAATGAAAAAACGAAACTTTCATTGAATGATTTTTTAAATAAAATTAAAACTTGGAAAAAAATAATAGGCTTAAAGTCCTTGGATAAACTCGTTAATATTATAATAAATCAATCAGGATACGTTGAAATGCTTGAAAATGAAAAAGTGATAGGTTTAGCGCGTATAGAAAATATTAAAGAACTTATTTCATCTTTGAAAGGTTTTTATAGTGCTACAGCTTTTTTAGAACATGTAAGTTTAGTAACAGAGGTGGATGATATGAATGATAACAACGTAGTATATATTATGACTCTTCATGCAGCAAAAGGTCTTGAATTTCCATGTGTATTTCTACCTGGCTGGGAAGATGGAATATTTCCACATCAGAAATCTTTTGAAGATAGCAGTGGTAAGGATTTAGAAGAAGAGAGGAGGCTTGCATATGTTGGGATAACAAGAGCAAAAGAAAAATTAATTATATTATATGTAAGTAAAAGGGAAATAAATAATCAATGGAAATCAATGTATGTTTCACAATTCATTAAAGAGTTACCAAGGGAAAATGTCAAAATAATCAAAAATAATACAATTTATTATTGAAAATAAGATATAACTAACACTTTTTTTAATTTAGCACAAACAAAAATCACTTTTATATACTTTCAATACTATGTATATAGACTATAATTATAGTATAGCTTTAATTCTGTGCAGACTTTTTAAATAACTAAAGTACTAAAACTGAGGTTAATATCTATATCTCATAATTTATTTTTACATTATATAAACTATATATCTTAAAAAATTAAATTTTAATTTTACTTACATATATAGAAGTTCAGATGAACTTGTATGAACTCTCGTTCATAAAAGCTAGAATTATAAAACTTCAATTTAAAAAAAAACTAAAGTTAAACGCTTTTTAATATTAGGTATATATTTCTTAGTCTGCTAAGAACTTCTTTTTTTTAAACATTTTTTTTGATATTTATAATTAGTTCAATTTTATGAAAAAAATTACAATAATTACTCTATCAACTGAAATAGTTCTATTTGCTAATATAGCAAAAAATATTTTTATTGATGTCAATGTATGACTATTTTTTTCTATCAAATAAAATATACAGCTTTTTATTTTAAAATAAATTAAAGCTTAATTTTTTTTTTAAATTGAAGGAAAAGTTCACACTTTTAACTTACATTTAAATAGTATTTTTTAAGCGCAAAAAAAAATTACTAAAGTCTATTCCAGCAATCTTTTGTAAAAGAGTAAACAATTAAGTAATTTATGTATTTTAGATCGATCAAAAAAGAAAAGATACAGGTAAAATCACCTCTGATATCAATTTATAAATAGAAAGCAGTAAATCACAAGTAAAAGATTAAAGCTCTAATAAATGCAGAAAATTCTAATATTTAGAGATATAAAAATGAAAATTCATTGCATTATGCTGCTATGTATAAAAACATTAAGCTTTTTATTAAAAGATAATTTTTAAATTCTCAAAAATAAACCTAGTTTAGTTAGTAATGTTTACTATTTAGTAAAGTGAATATTTAATTAATAGGTTTTTAACTTAACGAAAGAATAAATAAAAAATTAACCTAAAGAGATATTAAGGAAATTGTATTTCTGTGCCTTTCATCAAAACTTTACTATAAAATTTAAAAACATTCTTAATAATTTAATTAATAGTCAAATCGATCTTAAAATACCAAAGATAGTAATAGTGTATAAATTCTTTTAAATTTTAAGATCTTATCTAACGCACAGATCATCATTTAATAGTAAAGTAAAATTACAAATATCGTATATCTAATATCAAGAGAATAGTAAAATGTTATCATTTTTTTGTAAATTAAGAAAAAAAATTGATATACTAAAAATAGTTAAAGCTAATTTCAACTTATCTATGTAAAATTAACTGTAATTTTTGATGTGTTGAATTGCTATACTAAAAATAGTAACGCACAGAGGAAGAATATTTGTATATATTCATTAATTTTCAAAGAAAATAAACGCAAACATGATCCAGATTTATGGAGTAATTATTATGGTTTGTTCTATTTTTAATAGACTAACCTACAACAAATGGATCAAGGGGAGGGTAATCAAGTTCATATTCAATATTATTAAAATAAATATAAATTTGTTACTAAAATATGATATAAATTCTTTATCTTGGCGTTCACATAATAGTGTGAATAACCTAGATTAGTACAAATCCGCTATATATAGAAAAGAAAAAAAATTTATAACACCAAATATATAGAGTTTTTAATAAAAATATACTTATCAATAGTTAAATATATTTATAAAATAAACATAAAAACTACAAGCAGTTTTGTAACTTTTAATACTTTAAATAAAAAGTTAGATAACAAAATGTAAAGATTACTTAATAGATTTTAATCTCATTTCAACTTGGAATAATTCTAAAATTATTATTATTGATTTTCTAAGTATAGAACTAGAATTGGATAATTAAAGAAAAATAGAATTTACAAAATCTAATCGTTCTTAAAGATTTTCCATTATAAAATCTAGATGCAACTTTATTATCAATACTAATTTTTAAATCTTATTGATGTGCTACAACTATTTAGAAAATCAAGAATTTTAATCTGACTGTTATTAAAAACAGATTCATTTTTCGAATACTTATCCATAAGCTTTACAAGCCTTTTTGGATTGCTCAAATAACTCCATTCTGCTTGCAGAACTTTTATATCACATTGCACTAAATAAATTTCTCGCTTTATTTTTTTTAGTTCTTCATCTAATGACTGAACATGCAATTTTACCTTAAATAGTCCTATAATACTAAAAAAAAAATAATCATTGATATAATACAGAAAGTTCTCATAATAATCTTTGTATGGCTCTTAATTTTGCTGAACGTCCACGGGGATTTGCATTTATTTCTTCTATGTTTGGTCTAACTACTTTTTTATTCATAAGAGAGAAAATTTTGCAATTTTTAGATCTTTGTTCGCATAAATCTTTAAAAAAAGTTTTGACTATACGATCTTCCAAAGAATGAAAGGTGACAACAATCATCTTACCATTTCTGTTTAAAATTTGACATGCGGCTTTAATACCATTTTTAAGCTCTCGAAGTTCATCGTTTACCCATATTCTAATTGCTTGAAACGTTCTAGTTGCGGGATCTATTTTACTTTTTTTCCCGCGAAACACCACAGAACGCACAAGATCTGCAAGTTCAAATGTAGTTCTAATACATCTTCTTTTTCTAGCGTTTACTATTGCTCTCGCAATCTTGCGAGAATGACGCTCCCCACTATAGTTATATATAATATTGGCGATTTCTTCTTCGCGCAAAGTATTAACAAATATTGATGCATCAATCTGAGAAGAACTATCCATACGCATATCGAGCGGACCATCATGTAAAAATGAAAATCCTCTACTTCCTTGACTAAGTTGCATAGAAGATACTCCAATATCGAATACAACTCCATCTACATACTCGATAATTTTATCTGGCCTCATTTCATTGCATTTTTTTTCTTGAATTCCAATATCAGATATTTGAACTTTACCTAATATACTTTTAATATTGCTAAACTTCTCAATGAATAACTTTATTTTATTGGGGTATCTAAAACTCAAATCATCATAAAACTTAGTAACCGTTTCGTCTCTATCAATTGCACACACTTTGCAATCAGCTGATTCTAATATTGCTTTGCTATACCCACCGGCTCCAAAAGTAGCATCTATGTACACGCCACCTTTCCGTGGCGAAAGTTGTAATAACATCTCTTTTAATAAAACTGGAATATGTGTCATAACACCATATTAAAATAAAACTCTGTGCATAATTTAAGAATAGATCTTTGCTGAAGCATATTGACATATATAATATATCTTTATTTGATTTAATCAACTATACAATGAAGATATTTAGATTTAATCTAAAATCATTAATATCAATGCTTCATACATATGATAATGGTATTTTTATCATCAACATTAACAAAGCTACAATCAGATTTTATTCTTCAAGTAATAAATTTGATTTTTAAGTTTAATTAAAAACACATTATATGTCTTATATGTCTTCATGCTTTTTTAGATTATTTAAACCAGTATTAAATACAAAATAATATTGTTTTCCATTAAATGCTAAATTTTATAGACAATTATAAGTTTTTTAGCTGTTTTTTACAAGCTTTCAGGCCTCTTATAAAAAAATTATAACTTCTTCTCTAGAATATTTTAGAGTAATATCATTAATAGATTGATATCATTAATAGATAACAAAAGATAAGTTGTATCTTAATTAAACAATTGAGTTCATAATTGACTTATTTACTCACGTTTAAAAATGTCAAGGATATCTCTTAATGCTAATATGTAGTGTATGATTAAAATCTTTAGAAAAATTCTTTAGAAAGATTATATTAATTTAATAAAGTTTAAGTTCAATATTAACTTTGACTATAACGGCAGTTATACAAAAAACTATTCTATTTAAATTATTTTGATGATATAAAGCACACTTTATTTTTTGTTTTTAAATTTAATGATTTAATTGATTTAATATTATTATATAAACTTTTTGATAAAAACTCAGAGTATATAGAATAAAATTCTATTTAATTTTAGATTAAAAAAAGTTGTAAGAGAATTGCAAATTCTATTTGATAATGACGCCCTTGACAACACTCAAATTTCATCTAAATTACTTTAATATTTTACACGTATGTTGTTTAACATTTTTAATGTCTTCATATTAAGAGCAAATGTTCATTTAATTAAAATAGATGAGGAAGCTTAAGTTTCAAATTTTACTAGGAGAACTGAGTATATTATTTTTAACGTCTTGTTAAAGGCGCAAATATAAAATAGATTTATTAAATCTTAGTTTTATTATTAATGTTAATATTCTAACTGCATGGTAATATGCGTTTTTACTACTTTTAATAATTGATGTGTAATTTAACGATATTAAGCAATCTAATATATGAACTGTCTCAAACAAATATTTGATATATTAAATTTAATCTATCTCATAATATGAGTATAGATTTTTTTAAAATCTTTACGTTATTTATATGCTTAACAAT
Source organism: Wolbachia endosymbiont of Meromenopon meropis (assembly GCA_029784595.1). Lineage (GTDB taxonomy): Bacteria > Pseudomonadota > Alphaproteobacteria > Rickettsiales > Anaplasmataceae > Wolbachia. The sequence continues at coordinate 212,952 of JAJETZ010000001.1, read as the reverse complement.
AATTATTAAGATAATGATGCTTAGTATAAAATCTAGCGAGATTCTATATAGCTATTACTATAAACTAATTAACATAATTATCATAGTGTAAAAATTTAAGTAAAAACCAGATTTACAAGTAAATTTTTGCCACATACAAATATGGTTTTATATATTGATATTGTCTTTTACTCACATATTTTCAATTACTTCTTCGCTACTGCTTGCAGATGCCACAATATTAATGCTTTTTCATTTAAGAATGAAGAATAGCAAAATCTCGTTTTCTTTAATCAAGCTTCCAATAGCTTTATGATTTATTTATAGATAATTTATTACTTTAGTTCTTTCATAACATTAAAAAAAATCACAATCTTTATTACCTGTATTTTTGCCATTTTTATCAAAATAATTAAAGAATTATTAGCAGTAAAATCATCTCATTCTTTTTATACTATACGTTATTATCATATATTGATTTTGAAAACTGACCTAAAGTATATTTATAATCTGAATATCATAGAAATTATAGAGTAGTATTTCCTATTCAAGTTATATCATCTCTCTAATCTTTAATGATTAGCTCAATTTTTCTTAAATTTGAGAATTAATATTAAAAAAAAAGCTCATAAGAATTTAAAGTATTTTTGATGTAATGTTAATTACATTATTAGTAATACAACTCTCTCTATAATTTTTAATTTAGTCTGAACTCACTACTTTACTTAAATATTATCATAACTGAATCATAATATTTTTATATATAACGTAAAGTGTAAATGAGACGTTGCACACTTCTGAAATAAAAATACAATCCATAAAGTCAATGTTAGATTAAGAAATTTTGATTATAATCTCTTCTTCATATTAAGAAATCATGTATTCAAATTATGCTAAAAATTACTATAGTAGGCCTGCCGAATGCTGGAAAATCGACTTTATTTAATAGGTTAGTTGGAAAAAAAGCCGCAGTAGTCAGTAATATACCGTATATAACTAGAGATAGACATGAAGAAATCGGAAAAATTAGCGATTTAGAATTTAAAATTAGCGATACAGGAGGGTGGAGTAATCAAAGCGCTTTTTCATTACAAATTATTCAACAAATAGAATTTTCTATATTAAATACAGATATAATTTTTTTTCTTGTTGACGCAAAAGTTCGAAATGAACAAAATACAGAATTTGTAAAGTGGCTAAAAAAAAAGACAAACAAACCTATTATACTTATAGCAAATAAATGCGAAAGTCATAATTCAGAAAATATTGATTACTTGAAATATTTTGATCTGATAGGGCCGGTCTATATTTCAGCTGAACATAACCTTGGTATGATTGACTTATACGACGCATTAGCTGGTATTGTTAGATCTTTTAAAGATACCTCTCCTTCCGTAAAGCAGGTAATTAATTATTCAAATCAAGAAAAAAATAAGCAAACTACAATATCTCTCAACAAAAGAAAATTGAATCAAGTTAATAGATCTACTCAGCTAAAGATTGCGATTATCGGTCGTCCAAATGTTGGGAAATCAACTTTTTTAAACAGTCTTCTCGGAGAGAATAGATTGATAACAAGTTCAAAACCAGCTACTACACGCGATTCTATAGAAGTTATATACTATTTCGCTGGAAAGCTAGTTGCTCTTATTGACACTGCCGGAATTCGTAGAAAAATGAATATTACAAATAATTTAGAATCAAAATTTATTGAGAACAGTATAAAATCAATAAAGCGGTCTCAAGTAATGGTTTTAATGGTAGATTCTCTTTTAGGTATTGAACAACAGGATTTATCAATAGTTGAGATTGCGATCAAAAAAGGAAAGGGAGTTGTTATTGTATTGAATAAGTGGGATTTGATCAACAAAGATGATAGAAGAAAATTAATAAAATTTGTAAAACAACAAGAAGTATCAAGGTTGTCTTTGGCAGTATCCACCATAACAATTTCTGCCTTAAAAGGAATAGGCTGTAATAATGTAATAGCAAAGTGTTTTGAAGTAAACGAATCTTTAAATAAAAAAATTAGTACTGCAAAATTAAATAATTGGTTGATAGATGCTATAAATAGACATGCTCATCCACTCGTGAAAGGTAGGGTAATTAAAATGAAGTATATTGCTCAAGTTTATACTAACCCTCCAGCTTTTTTTCTGGCATGTAATATGCCAGAAAGTGTTGATGAAAGTTATAAACGTTATTTAGTTAACGATCTAAGAAAAAAATTTTTTACCGAAGGCGTACCCGTCAGATTGATTTTGAAGAAGAACAAAAATCCCTATGCAAAATGAGTACTATGCTTTATTCTTTAAAAGTTTTTAAAGCAATTAATTTAAGATACGTGTGCAATAATAACTCAATGATTCCCATGGTATTCTTGTTGTCAAGCATTGTTGCTCTGGTTTTTGCATATGTATTAGAATATTTTTTTAATATGTTACCATGCAAATTATGCATATACGAGCGGATTATTTACTATGTTGCAGGATTACTTGCAATAATATGCACTCTGATAAAGAGTAAAAGAATTTTAGTTTACTCGATGTTTTGTATTTATCTCATTGGTACAATTATATCTTTTTATCATGTGGGTCTTGAACTTCATTTATTTCAAGATATTTTAGGATGTGCGGAACGAGTAAGTAGTAACGTTAGCGTAGAAGAACTAAAAAGCAATTTATTAAATCCTAATTATTCTCCTTCTTGTAATAAGCCACATTATGTTCTAGGTATTTCCTTAGTGACTTGGAATTTAATCTATCTTGTAACAGCTCTTTTCGTATCAGGTAAAATCTATTGTGCAAAGAAAAAAAAACTTAAATAAGTTACAGTATGATAAGAATAGATTTTTACAACAAGTAATTAGAGTAAATCATGCTGGAGAATATGGTGCTATTTGCATCTATTATGGTCAAAAATTGATTCTTAAAAGATCTTCCTTAATCAAGGAGATAACTGCAATGGAAGAGCAAGAAAAAAAACATTTCAACTATTTTAATGAAAAAATTAAAAATCAAAAGATTCGTCCTACTATTTTATTGCCAGTTTGGTGCATTTTTGGAGTATCTCTCGGTATTGCAACTGCTATTATTGGTAGAAAAGCTACTATGGCTTGCACTGCTGCAATCGAAGAAGTAATAGGTGAGCATTATAAAGAACAAATTTTAAATTTGGAAAATGAAGAACTAATAGAAACCATAAGTGAGTTTTGCATTGAAGAGTTGAAACACAGAGATATTGCAATTAAACATAATGCTGAAGACTTATTTTCTTATAAAATCTTTTCTTCCTTCATAAAAAGGAGCTGCAAAGTTGCCATTTATTTGTCTAAATTAATTTAATCAGTTTTTTAAAAACTCTGTTCACTGATTTTATTAAAAATAAATGGATTAATCATATAAATGTGGTAACTAAGAAATGTGTGTTATATAATATTTTTTTTCTTAAAAAAGGATAATTTATGAATTTGAATAAGATAATTACAAAAACAAATGCGGTAAATGTCATTATTGAAATAAGTGCAAATTCTGAGCCTATAAAGTATGAATTTAATAAAGAGCTTGAATTACTTCAAGTTAATAGATTTTTATCTACTTCAATGACTTATCCATGTAATTATGGATTTATACCAAATACCTGCGCAGGCGATGGAGATCCAATAGATGTTTTAGTATTAACTCAATTCCCTTTAGCACCAGGTGTTTTAATATCAGTACGTCCAATAGGCGCCTTACTTACTACTGATGAAAAAGGAGAAGATAAAAAGATATTAGCCGTACCTATTTCTAGTGTTGATGAGTATTATGAAAATGTGAAAAACTACTCTGATTTATCTAAAAATCTACTAGATAAAATTGCTCATTTCTTTTTGCATTACAAAAATTTAGAGAAGGGAAAAATAGTAACGGTTGGAAAATGGGTTGATATGAAAGAAGCAAAGAACTTTATTCAAAGTTCTATTGAAAACGCGAATTGATATGCATATGACTAAAATTAGTTATACAGTAAAATTGTATTTTTTATTCTAAGGTTAATAAAGTAAATAAAGATTATATTATATTTAATAAAAATTCAATACTCCTAATCAAACCATTAGACAGGCTGTAAAGTCTTAGTATTATATATTTAGAGTTGTAACTTTACTCCCATGTTCAAATAGTGTTTTTCAGGTTTGGGAGGGATGGCCGAGCGGTTGAAGGCGGCGGTTTGCTAAACCGTTGTACGATTGAAAAGTCGTATCGAGGGTTCGAATCCCTCTCCTTCCGGCATATGTATGTATTATTGATACAATGATTTTAACTATATTTAAGTTGTGTACGTTTTTGCTATAAATTAATTATTTGACTATAGTATTATGTCATCTTAACTAAGTCCAAGCTTGGTGTACCTATAATTATGAGAAGAGTTTTTTATACTTTACATTGTTGTCATTCATCACCTTTTGCTATTATAGCGCATGTTCTGTGAAACGAATTGTTAAAAAAAAGAAAGGAATTACTAATATAAATAAATTCGTTTATACGGTGCGTGAAGATACGAATATAAAAGAAAATCTGGAACAAAGTTTGATAAAAAATTCAATTCAAAGAGTAGAAATCAAATTCTATAAAGACAACTCTATTCACTTTAATGAATTAAATGTTGATAAAAAAGTACAAGATGCTCATTCTATCGAAGAAACAATGAATAGAAAAGAATTAAAACACGAAAAAGATATGATTCGTAAAATTGAAAAAACTATTAACAGAAATGTGCAAAGTGATAAAAACTCTAAAAATAATCAACAAGAAGAAAAAGGTAAAAATGAATCTACTCCAGGCATAAAAAATGTAATCAATATTGGTAAAGACAAGACTTTAACAGATAGTGAGGATAAATATAAATTTATAGAAATAGAAAAAGAAAAAAAGGAAGATCAAATTCAAAAAGAAGAAAAAGTAAAGAAAATATCTAATAGAAATTATAACAAAAAAAATCAAATAGAACTCTTTTTAAGAAAAGGTAAACAAAATAAACAACAAGAGGAAAAAGAGGATTTACAAAAATGGATAAAATCAAATAAAATACTAAAGGTTGGATGGAATCAAAAAAACGCACAAAGTAAATCAATATATAAGCGATATTATAATGATAAGCTTAATGAACATCTTCCAACAACTGTGTTTGTTAGCGACTATTGCAAACAGTTTTTTTACTGCGTTAAAAAAAATAATTTAATCTGCCTAAGTGGAATAATAAATAAATTGAAAAGAATTGGATTAACAATTCAAGATATACTAAAGTTTAGAAATAAACTCGGAGATACTCTTCTAATTTTTTATGTGCTTAAGAGGAGCGAAATAGATGATATAGTACGATTTCTTTTATTACAAAGGTGCTAATCCTGAGGCTATAAATAATAGCCTTCAATCTCCTATTGATATAGTTCTCAAAACGAGGACGAGTTGACATGGTAAATGCAATTACTGAAATGTTACCATATCCTCATAGAGAATTAGAAAACGAAAAGAATATACAAACAAAGAAAACTTGAAAATACATAATTTTAAATTATGAAAAGAAAATGACGAAATACAATTTAACTAATATTGAAATGAATATTAATGAAGATAATTAGATTTTTAATACTAGTCTTAGTTAGTAATTTATTATGTTACGGAAATGAATTAAATCATAAAAAAAATCCTATTGATGATTTTTTAGACATTCTACACAAAATAGAATATATTTCTTATAGCAAGAAAGACTTTGCTGAATTTTTAGTAGAATGTCACAAAAACAACGTACCAGAAGACTTTGGAAAAGGTTTTGGTTCTAACTTAAATGGAGCCGATTTTAGTCGATTATACCTCAATGGATCTATTTTCAATGGAGTGAGCCTCATTGGTGCTGATTTTTCTCATACTGACTTATCTGGCGTATCATTCATCAATGCTGATTTACGTGGAGCAAATTTTTCTAATGCAAATTTGCAAGGTATAAAAATAAAAAGTACAAATTTGAGTTTTGCAAAATTTATTTCTGCAAATTTGACAGATATTACATTTGATCAGTCTGATATTAGTTATGCTGAATTTATTAATTCAGATCTTAAAATGACAAAGATGAACAATGTAATTGGCTTACATGTCAATTTCTCAAATGTAAAAATGAATCTCTCCAGCTTACTAAATTCAAATATTAATTATATAAATCTTAGCGACAGTGAAGTGAATAATACTACTTTTCAAAAAAGCAATCTTAACAACGCAAATTTTTTTGGAGTGAACTCACTTAAATTAAAGATACAATTTTCTTCGTTAAAAAACGCTAACATACATGGTGTAGAAATAATAGAATCAGACTTCACAGGAAGCAATCTTTCCAATGCTTATCTGACTTCTTCCGTTATAATTGATAGTAATTGCAGTAAAACTAATTTAAGTAACACACAAATTTCCTATGTAAATGGCGATAATTCAAGTTTTGCACAATCTGTACTTAGTGGCTCTAAGATAAAATACTTTTATGCTTCTAAAGTAAGTTTCCAAAACGCAGATTTATCTGGTGTTGATTTCAGTTTTAGCGAGTTGAATCAAATTGATATTTCTGATTCTGACGTTCGTTATGGAAAATTTTATAATACTAAAATCGTAGATTCGAATATGAGCGATTCATTTTTCGACTACTCACTATTTGCCTATACAAAGATAGAAAACACAAATCTTTCTGCTGCTTCGATGTATAAAATTAAAATACAAGATTCTCAAATTCACGATAGCAAGCTATCTAAGCTTAATATTAACTCCAGTCAAGTAAAAAACTCAGTTTTTGTTAAGCTTATGGCAGATAAATCGATCTGGTCTAATCTAGAAGTAGCTAATTCAAATTTTATTGAAAGTAATTTCAGCTCTTCTTTATTTCAAAAGAATATATTTAAAAAAACAGGCTTTTTTTTTAGCAATTTTAATAATTCATTAATTGATAATATATTTTTTGATTCTTCGAGCTTATACGCAGGATTAGTTGTTGATGCCTATCTAATAAATTGTAAGTTCAATCATTCAATTCTGATTGATAATAAAGGACAAGAGAAAATATCAAATTTAGATGGCGCTATAACTTCAATTGAAGATTTGCAAAAAGAGATACTTCGTGATAAAAAATTCGATGTTAATTACGCTTATTTTGAATTCAAAAACATGAACCTAGAAAATACCGATTTCTCTAATTCGATATTAAGTAGAGCAAAATTTATAAATGTTAATTTAAACAAAGCGAATTTCGGAGAAACTGATTTACGTTATGCTATTTTTAATAATTCTTCTCTTGTTGATACTAATTTGTTAAATTCTGATTTAACCAATTCTAAATTTTTTAAATCTGATTTAAAGAGTGCAATACTAAAAAGTAGTAATTGAATATAAAGTACACTATAATAGTCTTTCCTAAAGATTTTAGAGATATGATTATGAAAAGCAAAGGCATACTTTTGATTTTATCTTCTCCTTCTGGAGCGGGCAAAACTACCATATCAGAAAGATTACTTGAGCGATCATCGACAACTGATCTTGTCAGATCAGTCTCTATAACTACACGTAAACCTCGTTCTAATGAAACAAATGGGAAGGATTATTTTTTTGTTACTGAGAAAAAATTTCACGAATTGTGTAAAACTGGTCAAATGCTTGAGTATGCTAAAGTCTTTGAAAATTTTTATGGTATACCAAAGAATTTTATAAAACAAAATTTAATCAATGAAATAAGCGTCCTGTTAGTTATAGATTGGCAGGGAGCATTTAGATTATTTAAACTTATGAAGAAAAAGGTCATAAGTATTTTTATACTTCCTCCTTCTATGGAGGAACTTAAATTGCGTTTGCAAAAACGCAATACTGATAGCACGAGTGAAATAGAACGCAGGTTATCTACAGCTCAAAAGGAAATAACTAAAAGTAGTAAATATGATTATGTGATAATCAATAATGACATTGATAGAAGCGTAGAAAAGATAAACTTAATTTTAAACAAAGAAAGACTTAAAAAATTACAGGAAAAATAAATCTTTAATTGATTATTGAAGCACAAAAGTGAACTTATTTCGAGTAATTTTTATATTACATTTGTTAAATACTAGTAAAATTAATATAATAAAAATATGGCACTATACCAGACTTCTGGTGTTTATAGACGATATAAAGTTGTACGCTCACATTTATTTTTAATGATTGCTTTATCTTTAAATTGAATTTAAGTTCTAGTAAAAATAACTATGGATATAATTTCCACTGATGTCATAAAGATGATCTTTGCTCATTGATTAGATATTCATTTAATTTTCTTTATTGTCAAATAAAATTGACTTTAAAAAAATAAAAAGCGATTTTGTACTTTTAATCGGAATCAATGTGATGATAGATTATCGTATCTAATTGAAATGAGAACACAAAGAAGCATTGTATATAAATCATCGATGAGATTTATCCTATTCAGGATATTTTTAAATCGAATGATGGTAATATTCATAATATTAAATGAATAATTATCTACTTAACATACATTCAATTTCTGGGTTTAAATAACGCTTTAATTATTAAGCGTTTATTAAAAGTAGAAAAATTAACTCATCTCTTTCAGAGGCTCTATATTAAAAATAGAAAGGCCAGAAGCAATGACGTATGCTAGAGCTTGAACAAGGAACATTCTTGCGGCTGTAAGATCTAAGTTCTCTTTTAGTATGAAACGCATTTTTAAATCGCTTTTGCCATACCCCCACAGGGCATGAAATGCTTCTGCAACTTCAAGTAGGTAAAAAGTTATCCTGTGCGGCTCATAAAGCTTTGCTGCTATTTCAACTACATCTGGCCATTTTGCTAAAATCTTTATGAGGAACAACTCTTTATTATTTTTTAAGAGTGAAGAATTTGCATCTGGAAGTTCTTTTGGAGCATTACGCATTAATGAATAAGCACGAGCGTGAGCATATTGTACATAAAAAATTGGATTATTTTTTGATTGTTCCTTAATCTTGGTAAGATCAAAATCTAGAATCATATCATTTCCTCGTGTTAACATTATAAAGCGTGCAACATCTTTACCAACCTCCTCTATCAAGTTTTTTACTGTTAAAAAATCTCCTGATCTTTTGGACATCTTGATTGGCTTTCCGTTGTTAGAAAAATTTACAATGTTATGGAGCTTTACTTCTATTTTTGCTTTATTATCGCTTAACGCGGAAACAGCCGCTTTAAGTCTTTTAATATAACCACCATGATCACTACCAAGTTCTACGAACATATTATTAAAACCACGTGATATCTTATCTAAATGATAAGCAATATCGGAAGCAAAGTAAGTCCAACTGCCATCTTCTTTTTTTAATGCACGATCAACATCATCGCCAAACTTTGTAGAACGAAATAATATTTCTTTTCTAGAAGTCCAATTTTTACTTTCTTTGCCTTTTGGTTTTTCTAAATATCCTTCATATATTAAATCTTTATCAGATAATATTTTTATGCCTTCCTCAATTTTGCCACTTTTTTGCAATTCATATTCTGAAGTGAAAACGTCGTGACTTACTCCAAGTAAGGACATATCTTCCTTTATAAGTTCCAAGATAGAACTTATAGTATAATTTCTGATTAACTTATTATCTTTACTATTTACAAGATTTGAGCCATGCTTTTTAGCAAGTTTTTCACCTATTAATTTTAGATATTTACCAGAATAAAAACCTTTTTTGATACTGATCTTCTCTCCTAGAGCCTCTTTGTATCTTAAATATACTGAATGAACTAATTTATCTATTTGAGCCCCAGTATCATTAATATAATACTCTTTGGTGACTTTATAACCAACTTTTTTTAGTAAATTTGCTAAAACATCACCGAAAATTGCTCCTCTTACATGACCAATATGTAACGGACCAGTTGGATTTGCAGATACGAATTCAACATTGATGGTCTGATTATTTCCAATGTTTGAAGTACCAAATTCTGTTTTTAATTCATTTATTTGTTTAAGAATCTCATGTAATACTTCTACTTTTAAGTAGATGTTGATAAAACCAGGACCTGCAACTTCCACCTTATCAATCTCATCAAATAGTTTAAACTCTCTTACTAAAATATATGCAATTTCAATTGCATTCTTATTGCAATACTTTGCAAGTACCATAGCAACGTTTGTATAAATATCTCCATGTGCTTTATTTCTTGGAGATTCTACGGTAAAATTTTTTGTACTCACGTTTATGATATTTTTCTGCTTCAAATCATTTAATGTATTAAGTATTAAAAGTGAGATTCGTTTAAAAATATTCATTAATTAGAAAAAATTATAAAATTGTAACAGTATAGTAAATAAACTGGATTAGTTGAAGTTTATTTCATGTCATTTTATAAAAGTAAAACTATTAAAGAGTTTATTAACTAAATATTTTTTAGATGATTAAACATGCGTTTTTAATTTAGTTTATGCTAAAAGACAAATTTTTTGTCTCTGATATATTCTCGCTTTTATATTTTAGCAGCAGAATACATAAAATCACTAAATATAATTCATGACAATAATTTAAGTACAATTTTTATTAAAATAATTCTGTTTCCTTTAAATTCAATCTAATGAAGAACTAGTAAAAACTTTCTCATTTACTATGAATTCTATTTCAGTATTTTTATACTGAGTAGATTTTAAATTTTTTTTACTCTCATTATTTATTACTTAATTTCAAAAACCTTTCTTTCTAACCGCTCTAATATGATTTTCTTTTGTTTACAAAGATTTTTTTTCATGATTAATTTTTATTACATTAAAATATAAAAATCAATTCAATATATACATATATATTGAATATACTTTGATATATAATCTTTATTATTTGTTTTTAGCAGAAAAATTAAAAAGATAACTCATTAATTAAAATTAATGAGATTTAAAAAATTGCAAAATAAATTAAAAAAAAGCATATAGTGTATAGTTGTTTTTAACTCAAATTTTGTATGCGATATAATCACATATCACTAACGTTATTTATTATAATAGCATAATGTCTATTGTTTTTAAATTGTTGATGTGCCTTTTTATGTTTTGAATTATTTCAATTACGATTATCTCATAATATTTATATATAGTTTTCTATATTTAAAGATTAAATATTGTTATTTTTATTTAAATTTATTTCATCCATTTGTAATGTTTCAGCTTTTATATTTTTTATTATAATCTTCTTGGTTGTTGCTTTTACTTTAATTTCTTAAAATTAGAAGATGAATGATAATGTTACACCAACACTATTATGCTATGTAGAGAGTTAGATCGGTATTGCTTGTCATATTGTTATATTATATAGAAGCGAGATGATATATATCAATTATATGCATTGCAATGCAATACTAAAAATATTAACTAATTACCTTAGAATAAACTTCGATAATATCGATTATATGTAAAAATTAGAAATTTGATTACAGTTAATCATAGGTCAGATTGCTACATAACGAAGTCTGTTTAGTAAAAAAGAGTACTATTATCTTGTTTGATAATATCAAAGTGATTTTTGTTATAATTAAAAAAAATAAAAATTTTTTGATTAAAAACTTCTAAAAAATTTTTAGATACATGAATTAAAATAGATACTATATATAGTACTATAATAGTACTCATATAATATTAATTACTGAGAAGTTGAAGTATTCACTACTTTAGTTTTAGGATTTTTTATTTTTTTTTAATTTAATAAATCTTTTTAAGTAATCTCTCTTCTTCGAAATAGAATGTAATTTATAGAGATGTACTCTGTTAATGTCAAATGAAAATAATATTTTGAGCAAAGTTTGTTATCAAAATTAATTACACTTTTTTGAACGGACATTTATAATACTTACAAAGTTATAGAGGTATTATTTAACTTAAATCTATATTAACGTGTGCCATTTTTCGCTTATTTCTAGTCTCTTTTTTTCCGTATATAACTAAGCTAGCTCTTTTGTTATTCAAATACTCATGAATATTATATATATCGCTACCTATTATGTTTTTTGTCATACAAGGAAAGCGTAGTACTACTTCTTGCATAGGCAATCCGCATATTATCCTAATTAATTGCTCAAATTGACTAACATTACACGCGTCCAAACTCCAGTGACAAGAATTATGGGGTCTTGGGGCTAATTCGTTAACTATTAGTTCATTATTTCTAGTGACAAAAAATTCAACAGTAAGAATTCCAACTAAGTCAAGCGCATCTGCTATTCTTTTTGCAATTTGTTGTATTTTTTGAGTCAATTTGTTGTCTATTTTGGCTGGCACTATTGAAGTATCAAGTATTCCATCAATATGATAATTTTCTGCTATAGGAAAAAAGATTATTTTACCGTTTTTATCTCTTGCAATAACTATTGAAACTTCTTTCAATGAATCAAGACATACCTCAAGTATGTATTGAGTATCAGGATTAAAAAAAGTGAATTGTTTAGCTTCAAAATCACTATTGATTACATATTGCCCCTTTCCATCGTAACCCATTTCTATTGTTTTTACCCTTACTGGGTAGCCGAAATTTCTACTACTTTTTAATAGATCATTATGATTTTGTATATTTTTATAATCAACTGTTCTTATACCTAAATTTCTAATAAAGTCTTTTTCTCTCAGTCTATTTTGAGAAATATGTAACGCCCTTTTACCGGGATAAAAAAAATCTATATGTTGTGATATATCATCAATCACATTACAAGGGATATTTTCGGATTCAATAGTAATTAAATTAATATTTTGTACAAAAGATCTGAGTGCTTTTTTGTTAGAAAAATCTGCTATAGTTACATTGCTTGTAACTGAACAACTTGGATCATCTTTATTATGAGTAAAAATATGTGTTTTTTGCCCAAGTTTAGCTGCTGCAATAGCAATCATTTTACCTAATTGTCCACCACCTATTATTCCTATTATTTTTTCACAAACCATATTTTTTCTACGATTTATACCATTCTTATCAGAATAGCGTACGACAATACGCTTGAGAAAGCTATAAAAATAATATATAATCAAGAATTCTTTATCTTATGAAATAGAGTATGGCTTTGGAATATACACTTACCACCAATTGTGTTGAGGTTACTGTTTTACCAGTTTATATTGAGGAACAATCTGTACCTTATGAAAATTGTTATGTGTGGGTATATAATGTTAAGATAAAAAATAAAAATTCGTCAACTATTCAATTATTGAGTCGTCATTGGCAGATAATAGATTATAAAGGTAAGGTAAATGAAATTACAGGTGCTGGCGTTATTGGAGAACAGCCAGTAATAAAACCAGGGGAGGTGTTTAGATATACAAGTGGGACTTATCTAAATGTGCCATCTGGAATAATGCAAGGAAGATACGAATTTTTAAATGAGGAGAGTACAAAAATTTTTGAAGTTATGATACCGCCTTTTTCTTTGGATAGTCCATACGTAAATTCTAGACCGCATTAGCGGTCTGCTTTGTTTTTTAAAAATTTACTAAAAATACATTATTAAGTTTGAATAAGACTGTTTTCGAAGGGATTAAGTAATTATCATCGCAAAATAAGTATATTATCTCATTGACTCTCATTTATGATTGTATAGTACAATTTTTTTTGATCAAATTTATAAATACGAATAAAAAAATACGCGTGAGTTTTTCTTTGAGTCCAGAGATCTCCTGCTACATTAAATAATGATGTAATAATCTGAAAATTAAATACAAATAAATCATTATACACTAAAAAATCCTAACGGGATTATTTCATGAAATATTTGTAATAAAAGCAAATATATTTTGCTGATAAATAATTATTATCACTAATTTAATAATTAGGATGTAGAATTACATGCATGTTCTATCAATGTAGAGATAAAATTGTAACACTTTTAAATGAAAAAGTACGTACACTATTTATTAATTCTTAAATTAAAGCTCAATCGTTATCACAATACTAATTACAATAACACTAGCATATAACAAGAGAAATGATAAGCTAGAGTTGTTTATACCTATTGCACATTAAAAATTTATCTGAATATATAGAGTTATTTTTATTTAAAAATGCCAGTTTAATTTTTTATTAAAACAGAATTATACTCTTTAGTATAGATAAATACATTAAAGTAATGAAAACTGTTTTTGTTTTGTAGGATTATTTTGATAATAATTAACATTATTATATTTACTCAAAGATTGATTTAGCAATAAATAAAGCGGTAGCTGAAATTTTTTATTCAGTAAATAATGAGGTATAATGTAGTTCTATTGCAAAAGCGTCAGTTTCTGAAATTTTTCTCTAAATTTACTCTTATCGCAATTCGTAATTTCACTTTTGAACAAAAATAATTCTTCAATTATAATGTTGTGCGTAGGATATGATGGATGTTTATTTGAAAGATATGTCGTGATAATAAAGTAAATCTTATGGCAAAAATAAAATGTGATACAATTAAGAGCATTATTAAATGAGTTTTCAAGATTTTTTTTTTGAACTTTAGTATATCAATATATGATCTTATACGTGAAGGTTTCAACATAATTGTTAATTGTATGCTACATTTAGTTTTGATTTTTAGAAACTAACATTCCATGGCCTGCTCTGTTTTAGAGAAAAGTTTTCTTAGGTTGAATTCTGAATTCAATCTGAGGATTCTAATCTGTTTATGTAGTTATGTAGAAAAATGCTCAATTATATTGAAGAATTAATGTTTAAAAAAACGAATAATCTTTCTAATTCTATTTTTAGTAAGAAATAGAAACACGGCTATGAACTATATTTATAGTATTCTTTAAAAGAAATACATTTTAAGGATATATTTTTGATTATCAATATTTGCAATATTTTTATATTAAATTATATATAAATTATAAAAGTGTTGATTTATATTCGTTCATGATATTCATGTTCTATAACATGAAATCAATATATATGCTGATATAGCATATTATAGACATACTATTATTTAGAAAGTAGTTATGTACTTTTTTAAATCTTTATTAAATTTAAAGAATAAAATTTAGATCGACACTTATATTAAAATAATGTATAAAAAGTGAAGATATGCAACTTTAATTGCATGTTTTTGCAATCTTGTGTATCAATATCATGAACCGATAAGTTAGCAGTTATGAGCTTTGTTATAACAACTTTTTATCATTTTGTAGAGCTTTCCAACTATCACGACATGAAGGACGAAATAAAGGCCGTATGTGATGATATTCAGTTGAGAGGTACCGTTCTTCTTGCAGAAGAGGGCATCAATGCAACAATTTCAGGTAAAAGAAATGTAATTTATAAGTTATTTGATTTTTTACGTTCTGATTATAGATTAAAAGAACTTACTTGGAAAGAAAGTACAGCAAAATATCAACCGTTTAACAAGATGAAAGTAAAGTTAAAAAGGGAAATTGTAAATTTTGGCATAAATAATCTTAATCTCTCTCTCAAGGGTAAATACATTGATCCAGAGCATTGGGATGATTTTATTTCTCAACCTAATATTTTAGTCATAGATGCTAGAAATGAGTACGAAGTAAACTTAGGTAAGTTTGAAAATGCAGTCAATCCACGTATTAGATGCTTTCGCGAGCTTCCTCAGTGGATAAAGTCGTTCTTTAAAAATAGAGATGTAGAAGTGGCTATGTATTGCACCGGTGGAGTGAGATGCGAGAAATCTACAGCATATATGAAGAGTCTTGGATATAATAATATATATCACCTTAAAGGTGGCATCCTCTCTTATCTTGAGAAGACCCATAATAAAAATGGTAAGTGGAAAGGAAAATGTTTTGTTTTTGATGATAGAATTACTGTTGATAATTTGCTTATCCCTAGCTATGAAATAGAATGTGTATTCTGCTCAAATAAAATTCCAATTAACAAACTGAAATCAACCTCACGTGGTCATGTGGTTTGCTCTAATTGCAGAGTTTGATAAATAAGTTAGATAGATCATTTATATATGCTCTCACCTAAGTGCTTTAAGTTTAATTTCTGATTTATCCCTCTTTGATTTATTGGAGTTGCGCGATTTTAAATTTAACAAAACAAGTATTCAAATACTACTATCAATAGAATTTTCTCTCAATTAAGAAAAATAAGCTTGATAATTTCATTTTTTCTTTTTTTTGATTGACAATCGCATTTTAAATACGCCACTCTATCTTAGATCTATATCTAGATTTATTAAATTTTTAAGCAAATGACAAGTATTATTATGAATAAATGAAGATTTTAATATTCTTAAGATTACAATTATGTAAGTACTCTAAAAATAGACTTTCTTTCTCAGATCTTCTTTCAATCTTCTTTTCTCTTTAATTAATTGGAACTTAATTAACATATTTTTACAATTATAATTCTGTTTGATTATTATATACTATATTTAGTAGTTTTCAGTTCTTTAATCCATGTATTTCTTCTGTATTTCTTTTGAAGAAAAAAGATAGTTTTCTTATTAAATTTTCAAATCAGTTTTAATTTTAGTATTTGGGAGATTTTATAATTTAATATATATATAAATAACAAATCTTTAATTCTCTAGACTTTTCCATTTTTTTTTGATAAGCATTAAAATGTGGTTAAAAAAATGAATAAGAAATTGCTTGATTAGCATCAAGGATATACAACATATATTAGCTTACTTTTTACTAGAGTACTTATAAGTACAATATAAAATTAACTTTGAATAAAGAGTTATTGAACTAATAAATAGCTCAGAGATATTCAATCTCTGTTAACTTTAATTTTAGTCATATATGTTAATTTACTAATCTAAATTTTATTTTTGAATTACAACTAAATTTAGAATCTAGCCACAACTAGAAAACATTAAAGAAATTTCAGAGGGTAGAGATATAGAGTTATTCAGTACTTATGACTGCAAAATAAGTGCATAAAGAATTTTTCATATTTTAATAAAACCCCCTCCTTAAATGTAAGCTAGTTTGAGCTTGTATTATACATGTGTAAGTAAAATTTAATTTAAAATGTGTATAATAAACATAATATAAAAAATTAAATTATAAGATAGATATAGAGATATTGATTTTCATGCCTTTGTTATTTCAAAATTTGTGCAGATTATAAAGTTGAACAGTGATTGTTCTTCTACTTCTTTTAATATAGTGTGATGAAGTATATGCATATGGAAGTAGATAGCTTTGCTATTATATAAAATAGCTTGTTGCATAAGCTTACTTACTATAAATATATTATATAAAACTATTTACTTTAAAAGTAAACTTGCAGAGTAATTGAAAAATGAATAATTTTAAATCAATACGTAATATTGCGATAATTGCACACGTTGATCACGGAAAAACCACCCTGCTCGATAATATGTTAAAACAAAGTGGTACGTTTCGTGAAAATCAAGAAGTTCAAGAGCGAGTGATGGATAGTAATGATCAAGAGCGTGAACGCGGAATTACAATATTTGCAAAGTGTACGTCAATAATGTGGCGCGATGAAAAGATTAATATTATTGATACACCTGGACATGCAGATTTTGGTGGAGAAGTGGAAAGAGTGCTGTGTATGGCGGACGGCGTATTGTTACTAATTGATGCGGCAGAAGGCCCTATGCCGCAGACTAAATTTGTGTTGTTGAAAGCATTAAAAACAGGTTTCAAGCCGATTGTAGTAATTAATAAAATTGATCGTTCAGATAGTAGAATTGATGAAGTATTAAACGAAACATATGAATTATTTTTTAATCTTGATGCCACTAACGAACAGTTTAATTTTCCAGTATTATACGCTTCTGGTAGAAATGGTTGGTGCGTTAAGCAACTCTTTGAACAAAAAAAAGATTTAAGTCCATTATTCTCAACAGTTATAGATTATATAAAGCCATCTATTTATGATCAGAATGCACCTTTTGCTATGCTTGTTACTTTACTTGAGTATGACAAATTTCTTGGTAGGATATTAATAGGAAAGGTTTATCAAGGAATTGCAAAAGTTAATTTAGATCTTAAGGTACTTGATCTTGATGGTAAGATAGTTGAGCGAGGAAGATTGACAAAGCTATTCTCATTTTCTGGATTAAAACGTGTTCCAGTACATCAAGCAGTAGCAGGAGATATAATAGCAATCGCAGGACTTGAAAAGGCTTCAGTTTCAGATACAATTACGGTACCAGAGATCACAACTATAATAAATTCAACTCCTGTTGATCCACCGACTATGGCAATTACTATAAGTGTAAATGATTCGCCTTTTGCTGGGCAAGAGGGAACAAAGCTTACTACTACTGCTATAAAAGATCGTTTATATGCAGAAGCCGAAGCAAATATTGCAATTACTGTAATTTCGACGTCTGAAGGTGATGGTGAGACGTTTGAAGTTGGTGGGCGTGGCGAGTTACAACTTGGGGTTTTAATTGAAAACATGAGAAGAGAAGGTTTTGAGCTTTCTGTTTCACGTCCTCGTGTATTATTTAAAGAAGAAGGCTGTAAAAAATTTGAACCTATAGAGGAAGTGGTGATTGATGTAGATGATAAGTACAGTGGAATAATAATGGAGAAACTCAGCTTTCGAAAAGGTGAAGTGACTGACATGAGATCTTCTGGTAACGGAAGAACAAAGTTAACATTTTTAGTGCCATCAAGGGGGCTAATAGGTTATCAAGGAGACTTCTTAACTGATTCTCGAGGTACTGGTATTATCAATCGTTTGTTTCATAGTTATGCTCCTTATAAGGGTTCAATTTCTGGAAGACGCAATGGAGTATTAATTTCAACTGATAGAGGTGAGGCTGTAGCCTATGCAATTTTTCATTTACAAGATAGAGGAATTATGTTTATTAAACCGCAAGACAAAGTATATTGCGGTATGATTGTTGGTCAGCATAACCGTAACAATGATTTAGAAATAAATGTGCTTAAGGGAAAGCATTTGACAAATATAAGAGCTGCGGGTAGTGATGAAGCTATAAGACTTACTCCACCAAAAATAATGACTTTAGAAGAGATGATGGCGTATATAAATGATGATGAATTGATGGAAGTTACTCCAAAGTCTCTACGTTTGAGGAAAAAAATTCTTGATCCAAATGATCGTAAACGTGCGGAAAGAGTGAAGAACAAATTGTAATCACAGAAGATTTGATTGAAAAGATATTTATAATGATAATATGCATTATTAACGGAGAATTTTTAATTATTTTATTAGAGTTTTGTCTATTATAGAAAATAAACTGTTCTTTTAGTTTTATCTTTGATAAAAAAGATCAAAGATATCTTAAATTTATTTTTTTCAGTAGCTTTATTGTTTAGCTTAAATATAAAGCAATATTCAAAGTGTTATGTAAAAAATTTACGAGTATGAGTTTTTTATGAAATTTACATCATGTCATGATTAATTTATCCTTTTTAAAAAGTCTCACATTAATATGCTACGAATGCTTTATTTAAAATAAAAAATTGTAATATATACGGATTAAGTATCTTCTTAATGAAGATAAAAGAATTATACTTAGTTGATAAAACTGATTTTGTTCTATTTTTCTGATAAACTTGACATTTAGTAAAATTGTGGTAATACATGAGTTATATTTATTTTAATGTATCCTCGATGAGTAGAATTAGATATGTTTACCTCTGAAGTTTTTGCATCGGATGCGGCGAATAATGTGCCAAATATTAGTGCGTCTTTTGCTAATTTTATACCATTAATTTTAATAATTGTAGTATTTTATTTTTTTATAATTCGTCCACATCAAAAAAAAATAAAAGAACTCAGAAGAATGATAGATCAAATAAAGTGCGGAGATGTTATTGTTACTTCAGGTGGGATAATAGGCATAGTCAATAAATTTGATGAAGCAAATGCGCAATTTGTAATAGAAGTAGCACCTAAAGTTGAGATAAAAATTTTAAAATCTGCAATATCCGAAGTTTTGAGTAAAAAAAACCATATTCAATCTATTGAAAGAAGTGATATGCAAAAACAGGATAAGAAAAATAAAAATCATTCAAATAAAAGTAAGAGTATCTAGTGAAATTACAAAAAGGTTCATTTTATTGTGTGTGGAATACTTGGTGTAGTAAGTAGTGGTGATTCAGTAATACCAACTTTGTTGGCCGGGTTGCAAAAATTGGAACATAGAGGTTATGATTCCTCAGGAATAGCGATAATAAATAATGAAGGCAAAATAGAAGTAAAAAAATCAGAAGGTAAGGTTAAAAGATTGTGTGAAGTTGTTCAAAGTGGTAGAATATCTAACAGTACAGTTGGTATGGCTCATACTCGCTGGGCTACGCATGGAGTTCCAGATCTTAGGAACGCTCATCCTATTCATACAAATGATGTTGTTGTTGCACATAATGGTATAATTGAAAACTTCAATTTACTAAAAAATAGCTTAGAAAAACAGGGAATGCTCTTTTATACTGATACAGATACAGAGGTCATACCAAATATGATAACCCTCTACATTAATAGAGGGTTATCACCAGTTGACTCTTTATTTAGATGTTTGAATAACTTACATGGTTCATTTGCTCTGCTTTTGTTATTTGCAGAGTATAGAGATACTTTATTTGTTGCAAAAAGAAATTTACCTTTAGCAATAGGTTATAATTGTAATACTATATTTGCTTCATCTGATTCTAATGCTTTAAATGCACTAGTAGATAAAATTTCATACTTAGAAGATGATGATGTTGCAGTGATAAAATCTAGCAAAGTGTGTATATATAATAAAGGTGCGCAGGTTCAACGTGATATAATAGAAAACAATAGTCGAAGTAACTTTTTGATAAGTAAAAATGGCTTTTCTAGTTTTATGTTAAAAGAGATTTTGGAACAACCATACGTGTTGAATAAAACGATAAAGCAATTCTATGAAAAATATAGAGAGATAATGCTAGTTAACAAAAAGCTATTTTATGAATTAGATAATATTACTATAGTTGGATGTGGCTCATCTTATTTTGCTGGATTTGTAGCAAAATATTGGTTAGAAAGTATTGCACAAGTTCGAGTATATCTTGAAATTTCATCGGAATTTAGATATAGTAACATTAAACTTGAGAGGAGGAGTGTTGGGTTATTTATTTCTCAATCTGGTGAAACTGCAGATACCATTGAAGCGTTACGTTATGCAAAATTACAGAAACAGATAATCGTTAGTCTAACTAATACGTTCAAGAGCAGTATTGAAAGAGTTTCAGATATTGTACTGCACACTTTTGCTGGACCAGAAATTGGTGTTGCTTCAACAAAAACCTTTTCTGCACAACTTGCAGTTTTAGCATGTTTTTCTTTAGAGCTTGCAAAAATAAAAGGTACGTTGGATAAGAAGAGAATAAAACAGTTGAATAATGCTATTAACTATATTCCAAAATATGTCGAACATATTTTAAACGCGATGAAAATACAACATATATCGAATAATATGCTAAGGCATAGTAGTATTATTTTAATCGGTAGAGGGAGTTCATATGCAGTTGCAATGGAAGGTGCATTAAAAATAAAAGAGCTTTCATATATTAATGCAATTGGTATTGCAGCTGGAGAGATGAAACACGGTTCGATAGCTTTGGTAGATTCATCTGCGCTTATCATAGCGATTATTCCATATGATAACTTGTTCTTTAAAACTTTATCAAATATACAAGAAATTACAGCAAGAAAAGGCAAAGTAATTGCCTTTAGTGATAAACAAGGTGTACCCTTTTTAAGGGATATTTGTGAGGATATAGTACAACTTCCAGAAGTTGATAATTTTATTTCTCCAATTATATACAGTATTATTATACAATTTCTTGCTTACTCCACTGCAGTTGAGAAAAAATTAGATGTTGATTGCCCAAGAAATTTAGCTAAATCTATTACTGTTGAGTAGTTTATCTATAGTTATAAGATATATCTATTTATAAAAATACTAGATTTTTTTTCTGTATTGTAAAAATGATGCTGATATGATCAAAAATAAGAGAAATATGCTAATATTTAAAATAAAAAAGTATGAATAAGAATTAGAGTTTGCTTGAATTTGTTCTTTTAAAAATTAATTAAAAAATACGTATCGAATAATTTTCAAAAATAAAGAACTGCTTTCATAGCTCTGTAGATTTGTAGAATAGATTATATTTAGATGTTAAAAATTTGATAAAAATTTGATACATCAGCAAGAATTAAAAATAAAGTTTTACATTAGAGTTTTAATATGTAAAAAAAAGAAAGCAATATAGTTTTGCATATTTAGATATTTTAAGAAAAATCAATTTGATACTATCAACATAGTTGAAAATAACTAAGGTAAAAGTTCTTGTGAGAAGTTACAAACCATATTTGTTTAGTATTAAATTACAAAGTTATTTGTTTTGATGTGCAACTATCAGAAAAAATAAAATCAAAAAAATTTATAATACTGCGCTTTTAAAAAATAAGCAGGTTGTATATATGAGTTGTTGAATTATTTTTTATTAGGTATACGAAGATATAGACTATTATGCTGAGAGAAAGTTGTTAACTTTTATGTCTAACAGCGTATTGTGCGGATATTATCTTTATATTTTTATTAGCTTGTTTTCAAAAAATGATTATTCTAATTTTTAGAATTATTGAAAGTAATAAACTCCTTTATCTAAGATCGAAGTTTTGGTATTCTCGCATTTTATAATAATTTAAAATTAATGAATATAAATAAGAACAAGTTTTTGTTTCTTCCACTTGGAGGAGTTGGAAGAATTGGTATGAATATAAGTTTATACCATTATCAAGGTAAGTGGATCATGATTGATCTTGGCATTGGTTTTGCAGATGAAACTATACCGGGTATCGAAATATTAATTGCCGATATAAGCTTTATTGCTCAAAGAAAAAAGGATTTACTTGGAATAATAATTACACATGCACATGAAGATCACTGCGGAGCAGTTCCTTATTTATGGGAAGAATTAAAATGCTCTATATATACAACAAGATTTACTGTTAATTTTCTTAAAGAAAAATTAAAGGAGTTTCATCTAGAAGATGTGGTACCTGTGCAGGAGGTATGTATGAACGGTAGAATAAATTTGGGTCCCTTTACCGTTGAGTTTATAAACATAACTCATTCAATTCCCGAAGCACATTCAATATTAGTTAGTACTGATGTAGGTAGTGTGCTTCATACTGGTGATTGGAAATTTGATCCAAAACCTGTCGTTGGTTTAACTTCTAACATAAGTCGTTTAAAAGAGGTTGGAGATAGGGGTAATCTGCTTGCAGCAGTTTGCGATTCAACTAATATATTGAGCAAACATAATCCTGAATCAGAAGGTGAGATTTATAATAGTATTTATAATATAATAATGCAAGCTAAGAAGCTAGTTGCTATATCACTTTTTGCTTCAAATGTAGCACGGATTGAAACAATAAGTCAAGCTGCAAAGAAATTGGATAGAAGAGTTGTTTTACTTGGAAAGTCTTTATGGAGGATAGTAAAAGTTGCACAAGAGAGTGGTTATTTAAACAATTCTATTGAATTTTATGAAGCGAAAGATGTAGTAAATTTACCAAGAGAAAAACTCTTATTGATTTGTACTGGTTGTCAAGGTGAACCAATGGCAGCAACTTCGAAGCTTGCTAATAAGAATCATCATATATTTAGAATGCAACGGGGTGATACATTGATTTTTTCATCAAAAATTATTCCTGGTAATGAAACTCGTACACACAGCATGTTTAACGCATTTATAGAGATGGGTGTAGAGGTTATTTTTGATAAAATAGAATATATTCATGCTTCTGGGCATCCAGTAAAAGCAGAATTAAAGAAAATGTATTCTTTGATAAAACCTAGAATATCTATTCCAGTTCATGGTGAATATATTCATACGCATGCTCATGTTAAATTTGCTAAAGAATGTGGTGTGAAAAAGGCAATAATGATTGCACCTGGTGATATTATCAATTTAGAAAATGGGGAAAAGATCAATTCAATTAATGTTAATTACTTTTGTCTTGATGGTATATTATTACGTTGTCCAGAAAGTAGTGTTATAAAAATGCGTAAAAGGATGAGAGATGCTGGAGTTGTTATAATAACAGCAATCGTTAATAAAAAAAATAAATTGCTTGTTAAACCAAGGGTTTTTGCACCTGGTGTTTTTGAAGCGTCAGAAGACGCAGCTATTATGCATAGAATTATAAAAACGGTTGAATTAGCATTTAATTTACATTCAATACGAAAAATAAAAAATGAAATTGAGAGTTCAATATTTAATATCTTAAGAGAGTATTTGTTAAAAAAACCTATAATTGAAATTCAAATAGAACAGATATGAAATAAATGAAGATACTCACTCATCTTATATTATTCTCTTTTTTGTCTTTTGCTTATTTTGCTAAAGCTGTTTTATATGTTGATATAAGAGAAAATACTGTTGCAAAGATCGACCTTGTTGTGTTCAAATGTGCGTGTAAAACAGAATTAGGAAGCAAATTGAATGAAAATATCACAAAAATAATTGAAGCAGATTTATCAGATAGTGGTTTTTTTTATATAGAGCGTATAATAGAAGATGAGATTACGATGCAAAAATCTATCAAAGTAGATATACTGGCTACAGTGAGTTTGATTGAGATATCAGACAAAGCATTAGAATTGTCATTACATTTATTTGATACTTTTACAAAATCAGAGTTATTTACTCATTCGGTTATCTTTTTAAGAAAAGATTGGAGAAAAATTGCTCATTTTATTTCAGATTTAATATATGTTAGATTAACTGGTGAGAATGGATATTTTAATACTAAGATAGCTTACATAGCTGAAGAAAAAGATAATAATGATAAATTCATGCGCAGAATTGCTATTATGAATCAAGATGGAAGTGATATTAAATACTTGACAAATGGTGATAAATTTGTATCATCCCCAAGATTTGTACCAAATAATAATAGTATTATATATATTTTATATCTGGACGATAAAAGTTATTTAATATCAAAAAATTTAAAAGATAATACTGAGTCAATAATTAATATCTTTAATGGAGTGATTTCTGCTCCGAGATTCTCCTCTGATGGAAAATTTCTTTTAATTTCCTACTCATTTAATGGCGAAACAAATATATTTTGTTTAGATTTAAACAGTAAAAATACGAGAAAAATTACTAGAAGTTCTGCAATAAGTACCTCTGCTTCCTTTTCTCCAGATCAGAAATATATGGTTTTTAGTTCTGATATAAGTGGAAGTCAGCAGCTATATGTAATCGATTTTGCTAAAAAAAACAAAAAGCCTGAGAGGATTAGTTTTGGCAATGGAAAGTATATTACATCTGTTTGGTCACCAAATGGTGATTTGATAGCTTTTATAAAGGTTAAATTGGGAAAATTTTATATAGGAGTTATGAAACCAGATGGAAAAGAAGAACGTATACTTTCAGAGGGATATAAAATCGAATCTCCAACGTGGCTGCCAAATAGCAGAGGAATTATTTTTACAAAGATGGAATCGTCAAGTAATTCTAAAATTTATTTATTGAATTTAGTTAAAATGAATCAAAGGATAATTTCTACACCAACAAATGCCTATTTGCCAGATTGGTCATCATATTTACCTCTGATAGAATAAAAATAAATAGCTGCTGGAAGTAATGATTCAGATCATGTATTTGGTATTATTGATATTTAAAATTATTGAAAATGAGTAGAAAATTATTGATTTATAATATAGAAATATAAAAAAACTCTCTCCTCCTGTTCTATATACTGTTTTCTCTTAAAAAAATGGCAAAGAGACTATTATTTGGCTTTAATTCTCTATATATAGACTTTATAAAAATGATAAAAGTGTTGAAATCGATATTCATATCTTTCATGTAGTCTTTTATATTATATCTATTATGTATATCTCTAAAATTAGATTTTATTTTTATCTATACAACAGAAGCTCAAGCGAATTTATATAATTCGTTTATTAAAGAAATATCAAAGAAAATTTTTCTTCATGTAATTTATAATTACTTTAATATACTAAACGAATATTTAGTTGAAGTTTCTTTAGTTTTTTTACTTGGTTAATATCTGGAATATTCATTGTTAAATTTAATTTTTAGTTGTCAGAACGCTAGAGATCAAGCCGCATTTTATAAAACAAATACTAACAATGTTTTAATAATCTGCTCAATTATTTATTGAGATTTTATAATGATGTGTTTGTACTATATTACAGGGTATATAATACAAAAATTTCGTTTTAAAATAAGTTGCAAAGATCTTGTTTTGTAAAACAAGCAAAAAAATGATTTTGTACGTAGAATGGGAATTCTAAAAAAAATAAAGAAGATTTCTCTTATAGAGTTTTATTTTTATATTTAATTCTTTAATATATTTAAAATATATGCCGATATATAGCAGTAAACGTGGAAAGATTAAAATTACAGATCAATAATAATTGATGTAAGATTTATACTTTTAATTTTACTAAAACAAAACTGTATTTTTATTTGATAAATTTTTAATTTTGCTTCAGTATCTCTCTGAAGTTCTAAAAATTTAATAGAAAAAAGTTTATTATTCTTAATATAGATCTGTGTATTAGATCTATATTAAGAAGAGTGTTTTGATATTTTATCTTGAGTATAGCTAATTATTGTTTACCTATGGTAGTACAGATTGTGTATTCTTGAATATCTAGAACATAAAAATATAGAAAAAATCAGCTTATTAGAAATAATTTATAGCGTTACGCTTAAACTGTTCGTCTTATTCTCGTAAAAAGAATAAAATGTTGCTCTTCTGCGAGAAAGTTCTATCTATTCATTATTCCACAGAGAATATAGTTAACATTTACGTTCTTGGTCAAATGCCATTCGCGTCTCATTACACTATACTCTATGCCAGATACATTTTCCAGGATGATATTATTTTCTCTTAGGTGATTTGCAATTTCTGATGGTTTGAGAAATTTGTTCCAATTATGGGTGCCTCTTGGTAGCCAATTTAATATGTATTCTGCACCTATTATTGCGAAACAAAAGGATTTAATAGTCCTATTTATTGTCGATACGAACATCAATCCATCTGGCTTTAGTAATTCCACTGCTTTTTTTATGAAAAACTCTAAATTATCGACATGCTCAACGACTTCCATAAGTAAAATTATATCATACTTTTTATCATTGCTTAGATCTTCAATACTAGTATGTATATACTCTATACTCAGTCCTATTTTTTCTGCATGTGACTGTGCTACTTCTATGTTTTTTTTACATATATCTATTCCAGAAACAGTAATACCAATCCGAGCCATTGATTCTGATAAAATGCCGCCACCACATCCAATATCAAGTAATGATAATTTTTTTAAATCGCATTTTTTTAATTCTTTTATTTTATTGATAATGTATGGTACTCTTACATAGTTTATCATTTGCAATTGCTTACACTTACCATTTTCATTCCACCACCCATCTGCCATTTTGGTAAATTTTAATATTTCACTCTCGTTATAAGTTTGTTTTTTTTTCTTATTAGCAGAAGTTATATTGCTAAGTTTATCAAGACGTTTTTGATGTCTAATTTCTTTTGAAAACTCTGTTTTTATAAATTGCTTAATTATATCTTGTGCCAATTCAAATGTAGTAAATTCTGCACCAAGACATAATATATTTGCATTGCCATGCTCGCGAGCTAATCTTGCAATTTCAACGCTATTGCATAAAGCAGCATAGATTCTTTCAAAACGATTTGCTACAATACTCATGCCGAGGCCTGTGCCACAAATTAATATTCCATAATTTGCTCTTTTACTTGTTATATCTTTCACAACTTTGATAGCATAGTCTGGATAATCTACACTTTTTTGCTTAGCAATGCAGCCATGATCTATTACTTGATAATTTAAAGTCTTCAAATAAAGATCTATTCTTGATTTTAATTCATAGCCTGCGTGATCAGAGGCAATTGATATTATATATGACATATAAGAAACTATGATTCATATGCGGTAACGTGAGTAATCTATTTTAGATTTTTTGTCAAGATATTCATCGCTTTTAGTCATTTAGGCTTTAATGATAAATTAGTAAAGAGATTAGAGAGCGAGATGAGAAAATATATACCGATACCCTTCTCTCCATAAGTAATAATAGACATTATTTAGCATACTGCATAGTATGTGATAGAATTGTTCTAATTTTGTGGTAGATTATTAACTTTAATATAGTAAACGAAAGTTTATTTGTAAATTAACAAAGTATTCTCAGAAACATAGACATCTACGATAATGGAAGTAATAAAATATTTTGAAAGTATAATAATAATTATACTTATATTAATAAATATAGATATGGAAATTTTCAATTCTTATATATAAGTTGCTAGGCTGTTGCGTAAATCAAAACTTTGTTAATACATATTTTATGTATAAAAATAATTTTTTATTTTTTGTACAGATGATTGATTCTATATTGTGTGTTTTTGCAATGCTCTGTAATTAATCCTAATGTTATAAAACGTGGAAAATACAAATACAATCCGTGTGCATCATCTATATAATACGACTTATTTTATTATAATTTATCACACAAAAAGAATATTAAAACAATAAGATTTTATCTGATAGGAATTGTAAAAAGGTATGCAAAATTAGACAAAGCTTTTATAACTAGTTTTTCGTTCTTATTATTAAGAACGAGTTATTAATCTATTTCTTTTGGAAGTATGGATTATGCGCTATCCATAAAGATATACTTCTACAATGAAGTGACACAAATTTTTAAAATTTGTACTAGGATAAAATGCGTTCAAAACGTATTGGTATTATTAAATAATAGGATGATTTTTCTAGATATTTATCAAAAATACTTTTTTAAATTACTAGAAAACAGATTCGAACTTGTGTAAATACACTACTCTTACTATTCATTGTGAATATGAATCTTTTATTTTCAATTGTTTAGCATATTTTTTATGCTTACTTTTAACATTTTCATGGCAGCGCAAGATTTTTTTCTATTATCACTTTTTCTTGGATCGGTTGATATGTATTATTATATTTTGGGTTTAAAATGTGAATATACATTCTTTTAATTTATAATTTTATCTAAAAGAATGCCAAGAAAAAGAAGTAGTCCTATATAAGAATTATTTTTGAACGTAGACATACATTGACTAGAATCATTAAAATTGAGATTTTTATATTGATGATGAAATATAATTGATACAGTAAGTAAAACGATATAAAAAATATTATTCAACGATGATAAGATACCAGTATATAACCACATCATAAGAGATATTAAATGAAATCTTTTTATCCAAGATTTTGTTTTATTACCAAAACATAATGCTGTTGATTTAATTCCAAGTCTTTCATCATCTTTTTTATCTTGATGAGCATATATTGTATCATAACTTAGAGTCCAAAAAATACATCCCGTATAAAATAGAACAGGCTCTATACTAATCTGATTTCTAACCGATGTCCAACCAAGAAGTGATCCCATGTTAAAAGTAAATCCTAAAAATAACTGTGGCCACCAAATATAACGTTTTAGTAGAGGGTAAATAACTATCATGCACATTGCAATTAATCCAAGTATAAATGTAGTTGTATTAGTTAATAAAAGAATTACTAATGCAGTAGATAATAACATAGAAAGTAAAATTAAAGCTTGTTTCATATTTAGCGTACCACTTGCAAGTGGTCTATATTTTGTTCGTTCAACATTTGCATCTATTTCTTTATCGAAAATATCATTAATTATGCAGCCAGCAGGTCTCATCAAGAATGAGCCCAAAGTAAATAAAGCAATCAAGAAAAAAGCCTGATATGATATGGGAGTTGAAGCTAGAACAATACCGCTTAAACTAGGAAACAATACAAGCCACAAACCTGTTAAGCTGTGCAACCTCATTAATAAAAGATATTGATTAAAATACATATTAAGTACAGCTACTTAATATTTTATTTATACTAATAAAGTTATTGAATGCTAAATCAATTTTGAAAACTAATTTTGGTACAAATTGCAAATTAACATAGCGTAATACAGATTTACGTATTAACCATGCAGATTGATTGATTTCACTAAGAATAGCGTCAATATCACAGTTCATTTTACTTGATGAGGATAAAACTACATATACATCAGCTTTTTTTAAGTTTTTACTCAACTTTACTTTAGATATTGCAATATTTTTATTGAATACTTTACCTTTTATTAAAACAATAGATATTGCTCTATGTAATACAGATGCTATTTTTAAACTTCTAATTTCTTTTTTCATATTTATAATACCCTTTTTTCTAACTCCAGTTGATAAATCTCTAAAACATCTCCAATCTGAATATTTGCATTAATATCTATAGACATTCCACATTCAAAATTTGCACTAACTTCATTGACATCATCTTTAAATCTACGTAAAGCCTTTAATTTTCCCTCATGTATTAATTTATTATTGCGTATTACTTTAATTAAAGAATTTTTCTTTACAACTCCATCGCTTACATAACATCCGACAACATTTCCAGCTTTAGATATATTAAACACTTCTCTCACGTACGCAAAGCCAATACGAATTTCTCGTGTTATAGGTTTTAACATCTTAGTTAATAAATTTCTGATATCATCAATAAGTTCGTATATTACATTGTAAGTACATATTTTTACACCCTTTTGTTTTGCTAAATTTTTTATTTTTAAATCTACCTTGATATTAAACGCTAAAATTACTGCTCTTGACGCTTCTGCAAGAATGACGTCTGAATCTGTTATTCTTCCCACTGCCTTATGTATGATATTCAATTTTACTTGATCTTTACCAAGTTTATCAATTGAACTTGATATTGCCTCAATAGAACCAGTTACATCACACTTCAAAACTACAGATAATACTTCTCTTTCAGCATTATTATAACTGAATATGTCTAGATTATCATTAATCAAATTTTTTTCGTTTTTTTTAATCAGCTTGAATCTGTATTCAGCGATTTCACGTGCCTGTTTTTCGGAATTTACAACAATAAATTTATCTACAGTATTCGGCACACCGTTTAGACCAGTAATTTCAATTGGAGTAGAAGGTCTAACTATCTTTTCTTTTTGACCAAGATGATTAATCATAGTACGTACCTTTCCATACTTAGTGCCAACAACTAAAATATCACCTATATTCAATGTTCCTTCTTTAACTATCAGAGTTGCCGATACACCTCTAGTCTTATCTATTTTAGATTCTATTACCCAGCCGCACGCTTTACAATCTTCTATTGCCTCAAGTTTCATCAGATCAGCAATTAGTAAGATTGCTTCTTCTAATTTATCTAGATTGATCTTCTTTTTTGCTGATACTGGTACAACGATGACATCACCACCAAGTTTTTCGGGAATTAAATTATATTGAGGTAAGCTGCTGATTATTTTTTCTATACTATCAGGTTGGGATTTATCAATTTTATTGATAGCTATTATGATAGAAACATTTGCTGTTTTTGCATGGTTTATTGCTTCAACTGTTTGTTTCATTATTCCGTCATCAGCAGCAATTACTATTACAACTATATCAGTAATATTAGCGCCACATGCACGCATTGCAATAAATGCCTCATGTCCAGGCGTATCAATGAAAGTGATTTTTTGTTTACTTTTTGTAATCGTTTGATAGACACCTATATGTTGAGTTATTCCACCTGACTCTCTTTCTGCAACATTAGATTCACGAAATGCGTCGAGTAACGAAGTTTTACCATGATCAATATGTCCCATAAAAGTTACAACTGGGGGTCTGGATTTTTTAGGTAAACCCTCTCTATTTTCTACAAATAGTAAATCTTTTTCTTTGTTGTCGTCGCTTACGCGTTTAGCAATATGATTAAATTTTTCTACTATTTCATATGCTATATCCGGCTTTACTAAATCATCTATTTTACAATTTTCACTAATTTCTTCTCTTAATATTTTTAAGACATTTTTGCTGTTTTCTGCCATACGAGTTGATAGCTCTCTAACTGTAATTTTATCCGGTACAATAACTTCTCTTGATATGTTTTTGCCTTTGACAAATTTTGATTTTTTATTTCTTATACCAATTTTTTGCTTAAATGTAGGAAATTGTTCAATTTTATCATCTATTGATTGCGCGATTATCATCTTCGAGTGTTTTGAATATATGTCCTTGCTAGTTTTTAAAGGTTTCCTATCACGATTTTCATCGTCAACTATTTCTATATCTTCTATTTGCTTAACTAAATCAATGTGATTTGGAGCTTTTTTTTCAATTTCTTCCTTAAAAGGAAGATCCGAAATATTATCAATTTCATTGATTTTTTCTTGATGATCTTCTCCTTTTATCGCTTCTTTTTTTAGGTTCTTTTTTTTTAGTAGAACGGCATTCTGCACAGCATTAATACGGAAGATTTGTTCTCTTTCTGTCAATGAACTTAGTTTACTTTTATTATGTTCTTCCGATTCATGATGCTTTCTTCTTCTTTTTTTTACTATTGTAGTTCCAACGCTTAGATTAGATGAAGAGTTCAAATCAAGATCCAGCTTGAGTTTATTTAAACCTTGAAGCGTTAATTTTTTAGTACTGATATCTTCGTTATTCATATGCTTTACTATATTATACCAAGCTTTTTACGGGCTTTCATAATTATTGAATCTATTATACCTTTTAAATTCTCTTTGTTACTCATTGAAGATGAGAGTACATTGTAAAATTCATAATTCGATAAATCTGCTATATCTTCGAGAGTTTTAATACCGTGTTTACTAAGAATGATTTTATCGTCTATTGATAGAGGTAAATTGATTACATCGTCTTTCATACCAAGAATTTTTAATTCTTCTATTTTCTTATCATTTTCTGCCTTTAAATATTTATTTGCCCTATTGTGTAGTTCGTTAGCAATATTTTCATTAAAACCTTCTATTGAAGAAAGCTCTTTAATTGAGGCATTGGATATATCCTCTACAGTTGAAAAACCCTCTGTAACTAATAATTGCCCCATAATCTCTTCTAGGTTTAATACACTAGCAAACAAAGCCGAACATTGACTGAGTTCTCGATTCCGTCTTTCTGATTCTTGTTGGGTGCTAAGTATCTCAATTTTCCATCCAACAAGTTCTGAAGCTAACCTTACATTTTGGCCCTTTTTTCCTATAGCCAAACTTAATTGATTTTCAGCAACTATTAATTCTACGCAATTTTCATTTTCATCAATAATAACCTTCGATACTTCCGCTGGAGTAATTGCATTGATAACAAATTGACCTAGATCCGAAGAGTAATGTATTACATCAATTTTCTCTCCATTTAATTCATGGATAATAGTTTTTATCCTGTCACCTTTTACTCCAACACAAGCGCCTACCGGATCAATATTTTTATCAGGAGAAAAAACAGCAACTTTAGACCTTGAGCCAGCATCTCTAGCTATGGCTTTGATTATTACTAATCCATCAGCAACTTCAGGTATCTCTTGATTTAATAACGCCTCCAAAAAACCTTCATGAGCTCTAGAAAGAATAATTTGACGTCCATCATCAGAACGTCTGACAATTTGTATATAAGCCTTAATTTTATCACCTTCGCGAAATGATTCGCTACCGATTAAATTCCGAAATGGGAGATATGTTTTAGTACCATTTATATCTACGATAAGGTCTGAATATTCTACTTGCTTAACAATACCATATCTTATTTCTCCAACTTTATCTTTAAATTCTTCATATTGCTTTTTTAATTCTTCATATTTAATTATTTGAACGATTTTTTGCTGAGCAATTCTTGCTGAAGCAAGATCTGTGTTGAGAGAAAGTAATTCATTAATTGTATCTCCAATTTTTGCGTCTTTTTTTATTAATTGAGCTTGCATAAGAGTAATTGATTCACGCCCAACATTTCTTTCTTTATTCAATTCATCGCCAATAACAGATAATTCTCTATATGCTGTAACTTTTCCTGTATTTCTATCTATGTTAACAGTAATTTTACTTTTATTGCCATATTTTTGAAGAGCAACTGCTTCTATTGCACTTTCTAATGCTTTCATTATTACTTCAAAGTCTAAACCCTTCTGGAGAGAAAGCTCTCCTGCCGTTTTTATTATTTCAATATTTCCAGTTAAGTTATTTTTGTTGTCACTTTTTTGCTTAATACTGTTTTTTCGGTTAGCAACCATACAAATAAACCATATACAATTAATTATATAATTATAATTTCAACAGATAAAAAGGGGTGTCATTTCTGATGGTATGTGATCATTAATTTAAGTCAAGTTTTTTCATATCTTCAATTATACAATTTGTATTGTAAAAAAGTTTTTCTGTGATTTTATATCATAATATTTGTTCAAGAAAACAAGTAGAAAATTTATTTCTTAATTTATAGATCATTTTTGAGGTCTATATATTATATTATTAATATTCCATTTATGATTCTTCTATCTTTTTTTTAAGAAGCGTTACTGACCATTTAATTTAATTCTAGAATTTTTGTCTAGAATTTTTGCACTTTCTTACTTTTATCAATATCTTATATTTTGCTCTATCTCATTTATTACTTATAATTTTAATGATTGATTATTATTAATTAAGAATTAATCTTTTATTTTTAATAATTACTCTGCTATTCTCAATCTAGATTAAATCTAACTTTTAGTTAGGATTGATTGTATTAATTTATTAATTAAAAATTTTAATTTGTTTTGAATATCAGTAATCATCAATTTTTTATTAGGCTTTAATGTATATTAAAGCCTAATATAAATTGGTTATATATTAGTTTTGCTTAAGATTGCAGTTTGCAGTTCTCTGGTTAAATTTTTAAAGATAATTTTGATCGTTCGAGATAGCGGTATTATTACTGTTTATTATAAATAAGTGGCGAGATTTTTTTTTTGTTTTTAGTATATAAAATAGCGAATTTAATATTTAAAACATTAAGAAGCAAGCTTAAGTTTATTTCTCTAGTTATCAAAAATTTTATTCAATGAAAATTTCGTTTTAAAATATAAAATAAAGTACATTTTAAATGTACGTTTTATTAAAGCTCATTTTGTATGTAATACTTTTCAAGTATTAAGATTAAGTGTCGGAAAATTATATTTAGAGAGAATATGCTTTCAGCATCATTTTGATTTATATGTATTGTAAGCTCTAAATAAATTTTTAAAAAAACTAATAAAGATAATTATTGTATAAATCTGTATTATCCTGGTGCTTTAATATTATGTATAAATCGAAAAAATCACCATACATACTATTTTTATTTTTCTAAAAAATAGAATTTTACTTTTACTTATATACAAGAAGCTCAAACAAGCTTATAATAAATTATTTATTAGAAATAGTAAAAAATTCTTCAGTATATTTATAATACAAATAAGTTAATGAATAATTATTAATTTTAGAGCTTCTTTAATACTTTTATTTCTTTACTTCAAGTACATTTATTTTTTTGATCATTTTCTTCTTAATTTACTTTTTATCTTAAATCTATACAAATTATTTAGACAAGGCCTTACAGTATTCTTTAATATTTAAAGAAGAATCGCTATTTGTAAATTGTAACAACCCACTCCTAGTAAATCAAAATTATGTAGTGCTGACATTTTTAATATTTGTTACCTTATGCATATTGCATATTAATTCGATAATATTTTTGTACGAGATCATAATGAATATATACACTTTTAGCTTTTAAAAAAGGCTCTAATTTTAAATTGAAAAAGAAATTAGAGAGAAGAATAAAAAAATATAAAATAAATTTTTTTCACAGTATTACATCTATGAGTAGAAGTACTGTACTGTACAGTAAATAAACATGTATAGAAGTTATACTTTATTTATTATTATTTTAGAAGATAATTGATCTTAAAATGGTAGATAAAAGTAATTTTGCAACTTAGTAAATAAAAGTTATTAATTAAAGACGGACACCTGCTATGAGGTAAACAATAAGGCACTTTGAAGGTACAATATTAAATCTTATTGATATTAGTTTTTGATATTAGTTTGATATTAGTAAATTTAAGAAATATTGAACTTTCAATTCTTCGATTTATAGATCGATGTTTGGAGTAATTAAATAGACTAAGATCCTTCAATGGTATCTTGTGATATAAAATATTAATTTTTATTGATTACTGAAAAATTCATTTATACGAGTACGTCTCGTTGACAAGATCACTCAGTAATTTTACATGCAAGAGAAATAAAACGTTATTTATATATCAAGTCAGATATGCCGCAATCTATTTATATAGCGATATATCGCGTAATAATAAAAGCATATTAAAATAAAATTTTTCCTAATAGGAATTTGAGAAGAGAAAAGAATCAGACAAAACTCTTATAATTGATTTTAAATTTAAACTATGTAATAATTATTAATTAAGACTAAGTCTTAAAAATTTATTTGTAAGAGTTAGTATTAATGATACGAAAAATTAACTTTTGATTTCAAAAAAACAAAGGCTATTAGATTTATTTTTTTTGAAATCAAAGATAATATCTAAAAGATTTAATTTTTTAGACTTGTTTTGTAAACAAATTGAATTATTGAAGGTTTCATTTTTTTCTTAGAGAAAGATATTCTATTTAATAGTAACTTTTATTATAATTATTTGCATTCTTCATTTCAAATAATTGAAACATTAACACCTTATATTAAGAGTGATCATATACTCATATAGATTAAATTTATCATGAGTAATATAACTAAAATTTGTTTCTTCGTTACGAAGACATATACTATTTCTCCAATAGCAAAAGTAATTTTTAACAAAATTTTTTATAGATTTTTAAAATGATTTATAGTTTTTATTATAGATATATAATGCGATTATTTTAATAATAGTTATTATTATAAAATAAGTATTTTTAATTAAACTTATAAAAATGACAAAATGATACGAATTCAGTAAAATAAATAAAATACGAAAAAATAGATCAAAAATATAAAAACTCCAATTTTGTTCTTTTATTTTATTAAAGTAACTGCACCATGACAGTGTTTGTATTTCTTTCCAGAATTACAAGGGCATTTATCATTTCTTGAAACTTTCGGAAAATCATACTTTTTGGTATCATGCAGCAACCTATTACCTATCTCTTGATTATCAGTTAATTTAAAATGCGCTAGACGATATATGGTAAGCTCCTTCCATTTTTCAAGCATTGACTCAAACATAAAAAATGCCTCACGTTTAAATTCATTTAGTGGGCTTTTTTGTCCAATAGCGCGTAAATTTATGCTTTGTCTTAAGCTTTCCAGAATTGAAAGATGTTCTCTCCATAAATTGTCAAGTGTTGTGATCATAATTTGTCTTACTATTGGCTTCCATAAATCTGTCATTTGCTGATTATTAAAGTATCTTTCTTTCTTAGTAAAGAACCTTTGTACTTTATTATTTATAAAATCTAAAGCTTCTTGTTTGTTTAAAAATTTTGCTAAATCTTGCTGATTAAGAGTTATTCCATATTTTATATAAAATTCCTTAATTATATCTTCAATATAATCTTCGTAGTAACCACTTTGTACTATGTTATTTATTAAATTTTCATTTATCTCGCTATATACTTCGAATAAATTATTGATTTCATTGCGTAAAATATGATTTCTTTGTTTAAAAATAACTCTACGTTGATTGTTGATTACATCATCAAATTCAAGTAGAGATTTTCGTACTTCATAGTTTCGAGCTTCTACTTTTTTCTGCGCCTTTTCAAGTGCTTTATTAATCCATGGATGATGAATAGCTTCATTATTCTTTAATCCAATTTTTTGCAAAAAACTCCTGATTCTATCAGAACCAAATATTCTCATTAAGTCATCTTCAAGAGACAAAAAAAACTTAGAAAGTCCAGGATCACCTTGACGACCAGAACGGCCACGCAATTGATCATCTATTCTCCTGCTTTCATGTCTTTCTGTTCCAATTACGCATAAACCACCAGCTTTTATAGCAATTTCTTTATCTTTTTTAACTCTTTCAATTATTTTTTGATATTTTTTTTCTCTTTCATCAGTATTTTTTATTTTATTTAACTCTACTTTTGCTATCATTTCGGCATTACCACCAAGTTGAATGTCAGTTCCACGTCCCGCCATATTAGTTGCTATGGTGATATTTCCTGGTATTCCAGCTTGTGCTATTATATATGCTTCTTGTTCGTGGTAACGAGCATTTAGAACTGAATGTTTAAGAGCATGAATTCGTAAAAGCGAAGAAAGTTTTTCAGAATTCTCAATACTAACGGTTCCAACAAGAATTGGTTGAAGACGTTTGTGACATTCTTCTATAAATCTCAACACAGCATTAAGTTTTTCTTTTTCTGTGCCGTAAATTTCATCATCGATATCTATTCTTTTTATAGGCATATTGGTTGGGATTTTTACTACATTAAGTTTATATATATCGAGAAATTCCTCTGCTTCTGTTGCTGCTGTTCCTGTCATGCCAGAGAGTTTATTATACATACGAAAATAGTTCTGAAATGTAACTGATGCCAAAGTTTGATTTTCATGTTGAATTTCAAGGTTTTCTTTTGCTTCAAGCGCCTGATGTAGGCCATCGGAATATCTTCTTCCTTCCATCATGCGTCCAGTAAATTCATCGATAATTATTATTTTACCATCCTTTATTATATAATCCTTATCAGCAGTAAATAATTTATGTGCACGTAATGCCTGATCTATATAATGAGTCATTATCATATTGCCAGTATCATATAGCGAGGAATTTTCAGAAATAAGGTTATATGAACGAAGCAGTTTTTCCACACGAGAAATACCATTCTCAGTGAGAAAAACTGACTTATTTTTTTCGTCTATTTCATAATCAGAATCAACTAATTTGATTACTATTTTGTTTATATGTTTATAAATTTGATTATTTTCTTCCATTGAACCCGAAATAATAAGCGGAGTTCGCGCTTCATCTATAAGTATAGAATCTACTTCATCTATTATTGCATAATTGAAACCTCTTTGAACCATGTCATCTTGAGAAAATTTCATATTATCTCGTAGATAATCAAAAGCAAGCTCGTTATTTGTTGAATAAATAATATCAGCACTGTAAGCATCTCTCCTCTCTTTATCTGTCAGATTATTTGTGATAAATGCAACAGAAATTCCCAGAGAATTATACAATTTACTCATCCATTCTGTATCTCGTTTTGCAAGATAGTCATTAACAGTTACAACATGCACGCCCTTTCCCTCTAAGGAATTTAGGTATGCAGCTAAAGTTGCAACGAGTGTTTTTCCCTCGCCTGTTTTCATTTCTGATATCATACCACTATGAAGTACTATTCCACCAATTAATTGAACATCAAAGTGTCTCATGTTAAGAAATCTTCTTGACGCTTCTCGCACAACCGCAAATGCAGGTACAAGAAGTTCATTTAATGTTTTTCCATTTTTCAACTCACGCTTGAATTCTTCAGTTTTGCCAGCAAGCTGCTCATTAGATAAATTCTGCATTTCCGGTTCTAGTGCGTTTATTTGCTGAACAATTTTTCCGAAGGATTTTATTATTCTTTTATTCATTGATCCAAACATTTTTTTTATAAAAAAAAACGATAATACGAAGATAAAAAATATAAGAATAACTGCTAAAATTAGCGTATAATTTGACATAACTAATAAAGTAACGTCTATTAATATAGAATTATATTACTAAATACAATCTGCAGCAATTACATATTAGGTTTAGAAACCCTTAAAGATTTTTTTAATGCAAAATCAAAAATTTGTTTTAAAACTGCCATTCTAAAACTTATCTATCAATATTAAAATATTGTTGCGTTATTTAAGATTTAATAAGAATCTTTGATTCTATATCAAATAAATTTATAGTTAGGGTGCTTTTTATATCTAAAGTAATTAAAAAAAAATTTTTATTTATATTTTATACTTACAAACTAAAGAAGTTTATTCATATAATTTTTGCATTGAAAGGTTAATCTCATATCGATTTTCTGTTCAATAGAACACAAAAAGTAGTAGAAAGTTCAAAACTAGATGAATTTTTTCTCATATTTAATTTATTATATTAAAACAATGAGAGACTATACCAGCTTCTACAAGCGGGATATATCTAAGGGTAAGGTAAGAATCAAAATTGAGAAACTTGATTATACTTTAGAGAGATATTAAGGTAATAAATACCAACTAGAAAGAAGGAAGATATTTATTTCTTTAAGTTTAAAATCAAAAAATAGTTGTCAAGATCACCCCTTTTGATTGAGAACTTAGAGGTTTTGTTATTTTAAACAATTTTTGATTTAAATTTTGATTAAAAATCTTGTATAAAACACAATAAAAATATTAAGAGTGTAAAAACCTCATAGAGTTCGTTCCAATGAAAGGAATAGATATTTATCTAATAAATTGATGAAAACATTAGTTGAGTTCAAAGGTTATTATAATACAGACAATATTGTATATATAAGTCTTGTTATTTTATGGTCAAATAAATTTTGACAGTGTAGGAATCAGATTAAGATTATAAGTGCGAGATAAAAATCTTAAAATTAAGACTCAAATCAGAACTCAAAAAAATAAAGGAATTAAAAATTTAAATTAAAATTTAAATGTGAAAAACTTGATTATTTAATAGTTGTATACTAAGTCCATTTTTATGGAGTAAATTTATACGATAATATCTTAAAAGAGATTTTTATAAGTAATTTTTAATATTTTAAAAAGAATTAAAGATACACTTCCATATTGAAGTAAAAACTAGACTAGCTTAAAAGTAAAAATGAACTTTTTCTTAATACATTAAGACGTAAAATGCTCTTACAAAGTAAGAAAAAATTAATAAATTTTAAATTTAATTCTGAAACAGTTAATTGTTTATTGGGAAAAATAGAAAATTAAAAAATTGTATAAATTAATACAAAAAATAAGAGATTACTTTTAAAAAGGTACTTATGATTTTAAAAGAAAAACTAAAGCTAGGCTAGCTAGAAACTATATAGGTTTCAAGTAAAAATTACTAATAATAATATTCTTTTAATCTTACTCTTGATATTAAGACTTATCTGTTTTTAAAAAAAAGATTTTTTTTTGATATTATGTTTGGTAATTCAAAAAAAAGGTCTTTGAAAAGCACAGATTAAGGCCTTGATGTTGCTTGATTTTTATTGTATGATTATTCTAATATTAGAAGTAAATTAAGTTTTTAAATATAAAT
This sequence comes from Wolbachia endosymbiont of Meromenopon meropis, assembly GCA_029784595.1. Taxonomy (GTDB): domain Bacteria; phylum Pseudomonadota; class Alphaproteobacteria; order Rickettsiales; family Anaplasmataceae; genus Wolbachia. The sequence goes on along the minus strand of JAJETZ010000001.1, from coordinate 171,814 downwards.
TTAGAAAATTTAAAATAAAAAAACTGGCTAAAAGAGACATTAATGTAATATTTTTTTTAGTTTTTTGATGATATCTAAGTATCTTAAACTGAGGGTCAGCAATCTCTTACTTTAAGAGATATAAATAAGTGAAATGTTATTTTGATCAAGTTTCTTGATCTAAAAGGTAAAAATTAGATTAAAAATGGCTTTTGTGATCTATAAAGTGCAAAATTGCCATTTATAAAAATAATGGGTAATGTTGTTGGTTAGTAAGTTCAAAGAGTTTTATTTACAAATTACGTTCATATTAATTACAAGAATATTTCTCTGTGGAGATATTTTGAGTTTAAACTCAATAAGTAAAAATTATGGAAAATTCCATGGAATATAATTTCATAGTATTAGATACTTTACTTCGCAGCAAATATAATGCAGCTCGGTTATAATTCATGAATGATGAATTATTAAAAGAAAGTTTTTATTTGAATTTAGAAAAGTATTTTTTATATAAAACGTAATTCTCTACTTTAGAAAAACAAAATTCTCTAGAGAAATAATAACGCAGTAGAGAAAATCTCTAGTAGTTTTTAACTAGTATTAATGAGAAAATGCATCATGATAAAGCTTTTAATAATTTAATTTTGAAGATAAAACTTCACACTGTTTTTGCTAATGATGTAGTTCCTGAGATCAATTATAAAGCATTAACAAGATTTATCATTCTTTAAATAATTTTTTTAGGAAGTATAAGATGAACAATTTTAATGCCACAAAAAGCTTTTATTGAATTTCTGATTCAAAATGAAAATGAAATTAATCTAAATTAGTAGTGACAATATTGATGCACATGAACTATAATGCTAAAACTAGTCTGCCTGGATCTTCTATATAATTTTTTATTTTGACAAGGAAAGTAACCGCTCCTTTGCCATCAATTATTCTGTGATCATAGGAGAGTGCAACGTACATCATTGGCCTAATTAAGATTGAGCTATCAATAGCAATTGGTCTATTTTGTATTGCATGCATGCCAAGTATTCCAGATTGTGGTGGATTTATGATTGGGGTAGAAAGAAGTGATCCATATACTCCGCCATTTGAAACAGTGAACGTTGCACCTTCCATTTCTGATACTTGCAGTTTTCCTTCTCGTGCCTTTTTGCCAAGAATCGCCAAATTTAACTCAATTTCAGCAAATGACATCTTATCAGCATTTCGAATGACTGGCACAACTAAGCCTTTATCTGTACCAACAGCAACACCTATATCATAATAATACTTATATACAATTTCATTACCTGAGATTTCAGCATTGATCTCAGGAACTTCTTTAATCGCTTGTACTACTGCTTTTATAAAAAAGGACATGAAACCCATCTTTACTCCATATTTTTTTTCAAAAATTTCTTTGTACTTTGCCCTAAGATCCATGACATTTTTCATGTCAATTTCGTTAAATGTGGTTAGTATTGCAGCAGTGTTTTGAGATTCTTTCAATCGAGCAGCGATAACCTGTCTTATTTTGCTCATTTTTACTCTTTTTTCTCTTTGCTCATCATTTATCATGGTATTTTCTTTTGATTGCAACTCGACAGCAAGCTGTTCAATATCTGCACTTTTTTTTACGTAGTCTATCAGATCTGCCTTGGTTATTCTCCTTCCAATCCCAGTACCTTTGACATCTTCTGTAATGATTGTTGGATTTTCTCTCATAATTTTGCTAGCTGAAGGTGCGCACTTCTTAACACTAGCTTCACTTTTGTCTTTTCTATCTATTTCTTTTTCCGCTATCTCTTCTCTTTTTGTTTCTTCTTTTTCTATCTTTTCTATTTTTTTTGTATCTTTTAAATAAAGCTTTGCCAGTGGTTGATTCGGACTTATCACGTCATCTTCTTTTACAAGAAACTCAATTATTTGTCCCGAAGTTTCTGCAGTTAATTCAAGTGCTGTTTTGTCAGTTTCAATTTCAAAGATTAAATCATCTACTTCTACCATTTCGCCAATGCTTTTTTTTATTTTAATTACACCCTCTGTAATAGACTCACCACCAAGAGTCTTTGGCGCTCTAATTTCTATAATTTTACACATAAAAATCACCTGTAGAAATTTGTTGTAATTTATACATGAAAAAAATCATATAATAAACTTATAAATTCAATCATTTTAGAAGTAAAAAAGTTAATTTGCCAGCAAATGCTGATTTAGCTATAAACTATTTATAACATGAAATAAAAAATTTCATAAATTCTACAATTTTCTTACTTTCTTAATGAAATTTTTTAAAATAAAAATATAATACTAAATCTATGCAAATTTAAAATTTGATAACTTTTCTACTTAGAAATGTAATATTTTTATTCCTTGTATATTTATAAGTTTTTTAGCGTAAATATATATTTAAATATTTTTTATTGCTCTTTAAAAAAAATCATAAAATTGAATACTTAAAACTTTATATAAAGTTTAGTTTTAAAAAATACAATTTTGTGATTACAGTATCTTTACAATTATTTTTTTTAGATTTAAAATCTTTGATATTTCTCTTTCGATTAAGCTAAAATTTTCAATTTTAGTGTTACCTATTAGATAGGGATATAGAGTGTGTACGGGGGTAGTAGGTTATGATACTTCGCGGTAATAATCACTCCTCTTTTAGTTTTAGCTTGGTTTTTACACACTGCTTCAGTAAAATATATGTAAATAAACTTTCTATTTATTTTAAATTAGTTTTCTATGAATTTTTATTTGTAATAATGCTGCTATTCATTTAGATAATTTTATGTTAATTTGCTTTTATTGAATTTTGATATACGATCAAAAATCTACATAGTAGAAAGTGTCGTTTTGTAAAATTTCAAGCTTCTATTTTAGATAGCTTTATTTTTATAAAAAAATGGATGAATATTTTTGTTATGACTTTTACTATAGAAATAAATATTAATAATAAAATTATGGCTAAATTTTAGTTATTCAATAAATAAATATGCAAAGCGTTTTTCAAAGAGAGTCTTGAAAATAAATATTTAGTTATATTCAAAGTAATAATAAAGCTCAACTATATTTCAAAATATTAAAATATAATAATTTTTAAAACAAAAAAAATAGATGTATTTAAAATGCATAAAATTTAAAGAAAAGTTTTTAATAGTAAAAATTATTGTGCATTAACTTAATTGTGATATCTGAATGAGGATTATTTAAACATTCAAGCTTTTTATATTTGACAAAAATTTGTAGAAATTGCAGAAAACAAAAAAATTTTTGGAGCTAAATCAATAAAAAATAAAGAAATTTTAAAAATTTGTAATTGAATGAAAAGCAAGATATTTTGAAATTTAAATTAGATAATAAATTAACTTGAGAAGAGTAAAGTAGAACGATAGTTCTGATAAGAAATTAGAGATGTAAATAAAAAGAATATATTGCTATATATAAATTAATCCTAAACTTCATTAGATTTGATAGAAGTACACTTTATTAATAAAAAATATTATCTTAAAATAAAAAACAAAAATTTGTAATCAATAAGAAGTTACAACTGAGTTAAAAGTTCAAGATTTAAAAATTAAACGTGAAAAAAATATTAAGAAGATTTTTAATTTTAAATTATTAAATTAAACTCTTGATATAGCAAAAAAAAAGAAGCCTAAAAATAGGCAAAGAAAACTTAATGTAATACATGAAAATCATCGCTTAATTTAGAGAACAAATAAGTTAGTCTTAATATTTTAAGCAAATAAAATTTGCACATAAAAATTAAGAATTTAAGAAAATATAGAAAAGTATAAGATCAATTTTCAAAGAAAGTTAGAAACATTTAACAAAATAAAAAAATAAGTTAAGTGATTGAGAATAATATAATTAAAGCAATATCTTTTAGAGATGTACTTGAAAATATAAAAACAGGTTTTATGAGAGCAATTTAGATACTCTAACTACTTAATATAGAGATGAATTATACGATATATGGCAAAAATTTAGATAAAAAAGTTAATCAAACAAATAGTTTAATAAAAAATACAAACTAAATAATTTAGAGTGCAATTTAGTTACAAAAAAAATATAATGATGTGTTTAAACTAAAATAACTTAACTTATCGATGAGGTTGGCATTTAAATTAAATGAGTTTAAGCAATAGTTAATAAAATTTGAAAAATTCAAGTTAGCAATTAATGTCAAAAAACTTTGTAAGTTTAAGCAATTAAACTTAAATATATCTATTAACTAGATTGTTTGGTTTTCATATTAACTTTAATATTTAATATTGCTAAAATTTAGTAATGCTTTGATATGTAATAAAAAAGCTATATCTAAAATGGAAGTATATTAACTAATTTTCTAAAAGCTGCGTATTACTTTTTGATACAAAGCAAATATCACACTTTACAGTGTATTAAAGCTATGCATTCAACTAAAGTTGATAACTATTTGACCAGTTTACTTTTTGTGGTATTTCAAAAATTGATAGTACTTCAGCGCAATTGAAGATTAGTCAAAATGGAATCTTGATATGCAATACATAAAAAAAATAAAATAAGTAACAATTATAATTTGGTTTTTATTCTGAAAAGTTTTTTATTGATTCTGCAATTGATGTTGCGAATCAAGATCAAGTTATAGGTGTTAGATAAAAAATAATATTAGAGAAATAACAATTAAAAGAATTTTTTAAGTATTTTTTTGTAGATGTATTTTACAATGTAATAAGTTTATTGACTTCATAGCAATAGTTGCTTTAAATTGATAACCGTTATTTTAGCTTTATTGATGATTTTTTTCTTTTATTTTTTTGCGATTTTTATCATTTTATCAGCTTTTTGCGTAATCATTTCAGGAAATCCTGTATATTCAGTATTGTTCTTAATTCTTACTTTTGTTAATTCTGCAGCTCTGTTTATACTCCTTGGGGCTCAGTTTATTGCAATGATTATGTTAATAGTGTACATTGGAGCTGTTGCAGTGTTATTTCTTTTTGTAGTTATGATGCTCGATATTGATTACGTTAGATTCCGTCATGGTTTTGTAAAGTATTTAGCCATTGCTTCTGCATCATGTGTCTTTTTTTTTCTTATTATCGTTTTCGTGATTCGCAGTTCTACACCTAGTAGAATTGGCCTTATAAACTATAATGCCAATAACGTAAAAGCAATAGGCAATTTACTTTATACTGAGTATATGTACGTTTTTCATCTTTCTGGCATTCTACTACTTGTTTCAATTGTAGGTTCAATTGCTCTTGCTTTATATGAAAAGAAAAAAGAAATTAAGAGACAGAATGTATTGAAGCAGTTGACACAGTCTTCATCTGTAAAATTAGTTAAAGCTAAATTTGGAAAAGGAGTAGAATGGAAATAGGATTAAATCATTTTTTAATAGTTGCAGCTATTTTATTTACTGTTGGTATGTGTGGCATTATTATTAATCGTAAAAGTATAATTAATATTTTGTTATCAATAGAATTACTGTTACTAGCAATCAATATTAATTTGATTGCTTTTTCTGCTTTTATGAATGATATAGTTGGGCAAATTTTTGTTATGTTTGTATTAACTGTTGCCGCATCAGAATCAGGGATAGGACTCGCAATACTTGTTGTATATTACAGAAACTCTGGCAATATAGACGTTGAACGAGCAAATCTAATGAAAGAGTAAAGATAATATGATTCATGTACTAAAATTGATGGTATTTTTGCCGCTTTTTAGTTCATTGTTTGCAGCCTTTTTTAAAAGCGGTGTTCTTAGTCAGTTAATGACAACTGCAGGAATTGGGATATCTACTATTTTAGCTTGGTATGTTTTTTTTACCTTTTCTCAAAATTATCAACTGAATTTATTCTCTTTGTTTTCGTTTGATGTTCTAAAAGTTGATTATGTAATTAGCGTAGATATCTTAACATCTTTGATGTTGGTTGTAATTACTACGATTTCTTTAATAGTTCATTTTTATTCCATAGGTTATATGGAATATGATAAGTGTAAGTCTTCTAGGTTTTTTTCTCTTCTATCGTTGTTTACGTTTTGTATGATTGTTTTGGTTGTAAGTGACAACTTTGTACAATTTTTCTTTGGTTGGGAGGGAGTCAGTTTGTGTTCTTATTTTTTGATAGGATTTTGGTTTCAGAAATACTCTGCAAATAATGCAGCTTTTAAAGCATTTATTGTAAATAGAATAGGAGATTTTGCACTATTGATCGGAATTTTTCTTATTTATTGCACATTTCATTCTTTGAAATTTTCTGAGCTTTTTAGCAAAGCTAATCTTCTCGGTATGCAAAATATTAGGATATTTTGTTATGAATTCAAAGTTATTCATGCAATATGTATATTGCTTTTTATTGGCTGTATGGGAAAATCTGCTCAACTTGGTTTTCATATTTGGTTGCCAGATGCAATGGAAGGTCCAACACCTGCCTCTGCACTTATTCATGCAGCAACTATGGTTACAGCAGGCGTTTTCTTAGTGGCAAAATGTTCTCCGTTGTTCGAGTTATCAACTTTAGCGCGAGAATTAATAGTGATAATTGGTGCTCTTACTTCATTTTTTGGAGCTACGGTTGCAATCGTTCAGAACGATATAAAGAGAATAATTGCTTATTCAACCTGTAGTCAGCTTGGTTATATGTTTGTGGCATGCGGACTTTCTGCTTATAATTTCGCTATTTTTCATTTAGTAACTCATGCTTTCTTCAAAGCCTTGTTATTTCTTAGTGCTGGTAATGTGATTCATGCAATGAATCACAAACAAAATATTCAACAAATGGGAAACTGTTGGAAAAAAATTCCTTGCACGTACACTTTTATGTGGATCGGATCTCTTGCGCTTTCTGGAATATTTCCATTTGCAGGTTTTTATTCAAAAGACCTGATTATTAAACATGCTTATAGTACTAATAGTTTTGCTTTTGTAACAATTCTGGTCGCTGCATTCTTTACTACTTTTTATTCTTCTAGAATAATGTTCCTTGTATTTCATAGTCAAAAACAAAGTAAAATCAACATACACGAAGTACCAAAAATTATGCTTATACCACTACTAGTACTTGCCTTTGGATCGATACTTTCTGGAGTATGGGGAGTAAATATTTTAAATATAACTAGTGATATATTTTGGAAATCGAGTCTAGTCGTTATTAGTAACAAATATGGTGATGATTTTATAGATTCATTGCCAACCCTAGTAAGTTTAAGTGGGATGATGCTTTCTTATTTAATTTACTGCAAATATCAGGGATATCAGCAGACTAAAACAAAATTTTTATTTAAACTTTTACAAAATAAATGGTACTTTGATGAAATATATGATTTCGTTGTAATTCAGCCAATGAAGTTTATATCACAGTTTCTATGGAAATTTGATGTTAAAGTCGTTGATTCGTTTGGACCAAATGGTATAGCTAATTTAATTGATAGATATTCGAAAGACTTTATAAAGTTACAGACGGGTTGTATATTTGATTATGCGTTTATTATCTTTATTACTTTAATAATTGGCGCTTTATGTATTATTGGAATTAAATAGAAAGTGTTATTGCTTAGTACATTCTCGTTTCCATTAATGGGAGCGTTAATTTTAACTTTAGTTAAAATTGATAGTAGATCTACTTTATTTTTAAAGTTCTTTTCTTTATTTTTTGCTATAGTTCCATTTATACTTAGTATAATAGCTTGTATAAAATTTGATTACAATCGTGTAGGCTTTCAACTTGTTAGTAGTATAGTTAAGAACGTAGAGTTAGGTGTCGATGGTATATCTCTACTTTTTCTTCTTCTTACAACTTTTCTATTTTTTATTTGCGCACTTTACAATTGTAAAATGAATTATATGCCTCTCAAAGCATATATTGCATTGTTTTTAGTACTTGAAAGTTTTGTAATTGGATTTTTCGTTTCATTGAATGCTATAGGTTTTTATGTGTTTTTTGAAGCTGTTTTAATACCAATGTTTTTTATTATCGGCATTTGGGGCGGAACTCGAAGAGTTTATGCTGGATTTAAATTGTTTCTCTATACACTTGTAGGTTCTTTATTATTTTTGCTTGGATTAGCATATATATATAATATATATGGAACATTTAATATACAAGAGTTAACTGAGTTGATGCCAAGTCTTGATCTTCGAACTCAATTATTATTGTGGATTGCGTTTTTTTTCTCTTTTGCGATAAAAATTCCGATGTTTCCATTTCACACCTGGCTTCCTGACGTACATGTCGAATCTCCAACTTCTGGATCTGTAATTTTAGCTGGTCTACTTATAAAAATGGGAGGATATGGATTTTTAAGATTTTCTATTCCAATGTTACCTGATGCAAGTTTTTATTTTTCAAATTTCGTTACTGTATTAAGCGCAATCGCAGTAATATATATTTCACTAATTGTATTTGTTCAAAATGATATTAAAAAGTTAATAGCTTATGCTTCGATAGCACACATGGGAATTGTAACCGCTGGACTTTTTTCACTTTGTGAAGAAGGAATACTTGGTGCTACATTCCAAATGGTTAGCCATGGCCTTATTTCCGCTGCGTTGTTTTTTTGCGTTGGAATGTTATATTCAAGAACTGAAACTTTGGAAGTTTCAAGATATTTTGGAATTGTAAACGCAATGCCAAAATTTAGTTTTATGTTTGTTTTATTTTCAATGGCCTCTATTGGACTACCAGGAACGTCTGGATTTATAGGCGAATTTCTGGCCATGATTGGAATATTTAAGAATATAGGATTTTTTACAGGATTTGTAACATTTGGCACAATTTTAAGTGCAGTTTATATGCTGAACTTATGCAGGAAAATAATATGGGGACCTGGTTATTTTGAATTATTGAATGATAATCTAGACTGTATAGAATCTTCTATTTTAACTTTGCTTGCAATAAGTATTATTATACTTGGTTTTTATCCATCTTTTGTACTTAACTTTCTAAAGTTGTGTACGGCAGATTTATTAGTTAAATATAAAGTATTATGAGCTATATACAGATATTGCCTGAAATATTTTCTATTATTTCTTCATTAATGCTACTGCTAACTGGAATTGTATTAAATCACCGTATAACTAATTTTCTAGCATTTTGTTGCATTACAATTACCTTACTTATCTTGATTTTTTTAACAGAAAACAATGAATTTTTTCTCTTTAATTCATTATTAAAATTCAACTTATATATAAGATCAGCTCAGGGGCTAATCCTCATTGTGGGAGCTTTAATACTTTTATTGCTTAATTTGTCAAGTTACAATTTTAAATATGAATTTTCAATACTGATTCTTTTTGCTGTATTTGGTATGATTACTCTCGTTTCGGCAAATAATTTAATTTCTTTTTATCTAGCTTTTGAATTAATGAGTCTTCCTTTATCTGTTCTTGCAAATTTCAACAAAGATTCAGTTTACTCATGTGAGGCAGGAGTAAAATATTTTACGTTCAGTTCGCTATCTTCTTGTATCGTGTTATATGGAATTTCATTGCTGTACGGATATACAGGGCAAGTAAATTTACATCAGTTAAGCTTATTTATACAAAATCATCATTTAGTATATGGAATAATTTTTGGATTGGCATTTATTTTTATTGGTTTGTGTTTTAAGCTTGCTGTTGTTCCTTTTCACATGTGGGCTCCAGATGTTTATCAAGGTTCACCTACTATAGTTACTGCATTTTTTTCTTCTGCTCCAAAAGTTGCAATCTTAACATTCTTGATTAGGTTTATGAATGAGGAATTAACAAATATTAAAAATTACATCCAACCTATTTTTTTTTATGTCTCAGTATTATCTGTTGTTGCTTCAACACTTGGAGCATTAAGACAAAAAAACCTAAAAAGATTATTTGCTTATAGTTCAATAGGTCACATTGGCTTCATATTTGCTTCGCTTTCTACTTTTACGCAAGTAGGAATAAATAGTTCTTTGATATATTTAATAATATATATTATTACAAGTATAGGGTTATTTTCATATTTTATACAAATTGACGATGATGATTGCAACATTATAAACTTGTCTGGTATGTGGAAAAAGCATCCAGTTCTAGCATTTCATCTTTCTGTATTATTGTTTTCTATGGCGGGAATACCTCCGTTTGCAGGCTTTTTTGCTAAGTTTCTCATATTTAAGAATTTAATAAATTCAAACTTTATCAGTTTATCTTTAATTTTTGCACTAACAAGTGTTGTATCGTGTTATTATTATCTCAATATCGTAAAAGTTTTATATTTCGATAAAGATACTGATAGTAAAATTACCTACTCTAATATGCTATTTGCGATTATTTCTGCGTCGTCTTTGGCCAATATTGTTTTCTTTGTATATGTGGAAGATTTATACTCGCTAATTCATTTTATAACTAGGGAGAAGTTATAGAGTGATTTTTGAAACATTCAATGGTTTTTGTATTTATCATTATGAAGAAGTCTCTAATACTAATAGAGCAGCATTGCATTTAATTGATGAAAAAAAAATATCAACTGAAATAGTTATAATTGCTGATAAACAAACAGATGGTAGAGGAAGAGATCAAAAAAGTTGGATTTCGCCAAAAGGTAATTTTTATGCAAGTCTAATTATAAATCTTATGTACAATAATTTTGATTTTATTCCAACGTTTTACTCTAGAATCGAATTATGTAATGATAGAATAAATTTAAGTAAATTAACGGAATTGACATTTGTTACTTCTATTGCTATAGGCGATACATTGTCTCTATTTATAGATAAAAGCAAAATCCAATATAAATGGCCGAATGATATTTTAGTAGATAATAAAAAAATAAGTGGAATATTGCTTAAAAAAAAATCCAATTCGAGTTGTTTAGTTATAGGAATTGGAATTAATATTAATCATGCGCCTCTTTTAGAAGCAACGTGCATTAGTAGATATGGTAGATCTGTATCTAATATGGATTTATTAAAAGAATTAATATTAAATTTTAATAAATTAAGAAAACAGTGGACATTCAAGGGATTTTCTCCCATAAGAGAAATGTGGTTAAAAAGAGGATTTAAGATCAATGAACAAATCAGTATAAAACTAGCTGGCAAATTGTACGATGGAATTTTTATTGATATAGATCAGAGCGGTAGATTAGTATTAAAACAGAAAAATGGAAGTTTAATTTATTTTCATGCAGGTGAATTATTTATTAATAGTGTATTATGAATACATATATAATTTTTGCGTATTTTATTGGTCTTACATTGATTGTTGGAGAACTAATTTTTACTATTTTTTGCTACATTAAAAGTAAAAGGATTTTAAAGAGCATTAAAAACAATGATAAAGAAGAAGTATAAGAGATTATTTATAGTTTTGGGATTTTTTTTCTTTTTGAATTGTACAGTTTTTTTGATTTTGACAACTCTCAAGAAGAATATTTCGTTTTTTTATACAGTAAGTGAAATGGTAGTTTTACAAGACAATCAAAAATTGATTCGTATTGGTGGGATGGTTATTGAAGATAGTTTGATATTTAATGAGAATGAAGTCATTTTTCAAATGACTGATTTTAATAAAAGTGTTGTTGTAAAATATCATGGAATACTTCCACCAATGTTTTCAGAAAAAAGTGGTGTTGTTGTACAAGGTAGAATGCTTGATAACGGAGCTTTTTTAGCAGACATGGTATTTGCAAAGCATGATGAAAATTATATGTCTCGAAAACAAGTAATAAAGTAGAGATTTTTATTTTTATGTATGTGTTAAATGATAAATTTTTTACATATTCATTTTTGGTGTTTTTATTTTTCTTGAATAATTCCATATGAAGATAATACCTTCCCATCACGTAATACTATTGCTTTATTAGCTATCTAAATGCACTATAAATATCATGCGTAAATATATTTGTAATAATTTGTAAGATTATAAAGGTTTTTGTACAGTTTTATTATTATTTTATTTACTATATCTGACGTAATTTAGGGTCTAGTTTTGAAGTTAGATCATCCAAATGTTATGATATTTCTGGGTGATGTGCAATTGCTCTTGCAAGTGTTACTCTTTTTTATTCTGCTCTGATAGCTCTCTCTATTGGCAATATATCTGCTATGTTTTCTTTTCCTAGTTTGATACATTATTTAATTTTTTAATCGATAGCTGCTTTGCTTCCTTTTTATTGATATTAAAACGTTTTTATAATTAAAAATTATATTTTTCTGGACCGTAAAAATATCATCAAACAAGGCGAAATTTTGAAATAAAACTACGAAACTTATTTTTGCTATCTACTTTAATAAATCCAGAATCTGATATCAATAGACCAATGATAGTTTTTGTTAATACAGACTTACCGCTTCTTGAGCTGCTAAGTATAACTAACGATTCCTCTCTAAATATATCAAAACTTAACATTGTTCAATATTGTTTTGTCATCAAAAGACAGATTTAAATTTAATAATGATATTATATATTATGGGATCATCTATGTATCAAATTAATCATGTAGCTTGTACTACTATAGTCAATATAGATGTAATAAACAGACAAGCTGATGTTATAGAGCAATACCCAACTCTTTGAGCGCCTTTTCTACAATGAGAAAAAGCATAATAGCAACTTGAGATAGAAATTATTAGTCCAAAAAAAACAGTTGCTTTTACCAATCTAGTAATAAAATCGTTTATATAGAAAAACTGAACCGTATGTTTTATATATATTCAAATTATGATTGAATTCAAAAAGTGCAGTTAATATATCCACCGAATATTCCTGTTAGATCTGTATATATTGCAAGAATGGAGAAATACTCTATGATTGAAGTTAAAATCTTTGGTGCAATTAAGTATATTTAAAAGGGCTGATATTATTTTGAGGTGTTTTTGTAAGTACTTTTTCATATTTGCTCAGTGACACGAGAGCATTGTACCAATTTTCTGCTGCAATTTTGATGATATCCAGCCATTTTTTTACCATTATTATTAAACCGATTATAAAATAAATACCTATCTCTTTAATGATAATTAATGATAACAATTGTAATAAGTTTATAGATATTGCTTGTTCCTGATTGATTAATTGAATACTTTAAGGCTACTTTGTGTAAGACTATTACTGCGCTCCCACAAAAATATCTATTTAGTTTAACGATTGGCAATATGAAAAAGTCTATTTTTATAATTTATTTTGCTATGTTGTTTAAACAATATGAAAGTAGCGATATAAAGATTGAATAAAAAATACTTAATGAGAGTTACCAGGCTTAAATTAATAGACTAAATATAAAATACCTACCAATTATTTTAATACTTTTTACGTTAAAATAGCTCACTTTGCATCTATTTTATTTATGAATTAGAGTGTTTCATTGAAAATTTTTATCAACTTTTAACGTGTTGTAGTATAGTTAAGATACTCTTTAAATTCAATATGCTTTGAATTCTTTATGAGAGGAAACACTCCTCCTAGTGCAAAAATTTCATAAAACTATTTCATAGTATAATTTTTAATTATAAGAATAAAACTATTGTTTAGTTTTAATCTGTACTGGTTTTAAATAGTTAAAATACTAAGATTGATATCTATATTTCATAATTTATTTTTACGTTATATTCACATTACATCTTCGTAATTGAATTATATTTTCCTCTAAATAATAGAAGTTCAAGCAAGCTTATATAAAGTCATTTATTTGTAAATAATTAAAAAAACTCTTTGATGTATTTATTTTATATCTTAGTGATAAAGATTCTAGATACAGTGTCGACTCAGGGTAAAACTTAAATTTGCATGCAAAAATACATATAACAAAATAGAGAGATGTACGTTTATACGGAAACTGTTTATTTATTTAACAATTCTGTGTATCAGGTTAATTCCATACTCTGTACCCTTTTTAAATTTAAACTTGTGTTAAGAGCAATGTGACGTTTTATTGTACTTTAAATGCTAAAAAAAATAATTCCCTTTTTTGATCGAAAGTAAAGATCTTTTACTTAAAGAAAAAAAATACAAAAGAAAAAATGAATTTTCTTAGTTTTTAACTAAATCTGATTTTTATTTAAAAATAAAATTTTATTGATTTAGTAATTAAAATTACTAACTTTTTTCAAAAGTTAAAATTATCAAACTTTGAAGAAAAAATTACGAGTTAAACATTGTTTAGTTATCAAACTATATCCCTTTCTGTCTTAACTAGAATGATTTTTTAATTTTTAATTAATTTTGCACCTCTTTAAACGGCGGCAGGATTACCGTTACAACCTCATGTGAGATATCTTGGTAAAATTTTTCAAAAAGAATTTTATTTTGGATCATTCGGTAAATCAAATACTTGATAAGTATAATTTGGAGCCTCTTGAGTGATAATCACATCATGAGCATGACTCTCTTTAAGTCCAGATGTAGTAATTGTAACGAATTTGCAGTTTTTCTTCATTTCCTCTATGCTCTTATTACCAGTGTATCCCATTGCAGCTCGTAATCCGCCAACTAATTGATGAATTACCCCAGCAGCAGGACCTTTAAATGGAACTCTTCCCTCTACTCCTTGTGGAACTAATTTTAGTTTTAAGTCTTTATTTTGAAAATAACGATTTGCTGAACCTCTTTTCATTGCGCTAACAGAACCCATTCCTCGATAACATTTGTATGCTCTACCTTTGTACATAATGACTTCTCCTGGACTTTCGTTAGTGCCAGCAAAAAGTGAACCAATCATTACAGAGTCAGCGCCAGCTGCAATGGCCTTTGCAACATCTCCTGAATATTTTATTCCGCCATCAGCAATCAATCTTACTTTTCTTACCTTACACACTTCTGCAACATTTTGAATCGCGAAAAATTGCGGCACACCAACACCTGTAACTATTCTAGTTGTACAGATAGATCCAGGCCCTATACCGACTTTTACTGCATCAGCTCCAGCATCAATTAATGCTTCAGCACCTTCTTTTGTTGCAATATTACCACCAACTAGCTGTGTGTTTGGGTACATAGTTTTTATTTCTCTAATGGTATTAATGACATTTTCGGAATGACCGTGAGCAGTATCTACAACAACAACATCAATTTCTTCTTGAATTAAAGCTTCGCATCTTTCTATACCATCTTTTTTTCCAGTACCAATTGCGGCAGCAACTCTAAGTCGACCTTTACTATCTTTACATGAATTGGGATTTCTATTGTATTTTTCAATATCTTTAACTGTAATGAGTCCTATAAAGCAAGAGTTTTCATCTACAACTAAAAGCTTTTCTATTCTATTTTCATGTAGCAATTTCATTGCTGAGGTGCTATTCACTTCTTGTTCACGAACTGTCACTAGTTTGTCTTTTGTCATTATTTCAGATACTTTTATACCCATATTCTGATCTTCAATAAATCTCACATCTCGGTTAGTTAAAATTCCAACTAATTTGAATCGATCAACCACAGGAATGCCTGAATAATTATATTCTTTCATTAAAGAAACAGCCTCAGCAACAGTTTTATCTGGAGAAATTGTAATCGGATTATATACAATCCAATTTTCATATTTTTTTACCCTTCTAACTTCTGACGCTTGCTTACATATTGATAGATTTTTATGTATACAGCCTACTCCACCGTGTTGAGCAATAGCTATTGCGAAATCTGATTCGGTAACAGTATCCATTGCAGAGGATATAAGAGGAATATTGAGTTCTATGCTATTTGTTAAATAAGTTTTTGTATCCGTATCACAAGGCAACACGTCAGAATGAGCAGGAGAGAGCAGTACATCATCAAATGAATAACAAAGTTTCATTTTTTTTTCATAAACAACTCTAATCTAGAGCTTATACATCAATTGATGGAATTGCAATAGTACTGGTGAAAATTATAGATCAGCAGATTTTCTTCTTACACTTTAAAATATTAAAATCACATTATGAACATTGCTATCCAGTTAATTCAATATATATGTTTGCTTTAATTAATTAAATTTTTATTTATTGAAGGGATAATTAACAAGTTTATTTTTATAGATCCATAATACTATGGATTGGTATTCAATTCAATAGAAAACAAGATTTACTTATTTTTTTATAAAAAGTGTGTCAATTTATGGTTATTACAGCGCTAGAATATCTGTAATATTTATCTGCATAATAATTTATTTTATAACTTTACTAAGTTTTTTCCCTGTTGCTCATGCTAGTAGTGAGCATTTAAAAATACAAAAAATCTTTGATAACGCTGCTAAATATATAAAAGCTGAGCAAAAATACGAAGACTTTGATATTCTTGAAAAGAAAAGTGATAGATTTAATATCAAAGTTGCACATAGCTCTGGCAAACACTTTAGTATATACTCAATATTAAAGAAAGCAAAGGATTCTTTTGAATCTGGAGATAATAAGAATGCAATGTATTTTCTTAATCAAGTCATTATAAAATATCCTTATCATAAAAATGCTTTGATTGGATTGGGAAATATTTATTACTTGAACAAAGAGTATAAAAAGGCTGTAGAGATCTATACAAGGCTATTGAAAAAATATCCTAATAACTTTCATATATTAGAAAATTTTTTGACAATACTTTCAGAATATAACCCTGATCTAGCATTGAGTGAAATGTTAAAATTGTACGATATACGTAAAAATTACGCTCCCTTATTGGCAAATTTAAGTTTAATTTATATTAAAAAGAAAAATTATATAAAAGCTAAAAAATATATGATAGCTGCAATTTCCCTTGATAAAGAAAATATTTTTTATGTGTACAATTTAGCAGTTATTTTAGATAATCTTTCAGATTTTAAAAACGCCGCAAGATTCTACTTAAAACTGCTGAACGTCTTGGTAAACTCAAAGAGAGTAAGTAAAGAAATACCAATATGTAAAGTGAAAGCAAGACTAAAGTTTATGAAATTTCACAAGCATATTTCATAAAAATCTATTAATGTTAAAAGCAAGTTACTAGTTTAAGTATTAATATCAATATAATTAAACATGTAATAATTAAGAGGTTATAAAATAATCAAGTGTAAATTCAGATTTCTTTATTTTTTAATTTAACGTAGTTATGATGACCTATTTATTTTGTTATAAACATTCATTCTTTAGATTGGTTAATTCTAGTATTATTTATTTCTTATCTATCTTAAATCAAGAATAATAATTCTAAAATTATTTAAATAGTAAAAGTAAAAAGAATATCTTTAATTGTAAACAGAAAAGTATTATAAAATCATTTAATTTAAAATAATTATTTTAGTTAGATTATAATGAAGTTATTTTTTTATATTACTGTAGAGAAGAGATATACTATGATAAGACATTTATATTCTCTTTGAGGTAAAATTTTCATTTATAAATCACTTTTATTTTAAGTGAAAGAAATTTTTATCAATGATAAAAATGATTTAAGAGACAATTATAGAACATTTCTAGTTTGATAACAAATAAAGTCTAGAGTTTCTTCATAAATTCTTCATAAGAAAGACGAATAAAACTTGAGATATGAGATATAAACTATAAGAATCGCTTTACTTAATAAAAAGTACGAATAAATTATAATTATACGTAGTAATCTTGTAGAAGAAATATGACAATAAGATTGTCAATGACAATCAGAAAAATGTCGAAAAATATTATTTTTCATATTCTTTTTTTAAAAAATATCGAGATTTTTTTAAATGTCCCCAGTGTGTTTTTACGCTTTTATAAAGCAAAGATATTCTAAAATATGCAAAGCGTTTTTCAAAGAGAGTCTTGAAAATAAATATTTAGTTATATTCAAAGTAATAATAAAGCTCAACTATATTTCAAAATATTAAAATATAATAATTTTTAAAACAAAAAAAATAGATGTATTTAAAATGCATAAAATTTAAAGAAAAGTTTTTAATAGTAAAAATTATTGTGCATTAACTTAATTGTGATATCTGAATGAGGATTATTTAAACATTCAAGCTTTTTATATTTGACAAAAATTTGTAGAAATTGCAGAAAACAAAAAAATTTTTGGAGCTAAATCAATAAAAAATAAAGAAATTTTAAAAATTTGTAATTGAATGAAAAGCAAGATATTTTGAAATTTAAATTAGATAATAAATTAACTTGAGAAGAGTAAAGTAGAACGATAGTTCTGATAAGAAATTAGAGATGTAAATAAAAAGAATATATTGCTATATATAAATTAATCCTAAACTTCATTAGATTTGATAGAAGTACACTTTATTAATAAAAAATATTATCTTAAAATAAAAAACAAAAATTTGTAATCAATAAGAAGTTACAACTGAGTTAAAAGTTCAAGATTTAAAAATTAAACGTGAAAAAAATATTAAGAAGATTTTTAATTTTAAATTATTAAATTAAACTCTTGATATAGCAAAAAAAAAGAAGCCTAAAAATAGGCAAAGAAAACTTAATGTAATACATGAAAATCATCGCTTAATTTAGAGAACAAATAAGTTAGTCTTAATATTTTAAGCAAATAAAATTTGCACATAAAAATTAAGAATTTAAGAAAATATAGAAAAGTATAAGATCAATTTTCAAAGAAAGTTAGAAACATTTAACAAAATAAAAAAATAAGTTAAGTGATTGAGAATAATATAATTAAAGCAATATCTTTTAGAGATGTACTTGAAAATATAAAAACAGGTTTTATGAGAGCAATTTAGATACTCTAACTACTTAATATAGAGATGAATTATACGATATATGGCAAAAATTTAGATAAAAAAGTTAATCAAACAAATAGTTTAATAAAAAATACAAACTAAATAATTTAGAGTGCAATTTAGTTACAAAAAAAATATAATGATGTGTTTAAACTAAAATAACTTAACTTATCGATGAGGTTGGCATTTAAATTAAATGAGTTTAAGCAATAGTTAATAAAATTTGAAAAATTCAAGTTAGCAATTAATGTCAAAAAACTTTGTAAGTTTAAGCAATTAAACTTAAATATATCTATTAACTAGATTGTTTGGTTTTCATATTAACTTTAATATTTAATATTGCTAAAATTTAGTAATGCTTTGATATGTAATAAAAAAGCTATATCTAAAATGGAAGTATATTAACTAATTTTCTAAAAGCTGCGTATTACTTTTTGATACAAAGCAAATATCACACTTTACAGTGTATTAAAGCTATGCATTCAACTAAAGTTGATAACTATTTGACCAGTTTACTTTTTGTGGTATTTCAAAAATTGATAGTACTTCAGCGCAATTGAAGATTAGTCAAAATGGAATCTTGACATGCAATACATAAAAAAAAAATAAAATAAGTAACAATTATAATTTGGTTTCTTCTTATGAAGAATTTTTCACTCAATTTTAAAATTTATTTAGTAAATCAAAATAAATCTTAAAAAGATTAGATTTCGTTAGTGTTATGGAAGAATATTAATTGAAAATCTTTGTTAGGGGAGTTTTTATATAACTCTATTTAGTAATACTATTTATATAGTAGTTTATAGGCTTTTTAGATAAAAATATTAAAAATAATGCGAAAAATTTACTAATCAGTATTGAGAAAATTAAAACTTTCCATTTTAATCTTTTTTATTATTATAATTGAGATATATATTCTCAATTAAAAATAATGCTTAGAGGCTTTTTTTTTATTTTTATGTATACACTGTTCTTGCCTTTTTCAAATGTTGATGCGAGAAAATATATTAGAATTGTTGGATCTTCAACTGTTTTTCCTTTTATTTCATTTATAGCTGAAGATTTTAATCGTGTATTTTCTTTTAAAACTCCAGTTGTAGAATCGATAGGAAGTGGGTCAGGATTCAAAATGTTTTGTTCAGGGATAGGAGAAAGTACACCAGATATTGTTACTTCGTCTCGTTCTATAAAAAATGCAGAAATAGAACTGTGTAAAAGGAATAAAGTTGAAGAAGTAATAGAGATTATCATTGGATATGATGGAATTGTAATTGCAAACTCAAATCAAAGCCATAAATTTGATTTTTCGAAAAAGGATTTATTTGAAACTTTATCTGTATATTCTCAAGAAAATGATAAATTGATAAAAAATAATAAAAAGTTTTGGTCTGATGTAAATCAGACCTTGCCAAAAATAGAAATTGAAATTTATGGCCCTCATCAAAATACAGGTACATATGAAACATTGATTAATTCAATTATGCTTGATCGATATTTATGTATAAATTCAAAATTCTTCGAAAGAAATTTTGAAAATTTGGAAGAAAGAAAGAGAATTTGTGGCAGTATAAGAGATGATGGAAGATATAAGCAAGTTGGAATTAATGAAAACGTAATAATACAAAAATTAAAAAGTAATAAGAATGCTTTAGGGATATTTAGTTTTAGTTTTTTGATCAGAAATCAAGATAAAATACAAGGAAGTACAATTGCTGGGATTGAGCCAACTTATGAAAATATATCATCTGGAAAATATATATTAGCAAGGCCTCTATACCTTTATATAAAAAGGCAAAATTTGAATATCGTCGATGGATTAAGAGAATTCATTAAAGAGATTATAAGTTCTATCAGTGCTGAAGATGGGTACTTATCTAAACTAGGTTTGATTCCTCCTTCAAGTGAGGACATGAAAAAAGTTTTGGCAAGAGTGCATGATATAGTTTAGTGTTTCTTTTTTACTATATTGTTTTCTATGAAGAATTATCAGCATTTCCAAACACTACGCTCAATTGCATTTATCATTGGAGCGTTTTTATTGGTTTTTAGTTTAACAATGATTGTTCCTGCAATTATTAATAAGTATTTGAAGTATGAGTGGAAAAATTTCTTAACTGGATTTGTGATCACTTGCACATCTGGCGCAATTCTTGTTTTTTTAGGCAAATTAAGTAAGTTGTGTGGGATGCGAGTGATTTTTATAATGACCGGATCCGCTTGGATTGCTTTATCCCTGTTTGCCGCTATTCCATTTTACCTTAACAATTTAAACTATGCTGATGCCTTGTTTGAAGCAATATCCGGCTTTACTACGACAGGAGCAACAATATTCAGCAATGTTGAAAAGCTATCTCCAGGAATACTATTGTGGAGAGTAATATTACATAGTATAGGTGGTTTTGGCATAATTGCTACAGGAATTACAGTTCTTCCTACTCTTAGAATTCTGAGTTTAAATAACTTGCTTCATTCTGAATGCTCAAATGCTACAAAAAGAAAACTACCAAATACACAAAATGCAGTGATTCATGCTGCCATAATATATTATGGTTTAATTTTATTGTGCATACTTTCCTATTATCTGGTTGGTATGTCATTATTTGATGCAATATGTCATGGAATGTCATCTGTATCAACTGGTGGATTCGCTAATTATAACGATTCCATAGGGCATTATGACGATCCTTTACTAGAAGTAATAACAATCATTTTTATGATTTTTGGCTCTCTACCATTTTTTAGCTATTCAAGAATTAAAAGCTTCTCAGACATTTATCGCGATGAACAGATCTCTTATTTTGCTTTGATAGTAATAATTTCATTTTTACTCGCTTACTTTTGGTTACACAAAAGTGTTAATTTAGAAACATCATTATCATTTAGATATAGCATATTTATCGTTGTATCTTTTATTACATCGACTGGTTACATAGTTTGCAATTATATTGATTGGGGCTTTATTTCAGTTTTAGCTTTTTTTTTGACCTTTATTGGTGGATGTGGAGGTTCTGCAAGTGGTGGAATTAAGATCTTTCGTTTAGTTATTTTTTTAAAGTTTGTAAGAAATCGCTTTTGCCTCTTGTTAAATTCTCACACAAATCATCAAATGAAATATAATGGTAAAATTCTGGAGGATGATGAAATTAACTTTGTATTTATGTTTTTTGCAATTTATATGCTAATATTTGTTATATCCTCAATGATTATATCTTATTTAGGAAGTACAGATCTTATAACTAGTATTAGTGCAGTTTCTGCAACGCTTACTAATTCTGGTCCAGGATTTAGCAACTTGATAGGCCCTTCAGGTAATTATTCTCATTTTAGTAGTGAAATAAAATTATTTCTGTCATTTTTAATGCTTCTTGGTAGACTTGAAATACTACCAATCTATTTCTGTATAGAAAACTTATTTTTATTTCACAAAAAGTGAATAGTTCATCTTTCAAAAAATTAAAAAGTCTTTTTAATGCTAAAATTATATAATATATGCTATGGAAATATTATTTATTATTTTTTAGTATTAAGTATGAGTTAATAAATTATTCTAATTTTACTAAATTAGTAATACAATTAAACTTCATGTTGAAGTATAAAAAAATATAAATCGTTTTACATACGGAGAAGTAAGATTTAAGTAAAAACAAAAAAAATCATCATATTTTTATCTATTGCTAATATAATAGCAGATTTAATGAGTTACTCGATTTTCCATAAAAGAATGGAAACAAAGGTGAATAATAAATTGTTATAATTTGTAATAGTTGTACACGAGTAAAATACAGTAGGTGTCTTATTTTTAAATTACCAGTTATATTATGCATTTCGGTTACATTTTTGAATTCTCTAGTACATTAAGAGATGAATATGGAATATTTATTTAAATAGAAGAACGCTAAACTTAATAATGAATATTATACTTCTGATACTATAGTATAAATATGGGCAATTTAAAAGAAAAAAAAATTATCGAGATACTCAAAATCGGCTTGGTATATAGACGAGAGCTAGAGATTTTAGGTTTAAATTTAAATTAAAAAGTTTGATAAATAAATCATTCATTTTAATGAATTTCAAAGTTTCATAGGTTATTTGATAATGAATCTAATAACTTAGAAAGTATTACTTTTTAGGTGCTGTAATTATTACAATCTAGATTTGACTTGATTGTCCTCTTTAAACAAGAGTTTTGGTCATAAGGAATAAAGAGCGATTTGTCCAGTGATTTTTATGATGCTTTTACTTAAGTTTGATTGCTGGCAAATTCAAATTAAATTATGTCAAAAATTGAAGATAATCATAAAATAGATTATTTATCAACAATCTAATTGGATAAAAAACCTCTACTCATCTTATTTGTTTTATGAGTTGTCTTATAACTTTTTAAATAAAATTAAATAAAAGAATTATTTATTAAAATAAAAGATAAAATCTAAGTAAATTATTCTACTATATCTTGAATATTCTTATATTTGATATTTAATAATCATTATGAGTTTTCTACTCTAATGTTTAATTTTGATGTCTAAAATCCATCGTAATATTGCTTTAATAAAGCATTTAAAATTTTAACTGAATAAAAATAAAGGAATCATCATAGAAATATTTAATTATTTATATACTAGCATTAGAATGCTATCTTAATTTTTAGTGTTAAATAATATTAATCTTAATAAATATTTTGAGAAATTCATTAAAAATAGACAGAAATTAAAAAACACTATTAAGCTAAAATAGTATTAAAATACTTCTTATTATCTATTTGAAGTTTTATGATATTTTAAACGATTGATAGAATTAAAACTCTAAATTAGAAATTTAAATATCTTATCAAATAAACGATTTTAATGTTAAATTAAAAATAAGTAAATAAAATTACTAAGTAGCTTTTGATTCTCTTTAATTAAATTAAACTATGCATTTAGAGTGATGCAGGTTTTATTTTTTATTAAAGAAAACTACATAGGTAGTATGACTAGTATATTTTCATTGTCATTAGAAGGTTTTTTAGAAAAAATATTATTTTATTTTATTTAAAATTTCTTATTTGGTTTATTTATAATAATAATGAATAAGTTGCTGAAAAAAATTTGCAGTATTATTTGTTGTCTTTACTGTGCTTTAATTGACACAATTAACGATGATGGGATTGAACATGCTGGATATTTATCATTTCTAATGATATTGTCAATATTTCCCTTTCTCATTGTTTTGATAGCTTTAGCATCGATATTTGCAAATTTTTTAGATCAATATAAAATCGGCTGGACATTTATAATTGATCATATGCCACAGGATATTTTAGCATCTTTAATGCCTCGTATCAAAGAGATAATATCCGGTCCACCACAGAGTTTATTGACATTAGCAGTTGTGAGTGCCATCTGGACGGCTTCATCAACAATTGAAGGATTAAGAATAATATTGAATAAAGCCTATAAAGTGTCAGTTTCGCCACCTTATGTCTTGAGAAGAGTACTAAGTATACTGCAATTTTTAGTAATTACGCTAATTATGACTCTAACTATAGTGCTTTTCACATTAGTACCAATGATAATTAATTTTTCCTCTTCTATCCTAAGTTACACTAAATATCTCTTAATTGAATTTGTACTTTTTATAGTAATTTCTTGGTTGTATTTTATATTACCCAATATAAAACAAAATATGTCAGACGTATTTCCCGGATCTTGTGTAGTTGTCATACTTTGGACAGTTTCCGCTTCAGCCTTCAAGCAATATTTAAAAGCTTCCTTTACTCAATTAGATTTAATATATGGAAGTTTGGGTGGCATAGTAATATCATTGCTATTTTTCTATATAGAAAGTTTAATTTTTATATATGGAGCAAAGTTTAATTTTCAATTAAAATGTCTTAATGAGTTTTACTAAAAAAAATAATGGGTAAGTTAGAAGGTAAAATAGCTTTAATTACCGGAGCTTCGTGTGGTATCGGTTCTGCTGTTGCAAAAAGATTTGTGAGAGAAGGCGCGTATGTAATTCTAATTTCAAGATCTATTGATCATCTTAAGCCACTGTACAGTGAAATTGAGCAATTTGAAGAATTTAAAGAAGGATCCGTTAAGTTAATTCAGCTTGATCTTTTAGATTTTGAAAATGTAAAAATACTAACTAATATGATAGAAAATTTAAAATTGTCGGAATCTACTGCTCTTGATATATTAATTGCATGTACTGAAATTTTAGGTAAATTAAATCCTCTTCATCACTGTGAACTTGATGAATTACAGAATGTAATGAATACAAATTTTACTGCAAACTGGTATTTGTTAAAAAATTTAGATTCGGCCTTAAAAAAGTCTAATTCTGGAAGAGTGATATTCATGACTTCAAATGTAACACTTTCCCCTTCTTCTTATCCCTATTGGATACCTTATGCTGCGAGTAAAGCGGCACTAGAAATGATGGTAAAGATATATGCATCTGAAACAAAACACACAAAGTTGTGTGTAAATTCTGTATATCCAGAAAAACCTTTTGATAGCGAAATATACAAACAAGCTTTTTCTGGAAAAAACACTATTGAATTAATATTATCTGATAAACTAACAGATAAATTTGTGGAATTAGCTTCTGAAAATTGTAGCGTGTCAGGACAAACCTTTACGTTGAATAAATTTTCTGGATGAAGTTGTAAAGAATCTCATACAGGATTAATATAAAATTCAAGTCTAATAAAAAGAGTTTTCACTACAAAGGTAAGATTTGCCTTTAGTCATTTAGTTTTAAAGCATGGATAAAGATGCTGTGAGGAATGTTTATATTTCCTATAGAATGCAATTTTTTCTTGCCCTTTCTTTGTTTTTCCAAAAGTTTCGTTTTTCGTGTTACGTCTCCACCATAAAGTTTAGCTGTTACATCCTTTCTATATGGATTAATCGTTTTTCTAGCAATGACCCTACCACTCACTATTGCTTGAATTACAATTTTATATTGCTGTCGTGGTATTAAATCTTTTAAACGTGTACATATCTCGCGTCCCCTTTTTTCTGCTTTACTTTTGTGAACAATGCATGCTAATGTATCAAGAGATTTTTCATTAACTAAAAAGCTCAACCTATCTATCTGACTTTCACGATAATTGGAAATCTGCCAGTAAAAACTGGCATATCCCTTAGAAATTGATTTTAATCTATCGTAAAAATTAAAAACAATCTCAGATAATGGTAAATGATATTTAATCAATACCTTTGTTGCGCCGTCAACGTAAGATAGAGCTTTTTGTTCTCCTCTTCTTTCTTGACATAGAGATAGAACTTCTCCTAGGTATTCATATGGCGTTATTATAGTTGCAGTAATCCACATTTCTTCTACTTTCTTAATTTTTACAGGATCTGGCATATCGCTTGGATTATGAATATTGAAAATTTTATTATTTCCTGTTGTAACTCTATATATAATACTTGGTGCTGTTATTATTAATTTTAAATCAAATTCTCTCTGAAGCCTATCTTGGATAATTTCAAGATGTAACATACCCAAAAAACCGCAACGAAATCCATAGCCTAGTGCATTCGAAGTTTCTCCTTCAAAAGTAAAACTTGAATCATTTAAATGCAGTTTTTCTAGAGCTTCTCTTAAATATTTAAAGTCATCTATCTTATTTGGAAATATACTACAAAATACTACAGGTTGTACTTCTTTAAATTTAGGCAATGCTTTATTGCAAGGTCTCTTTTTTTCGGTAATTGTATCTCCTATCTTGCAATTTTCAATTTTTTTCATTGAGATAGTTATAAAACCAACTTCACCTGCCAAAAGTTTGTCAATCATGAATTTTTTAGGATTAAATATACCAATACTATTTACATAGTATACAGCATGATTAGACATCATAAGTATCTCCATACCTTTTTTTATTATTCCATTTTTAACTCGTACTAAAATTACTACGCCTAGATAAGAATCATACCAACTATCAAGTAAGATAGCTTGTAACGGAGCATTTATATTGCCGCGTGGAGCTGGAAGTTTTGTTACTATTGCTTCAAGCACATTACTTATTCCAAACCCAGTTTTTGCTGATATTAAAACTGACTCACTTGCATCAATACCAATTACTTCTTCAATCTGAAGCTTTACCATATCTGGATCTGCAGTTGGAAGATCGATTTTATTGAGTACAACTATTATCTTATGCTCATGCTCTAAAGCTTTGTGCACATTTGCAAGAGTTTGAGCTTCAACTCCCTGACTGCTATCCACCAATAAAAGCGAACCTTCGCACGCGGCTAAACTTCTGTTTACTTCATACGAAAAATCAACATGACCTGGAGTATCTATAAGATTCAAATAATATTGATTTCTATTATTCGTAATATAGTTGAGCCTTACTGTTTGTGCTTTGATCGTAATGCCACGCTCTCGTTCTATTTCCATTGAATCAAGCACTTGATCAGTCATTTTTCTTGTTTCAAGGCCATTGCATTTTTCTATCAAACGATCAGCAAGTGTTGATTTACCATGATCTATGTGTGCTATAATTGCAAAGTTTCTTATATTATTATTATTCATCAATAATAACGTAGATTAAAAGTCTATTTTATATTCGAAAGGCCGTTAGGACAACTATCTATTATTCTTTTAATAAAGAGAGTATTTGCTTAGAATGAGAAATTATTTTATTAACCATATAATGCTCATGATTATTATCTATTTTAGATAATTCATATAAGTAGTTTACCATTATTCCAGCTGATTGACTAATTCCATTTTCAGAAGTATCTGCCAACCAATTTAGTTGCTTTATTGATGCTCCATTGCTTAAATGAAAATGCGCCACTGGATCATAAGCATAGCCACTACTATTTTTAACTTTTAATAAATAATATGCACAAAGTTTCAGTAAGCGCCGTTTTTCAGATTCAGTGTTAATTTTTATTTTTTGTATGCTTTCTAAAATTTCTGCACTAGATTGTTTTATATTTAGCTTATTTGATAAAAGAAGATCTTGTTTTAGATTATTTTCTTTCAACCATTTTATAAAGCAAGGTATTGGAGAAAGCGTTGCATACGTTTTTACACTTTTAAAATCTTGTGATAGTTTTTCTACAACTCTTTTAATTAAAAAATTACCAAGACTAATTCCAGACAAACCTGCCTGAGTATTAGATATCGAATAGAATATTGCAATACTTGCACTTTTTGGATCACTTGAAGGCACAGACTCATCTAAGAGATGTTGAATGTTATCTGCAATTTTATTCATCAATGCAACTTCTACAAAAATTAAAGGTTCATTTGGTATTTTATAATGAAAAAAAGCAAAACACAGACGATCAGAATCAAGTCTATTTTTTAAATCATCCCATGAAGAAATTTTATGTACAGCTTCATATTTTATGAGTTTCTCTAATAAAGATGCAGGTGCATTCCATGTGATTTGGCGAAGATCAAGCAAATCAACATCAATCCATGAGAGAAGTATACTTTTTAATTCACTTTCTAGTCGATCAAGTTCTTTGTATTGTTTTTTTAACCTAAGTACATCAGAGCGCATATCAACAATAAACTTAAGTCCTTCCGACAAAGAAATAAACTGTTTTAATATTTTAAAGCGTGGCGATTCTAGAACTTTTACTAGATCTTGCTCAAATTTATAATTTAATTCACAATTTTGATTCTTTCTATATTTTTCTATTTTCTCATCCACCTCCACTTTACTTAAAGTAAATTTTTCTGCCATTGTCTGCAAAAATTTTATTTTGCCTTTTTCGGATAAACTTAGATATAGATTACCAAGAGATACAGTATTTTTACGCGCTGAAACTTCTCCTCCTTTTGGATTTAAACACTCGTTCATCTTAGAGACTAAGATGTCAATATCTCGACTATTACTTAAATCAGGACTAATATTACCGACCAACGATCTTACAGTATCTGCCATTTCACCTAGTATTTTAAGAAAGCCTTTTGTCACTTTCTTGTTTATAATTTGTTTTGCATTAGCTTTAATCAGTGACTCTTTCATTATAGACTTGTTTTATCATAAATCTATATTAAATCAAAGAAAAATCTTAATTTATGCATTAAGGTAATAATGTTTGCTTATTAATAAATTTTGTGATAAAACTAATTTTAGTAAACAAGGAAAGAATCTTATGATAGAAGCGAGAAAAAATCCGGTAATTAAATTAAAAGCTCAAGCTAAGAAGTTTGATTTTAGTAAATTAAGAGCTGCAAAAGATAATAAAGGAGCAAATTCTGGTAAAACCATGTACGGTGACTTTCACAGAATTAGCTTCGTTATTAACGAAAAAATTATAGATAAAACTTTAATTCATTCTTTGATAGAAAGAGCTTGGAATCGATATTCATTTAATGAATTTGAGTGCAATCTAGTTGATGAGAGTGGTAATCTATGTATAAAAAGTTTTTCTAAAAGTAAAGATCTTGTTTTATTTTTAAAAGAAGAAGTAAAAAAAAGCAGTAATTATCGTCAAATTGCAAAAGAAGTCTTTAAAGAAATGTTTAATTATGCCGAAGCTCAAGTTCCAAGCGAATCTATTTTAGAAGAATTAGTTACTAACTGCAATCAATCTTCTTACTATGGTGGAGCATTAATGACAAACATTCTTGCTCCCGCACTTTTTCCACATGGATTAATACCTCAAATTCGTGGTACCATTCGAATCAATTGCACTGATAAAAATTGTATTAGCATCAAATCCGATAACGAAATATCTATAACAGATACCAAATTATTAACTTATGGTTGTGAATCGAAAGAAGCAGTTGTATGTCAATTGAATAACTTGCTAGAGTTTACACTTGAATCTCAAGATGGCAAAGATGGTGTAGTATATAAGAATGGTAAATTATCATTTACTATTCCAAAAAAATTAGAAAGTTATCAATCTAGTGACAATAATTTATTTGATGTTATCAAGAAATATTTTCAAAAATTTTGCGGAAAATTAGGGTTAAAATCTGAAACAAGTATAAAACAAAGTCTGAAAAAACAATTGAAAGTGGATAGTTATTTAGATAATATAACACAATCTATGCATTGCAACAAACATGTTTATATTGGCTAATAAACGTGAGAATATTGTATAATGTTCCATTTCTTTCTTGGTTTTGCCTTCTAATTTATTAGGAAGGAAAATAGAATATATGTTTTCCTGAAAGGTGTTTTCTTCTGCTATTGCTTATTATTACAGCAAATTTAGTCTGCAATACGCGTGTGATTACATATACTTCCGTGAGTATTTTAATCATTTTAATTTTTTTTAATTAGAGAACTATTCTTAGAAGATAAAATCTATCGCAAAATAATTTGTATTTATTCACATTCAATTATTAATAGATAATGTCTTTATTAAATTAAAAATTCCTAGAAATAGGAAGTTCATGTAAATTTAAAAGATGTTAGCATGTATTTATGGAAGTTATAATATCTCGCATTGTATATGATTAATTATTTTTTAAATAATACTTTTCTTACTAAGAAGGATAAATTTGTGATTCAAATCAAACATTGATTTTTTTTAAAAAAAAAATCTCACAGTGAATAAAACAAATTAGTAACATACTGTATTTCTAAAACCATTGTAGAGAAATTCGCACCTTTATACACTATTCAATCCTATTTTATAAAAAATAGACAAGTAACTTTATGTTTTAATTGATAAATTAATTTTCTTCATTATTAATAAATTATGAATAAAATTCAATGATAATATTTTATATACTTGTAATAATAATCAAATTGGAAAATTGAAAAAATAATATGATGTAATAAGAATTATTTTAATACTTATTTATAAAATAGATTTCTTTACGCTTGTTTTAAATAAAAAAGTGGTAGCAGCAGATTTGGAGTTTTTTTAAATTGTCTCTTTTTAAGATATTCCTTGAAAAGGATAGTTATACGGTAGTTAGTCATAACTATACAGTTATAGTTAAATTTTCTTGCTTATTATTTTATAATAAAATATTAACTCTAGAGTTATAGTTAAGAGGTATTACTTTTTAATGCTTATTAAAGCTGCCAAGTTTATGGCTGAGAATTTTAAGATGTTTTATAGATAAATTTATAAATAATAATAAATTGAAGATATCAAGTATTTGATAGTTTTTGAACTCATTTGTGTGAATAACTTTTTTTAATTCATAAATTTGAAATTTAGAAATTAAAATTTAGAATAATTAAAAATTTAATACTCTTTTTAGTATAAAAAGAAATTGATGGACATGCTTTTTAGAAAAATAGAAAATGATAGAATCATTATCAGCAGAATTTAAACGAATTAAATTAATGTAACTTCTAATATAGAAAATGTTTTTATTCAAAATATAAGAGATAAAAATGCTTAGAGATGAGAGTTTGTTTTTTATTTTACTGAAAATTTGATCACAGAATATGAATAAAAATAAAATCGAAGTTGTATAAAGGACTTATCAAAATTTATCATCTATGAACTTGACGATTCAATTCAATTTAATCATTTCAGCAAAATGAATGACTTCAAAAAGAATTACATAAATTAAAAATTTTTGATTAATAAAGAGAATGTAAAAAAAATTATAAAAAGATATAGGACAAAAGAGTAGTGTAAAGATGTACTTTCTTTTAAATATGACATCCTCCCTTTTGTCATTATTAATGACAGAGATTTCGTTTTCACAATTGAAATTTCTATGATAATACTCAAATAGTGAGAGATTAAGAGAAGATTATGAAAAAAAACTATCAAAACTATAAACCAAACCTAGAGTAAAAAAAGTAATTGTGGCTATTAATACTAATCAAAATCAAGTAAAACAACAAAAAACCAGACTATATATTAATGAAGTGAAAAATGTAATTGTTATTGCTTCTGGTAAGGGTGGAGTAGGTAAATCTACAGTTGCACTAAATCTAGCATTTTCATTAGCAAAATTAAGATACAAAGTTGCACTAGTTGATACAGATATATACGGTCCTTCGATTCCTAAAATGCTTGGTACTCAAGAATTAAAACCAAAAATACATGATGGAAAGATCATACCTATAGAAAGTTATGGACTGTACACTATTTCAATTGGCAATTTTATTGATGAAAATCGTGCTACAATATGGCGTGGACCTATGCTTGCAAAAGCACTTCATAGTTTAATAATGGGAACAATTTGGTCAAATATAGATTATTTAATAATTGATACACCACCTGGAACTGGCGATGTACATTTAAGTCTTATGGAAAATTTTTATTTGAATGGTGGAATAATAGTTTCGACTCCACAGAAACTTGCTTTGATTGAAGCTTGTAAAATTTATGATATGTTTACAAAACTTGAAGTGCCAATTATTGGCATAATAGAAAATATGAGCTACCTTGTTCAAGGTGACACAAAAATATATATTTTTGGAAAGGATGGCGCAAAAAAAACGTCTGAAGAATTAAAAGTTAGTCTATTAGGTCAAATTCCTTTGGATCCACAAATATGTCGTGCTTCTGATTGTGGAAATCCTTTAGCATTAAGCGAAAGTTTGATAAAAAATTATGAAGAAATTGCTAAGAATGTTGAGCTATTTTTTAAATAGTCTTTCAAAACTCTTTGAACTATTTTCAAAATAGATAAAATATGATCTTCAGGTAATATCAGATTATAGCGTAAATAGAATGAATTATGATGTGATTATTTCAGGAGGTGGATTGCTTGGTTTTATCTCTGCTATTGCTCTAAGTCATAATTCTATATCGGTAGCTTTAATTGAAAAAAATGTTTTACCTCGCATAATTGATGACGATCGTGCATTTGCTATCTCTCAGGGATCGAAGAAAATTTTGGAAAAATTGGGTATTTGGCAGTTGATAGAAAATAAGGCTGAACCTATACTTGATATCTGCGTATTAGATGTAAATAGCCCTATTACTGTGCATTTTAATTATAAAATGGTCGG
Source organism: Wolbachia endosymbiont of Meromenopon meropis (assembly GCA_029784595.1). GTDB lineage: Bacteria > Pseudomonadota > Alphaproteobacteria > Rickettsiales > Anaplasmataceae > Wolbachia. Next base: position 139,330 of record JAJETZ010000001.1, on the reverse strand, counting down.
TGAAGAGCCAATGGGTTATGTTGTTAATATTAACAGTATATGGAGCGTCATTAATGAAAATTTTTTGAATATATTGAATATATATTCTCCACATTCTTACAAGAGAATTGATTGTAATGCTAGATTTGTGGAAGTTGTCCTTGATGATGATCGTAAATTGACAGCATCGCTATTTATTTGCGCTGAGGGTAAAAATTACAAATTGCCAAATTTATTTTCTATACCTATGATAATATTTGATTATAAGCAGAGTAGTATAGTATTTAATGTGGAACATGAATTACATCATCAAAATTTAGCTGTGGAAAAATTTTTTCCTGGTGGTCCATTTGCAATTTTGCCCATGAAGGGTGGTTATATCTCTTCAATAGTTTGGACTGAAAAATCTAAAATTGTAGAAATGCTGATGAATTTATCTGAAGAGGAATTTATTGAAGAATTCAGAAAAAGATTTGGCTCTTATTTAGGAGAAATTAAATTAAATAATAAAAAAAAATCTTATCCTTTAAGTTTTGCTTTTGCAAAAAAGTTATACAAAGACAGAGTTTTGCTTATTGGAGATACATCTCATTCAATTCATCCAGTTGCTGGTCAGGGACTTAATCTTGGAATTAGAGACATAGAAAGCGTTGTAAGACATATAGTTGCCGCAAAAAATTTCGGTATTGACATTGGTAGTAGTTACCTTCTAAAGAGAGTTTCACGCGATCGATATTTTGATAACTGTACTGTAGCGCTTGTAACTGATGCTTTGAACAGACTCTTTTCCAACAGAACATTCTGTTTTAAAACAGTACGAAATCTTGGCTTGATAGCGGTTGAAAATTTAACTCTTCTTAAGAAGTATTTTATACGTTATGGCATGGGATTATATGAATAGCAAAAATAAAAATTCGATATCATTCATCAATTTTCTCATCAATTAATGAGATTTATCTATTTTATTAAACTTCAATTTGTATAAATTAAGTAATAAAAATTATTAGAATAATTAATTATCTTGAATTATATTTATTTGTATTATGTATATTTTAAGATTATCATTGTCTATATAGTTAATGTCTTCAAACAATTAAACTTAAATTTATGTGTAATTCTTGAGACTATAGGAGTCGTATGATGTACTTATAGATCGATCATTTTATAAAAAAGTAAAATGTACTATTACTAAATTTATATAGGTTTAGAGAGTTAAACATCTTTTTTTTTTGCTTTGTCAAAATATTTTATTTTTTATATTTTTTTCTGAATAAATTTTCATCATAAATTTAAACATTTTCTGTTGTAGTTATTTTAAGTAGTAATCAAATTCAGATGTTTAGAACGTTAAAGGTTTAATATTAAAGAATTAGATATTATAATTATGCTAATTTTATTTTTTTAGTTTTATATCTTTAGCATTTTATTACTATAACAACATCTTGAACTTTAAGTATTCTATCTCAGAACGATGAGAATAACATTGATATGCTAATATATGTTAATTAGTAATAAAAAGTTAGTTTGCTCGCAATGTTGCAATTTGCATTAAAAATAACGTGTGTAGATACAAAAATTAATAATTTTTCTTTTTTTTGGTCATTTCTATCCCTCGTACGATTTCCTCTTGTAAATCGTTATAACTATTTTTTTTATCAGAATTTGGTTCTTCAATTCTGTTTTTTAGCTCCATCTTAATTATGGCATTGATTTTATCTACGTTATTAAGAAAGTTCTTATATTCTTCATTACTGTATTTTTCACCAGATCTTTTTTTTTCAATAAATAAATATTTAAATTGGACTAGATCAAAATTCTGATCTGTATTTAATACAATATTTCTCTCTATAAAACTAAGATCAGATAATATTAAACTAATCTCGAGCAGATCTTCACTTTTAATATTTCTAAGATCATCAATGTTATCTAAAATGTTAAGTATCTTCAATTCTTCTTGAACAATTCTCTGGTCTTCATTGTAAAATTCCAATAATAACTCTTCATCATTCACAAATTTTTCAGAAAGGGATTGATTCAGTTTTAAAAGATTAATATCGCTTTCTTTAGCGTTATCTAATAATAAGTCTATCCTTGCCCTACGCGCATTTAAAATATCATGGTAATTAGTAAGTTTTAACTTGCCATCTTTATCTTGACAAAGTCTATAATAGTCAAAACCTTTGAATTTTTTTTCACTGGTTTTCATTGTTATTTTCATTTTTTCTTAGCATATCTGATATATCTCTTTTTATGAATTTGCCTTGTTGTTGTACAGTATCTTGTTTTGAATCTGTCGCACTTATTTGCTTATCAAAATATTCGTTCTCATATTTCTCTGGTTTTCTTTTACGTCCTATGGTGTAATTATGAAGCTTCTCCAGAAATTCTCTTCTATGTGATTTTATTCTATAAAGTAAATTATGATTGTATCCATATTTTCCTATAGAATCTGTACCATGTTTGCAAATAAATTTCATAGCATCTTCTGTTGTATAACCCAAATGTGATCCGATGTATCCCTTATAATAATCTAAATATCTAGCAATTCTTCTGTGTGTAATGTCTTCTTTATTAACTCCGAAGGCCTTGTAAATTTTTTCTTCAAGCTTATCAATGTCATTTTGAGGTGATGTTATAAATTTTGTTACATTTATAATAGTGCTGCCAACAAGCTTGCGTGGAACATCAATAGCGTATTTCAATACACTTCCAACTCGTGGTATCCTATTAAATATATTAGCCGTACCTCCTACTAATTTATCTGGTAAATGAGTAGTCCAATTACTCAGAGAATCCAATTTTTCACCAACAAAGTTTTGCCACTGATGCTTTGTAAACCCTTCTACTATATAAATAAAAGGTAACGTTCTATACATACTAGATATATTGTAAACACTAAATCCACCAGCAGCAATACTTGAGCCCATTTGCTGCACAAATTCACGTAAGGAAAATATTAAAAATGAAAGCAAGAATAGTATAAAGATTTCTTCTAAGTCAATTAGATAGCCTTTCTGTATTTTTTGCACTCTTTGATAATCACTGTTTTCTTGATAGTTTTTACAACTTTCACAATTTATACCTTTACACGTTTGACAGTACTCACTATTGGAATCCCTATATAAATTATCAAATTTTAATATCTTGCAGCCTCTGATCTCTATCATATTTTGTACTAAAGATTTTATCTTATTCTTTAGATCTGATTTAACAATACCTTTTTTATAATTATTTATTACTTCTATGCATGTGTTTGTATCTGAGATAGACTGACAATAATCCTTTATTATTTTATCAAAATTTCTGCCGCCTATTTTTTCTTCTATACTTTTAATTAATAACAATATATCAAGCTTTTCTGATGCATGTAACAAGCTATTTGTTAAACGTACTAGATCTTTTTCGCTACAGTTGTTGTCAACTATTATATCATTTTCTGCTATATAATGATCCGCTAGATTCTTTTTAGAATCAAAAATTGGGCTGAAAAAAGGATAATCTATATAACGAAACCCTTTCTTAATATAATCTGGTGGAAGAAGAATATAACCAGCACCGCCAGTGAATTTTATTGTACCACCCTCCCTACTTAATTTTTCTATATCTTCTATACTTTTATTTACATTTAGCCGAGAAGGCTCTCCAATAGTGTATGGTATAAAAACTTGACCCGGAGTCCAACCATAAAATGGTTTATCAATGATACATAAACCGGCAAGACACAATTTGATCTCAAGCCATTTATTGTAACACACAGTGAAGCCTAGCTGCTTGTAAAATGTACTCATTATCATCGATGCTAATAATGATATTAGTGCAAATATCATAATTGATTGTAAGCAAAAACTAATACAGAATTTTATCCAGCCTTCAAATAAACTTTTCAGTGGTGAAAATAAAATAGAAATTAGAAATAGCGGCATTATAGCTATGAGAAAAGCTATACCAACGAAGCCGGAAAGAAATATTATATAAGCATATACACACAATAAGAAATATAAAATGATTCCTATCAAAATTACTGGTACCATGAGTATACTTGTCCACATTTGATAATGAAATAATGCTGCAAATTTTTTCCAAACAGAGTAAGCAAAAAATTTATTAAACATATCTTCCATAAAACTGAACAATTTAACATGTTTTTCACTACCGTTTTCAACGTAGTGCCAATTTGAATCTTTATTCATATTAGGAGCAAAATCAGTAATTACATTTATCATATATTCAAGTCCTTCAACGAATAAAGTAAGAAAATGATCATAAAAAAACTTAAAACTCTCAGGAGATATAAGTATTATTATCAGAGTAGTTTTCATAATTCTGATTAATATATCATGCCTAGTTTCTCGTACCATACCAAATAGATAAAGAAGCGATGAAATCGTTATAAATAAAATGAGCAAAGAAAGAACAAAATTTTGAAAACTTCTATTCTTTGCTATATTTTGAAATATGCTTTGTGCAGCAGCAGAATCGTTGCTATCAAAATATTTTTTGCAATTTTTGTTGATTAATAACACACATTTTAGATAATGATAAACATAATCAAAAAATTCGAAACTATTTGGTTTCTGTACTCCACTCAAAAATTCAAAAGAATAACCACCTAGATTATCTAAGTAGTATCCATCAAGGATCTTTACGTATATCTTCCATCCTTTTTCTAATTTTAACATATTACAATTTTTATCTTTTAGTCTAGTTGTATCTTGTTTTTTTAAAGTAAAAAGTCCACTTCCATCTTCTGCTATAGAATTATATCCTAAATGTATAGTAGGAGATTCAGGATTACGCATCGATTTTAAACTTTCATTAGGATTACTATCACCCGGTCTTTTAAACAAAAAGTAAGCACCATGACCATTAGTAAACCAGCATGGAGCTTTGCGTGATACAGTGCTACTTTCACTATAATTCTCATTAATTGAACTGCAATTTATAGTGCAGCTCGTACCAAAACTATTTGACAGCATCTCTATACTAGATGTGTAATTATTGCAAATCAAGTTAAAGTCAGGAAAGTTACTATCTAGTTGTTTACTATCAAGTCCTGTTGAATATTTAAGCTGCTCTAATCTTTGCAAACTATAACTATCCTTGGATTGTTTTTTATTATTATTCCCCCAAGATGTCCATGCGCCATTGACTCGTACTATCAGGTCATTTCCATTAGTCTCAAGTCCTGTATCCTTCCACTTTACTACTTGATTAGAGTGAAAACCATAATTAATTTCTCCGGTTTCAGGATCAATAGGTTGTTCTACACTTTCACCTTCTGGAAAAAATGCATCATGACCAACTGTAAAATGAGCACCAACCGTAATAGGTTCAGGACCAAAATAATCAGCAGATATACATCTTGGAAAAGGCATATCGTTGTTTTTATCACAACCCGTTATCAGCATGCAAGTGATAAATAGTGGTATTATAAACCAAAATGTGCCTAGATGTAATTGCATACTATTTTTTTTGAATATAAAAAAAAATTTTACTAAAAATATCTTTTTAATTAGTTACTTCATGATATAATTCATTTTTTATCTTCATTCCCTTTTACACTTTTATCTTCAACCTCGAGAGTTTCTGTTTGTAATAGAGTTACTTTTACTTTGTGCAAATTTCACATTTTCGCTTTTTATTTTTAATCTTTTAGAAACTTTTGTTTTATCATGAATCTTTTTTTTGAAAATCATGTTCTTTTTTTTTGTCTTCTTCCTTTAATATTGCACTTTGCAATCTATATTCTATTTGCGTTCGATCTTTACTTGTTTTCTGTTTTATTTCGCTTATTTTGTTCTGCATTGCATCATCGAGCCCAACAGTTGATAAAATAACTTGTGATGCGTTATTGGCAACGTTACCAACACTACTAGCAATTCCAAAACCAGCACTAAATATTGCTTGAGCCATAGTTTCTGATGCAAAAAGAAAAACTTCCATTATCTTTGCAATAATGAAATATACAATTACTTGTATTAAATCTATAGGCAATGCTGCAAAATGCCCATTAGCTTTTGTTCCATCATTTAATGCAATATCAACAGTAGTGCCAGGACTATATCCAAGAGGTAATATAGATTTCATGAGGCAAAAATCATAAGATAAGAAATTTATGCTAATCAAACATTGATAGCATGCAGAGAAATTTGTTATATTGTACAAAATTGAGTACATTAATTGATTTAAAATAGATAAAGATGAAAATAGAATTATTGGCTGCACTGCGATATGAGCAAGAGTTTTTATCCATCCGTCAAATATAGATTTGGTTTGTTGAAATAAGATGAATACGATAAATAAGGGTGTTAATGATAATAAAAATGCTACTAAAATGGTAGATATCACATACTTAAATATAGCACTAAGAATACATTTCAAAAACATAAAGCTAGCATAGAATATTATTAAAAAAGCAACAAAACCAAAAGGGCCAGCAAACATCAATGACAAAAATTTCATCCATGTTTCTGCTGTGAATAACATTCCTACTGTTAAATCTAAAAATGTAAATCTCTTATTTTCCTCTCCTATATAACCGGAAAAACTATCTACTAAATAAGCACTACTGTCTATAAAGAGTTTGGATAAGGTTGTGCCAAAAAATTCCCAGCTTTTATCACTAAAAATAAAAGCTATAAATGCTATTTTCATTATTCTGATGATAATATCAAATTGATTTAGCTGTATTACGCCAAACATATAACCAATAACAGTAAATATAACGTATAAAGCAAGTAAAGCTCTTACAAATTGAAGAAGACTTTTAGCATATCCTTTATATAAATCCTTAATTTTATCTCCGATTACTTCTTTTTTTATAAAATTAAATACTTTATTTACGTTTGATGAAATCAAATCATTAATTTTTCTCTTGATGAACAAAGTTACATTATATTCGTTATTATCATAATATTTACCTTTCTCATCTGTAATATCTTCTTTTTCTACATTACTTACATCGATACCGAAATATATTTTTTTAGATTCTCCATCTTGAAAATGTTCTCCACTTACTATATCTACTATAGTATAATTGTCTTTTTCATACTCGTCTCTCACGCCTATTACTTTGAAATCATTAGTTCCTATATTGCTCGAATCTTTTGGCGGTTCGTTACCTAAATAAACATAAAGTTTTTGACCATTAATATACTCACATGATCTTGTTACTTCAACATGATATCCACCTCTACCAGCTCCATGGTGATCTAAATCTGCAATAGCGAGCATTACATCACTACCAGGGTATACATTTTCGTTTACTTCATAATTGAAGTTCAATCTCAAAGAAAAATCTTCAAAATTATCACTAATTTTTGTACATTTATGTTCAAGATTATATCTTCTTTTCTCATTATTTTTTTTGTCTATATCATTTTTTTTTGGAAGACATTGAACACCATGATGTTTATTGTCATTTTCGCTATAAAGCTCAGAATTTTTTGTAGTGGTAGGATTGCTAATCCTTGCAACAAGGGCTTCAGCCCAGAAGATATTTTCGATACCTTCCTTCGTTGTTGATGCAAAACCAGAACCATTATTCGTATTTTCTTTAATTTCTTTAAGTTTGCTCTCAACCTCCTTAAGGTGAGAATACATGTTACATGTACCATTACTAGTATCGTATTTTTTGTATCTTATGGAGGAAACGCAATTTTTTCCCCCATTTTTACTTAAATTTTTATTGAATATTCCTTCTCTAGAATAACATATATTTTGATATTGACAATTGAGCTCATAAGAATCGTACTTCTTTATCTCGTTGAAATCACAATTTTTTTTGCTACATAATTCGTTCAATTCTACTTTTGCACGTCGCAAATCTAATAGCGCACCGTTTATCCACGGTACGTCGTCCTTAATGAGATATTTATTAAAGTAAATTTTGTTATCATATGGGGTATAACCGTTACCAACCAACACTTTTTTTTTCTTTATTTTAACTTTATCAAGAGGCAAAAATTTTACTTTCTTTCTTTTTTCATCTTTTTTATCACAAAAAAAATCTTTACCCATTTCTTCATCGATATTTAGTATCTCAATTGCTGATACTTTTTCATTTCCCGTTTCAGTTCTATAACAATTGTCATCAAAGCTAATTTTTTTTCCTGGATTATCATAATCAATCGTTATTTCTCTGGGAATTAAGCTAAAGCTTAATTTATCTCCAGGATTTACCTTAATTCCAGTATCTACATAACGTCTGTCACTGCCAAATCCTTTACCTCCACATAATTCGTTTTTATTTACACCTCTTTCATCTACGCCATAATTATCAGGCACATCGTTAATATTTGCAGCTCTACTATAATTTGGAATTGAGTGATCAGCGCAGAATGCGACGGGAACAAGTACTTTTCTTGGATTTTTGCCTTCTTTATGGGGGCAAAAATTTACCGATCCTCCAATAGTAAATTTAATTTTTTCATTCTTACTAATTACTTGATTAGAATCGACCCAGTGAATTTTGATTTTTTCATCAGCTTTACGAACTGGAACATTTATGTTGATACTAGTATTTCTGCTTTGCAATCCAGGCTCTATACAATCTATGTTACAGCTAGTAATTCCAAAATATAATATAAATATTAGTAATCTTCTATTTATCATAATGGATTTCCTGATCCTTGCTGTATTCTAAACGGTCTGGTTCTTGGTAATTCAAGCTTTTTGCTTGTTGCGATATCTGAAAATTCAGAAACATTTGTTCTTCCAGTCCTTCTTCTATAAACGCTTTCCCTATCTAAACCTAATAATCCCATTAAATTTTGTTGATATTGTTTTGCAGGCTCTTCATGTACATAAACACTAAATAATGAGTCAGATATTCTTGAAGAAGCTTCAGCTAAGGCTTTCATTGTATGCCCTAAAATAACAAAAGCAATCATAGCTGCAATATTAGGCGTATGTCTGGAAGCATATCCATATAAAACGCAAAATTCAAAAAGTTTCAGATTAATATTCAGTATACATGTAGTACAAACTTCAAAGTTAAATAATGAATATATGATGTGATCCATAGCTTGACTTATTAGCGATATAAAAATTAAAAGTATTACTGGATGAATTGCAAATCTTGCCAAGCTTCTGATCCAATTATGAAACATCTGTCTAGTGTATGTAAACAGAAGACAGATAATGAAAATTGGTGTTAGAGAAAGCAATAGTGCAACTATTGCTACGGATACAATAAAAGAGAACAGAGTATTAAAGATGGATAACATTAATATAATTAATCCCCAAATCACTAAACCAAAAGATACAATACCTAGAGGGCCAGAAAATATAAGAGATAGTATTAATAATACTGAATGCGATGATAAAAGTCTATTTAATGGTAAATCAAGAAATTCAAAAACGTTTAATGTTGTACTTCTAAAGTTTGCTATCTCTATCAACTGTTTTGGAGTATTGATAAAGATAGAAAAAGCATTTTTATAAAAAAAATTCCAACTATTATCTCGAAGTAATTGAGCAATAATTCCCATTTTTATACATATAATCAAAAACTCGTATATGGAAACATGAGTTAAACCAAAAAAATAATAGAGAGCATATAATACTATATATAGTAATAATAAAGTTATTATAGTAGATCGAATTGTTTTTGTTCTATTTGAATTTATAAGACTTTGATAAAGTAATTCTATTGGGCTAGAACCAGAAGAATGGATTGTTGTATTTAGATTTTTGTAGTTAGAACCAAAAAATGCAATTTTTATTTTTTCATCAAAAAAATTATATATCGTGCTAAAAGTTCTTTTTGGCGGCTCTTTAATCGTAAGATTAATACTAAATTGACCTTGATTTTCCTTATAATCACAGTTATGATCTTTTATTCCATAATAAATGGTTCCACTTTTACCTTTTAATTTTTCTTTTAAGTTTTCCATATATTGGATATTGTGAACCTTGCTAGTATCTACAGGTATATCTGTCTGATCTTCGCCGGGATTATGTTCTGGAAATTTATCAAAAACAGATATATATAAGCTATCTTTTAGATTAATAGAATTTGGAACTCTTGTTATTCTTATATTATAGCCACCTTTACATTTTTCCTCGCAAATAAAAGTGAAGGTCAATTTTTCACCCTTAGAATGATTATTTTTTATTTCATAATTATAATTAGTACGTATATTACCTCTTTGAGGTTCAAGCTCTTCTTTCTCCATTGAAACTACTAATGACGGAATATAGGTCTTTATTTGTTCTCTTTCTGAAATTTCTTTAGCAACTTGAGTAAGTCTATTCATTTTAGCTCTAGTAATGATTGAAGTGTCATCAAAATTTTTAATTAAGTCTATATCATCAATAACATTGGACTCAATTTCGACACAATTTTTACTGGAAAAATGACATGTATTTTTGCATATAAGATTCAGAATATGTGTATCTATATTACTTCTTTTATAGCTTGAAAGCTTGTCACAATTTATATTTTCTCTATGTTTTACAGAATAAATATCTCCAATATTCTCTTCTATTCTTTTTTTTTGGTCTGATTTTAAAGAATTTAAATTCCAGTACTCTTGTCCTTGTAGCCATTCTGCATTGCCTATGATGAGTTTGTTAGGACACATCGTATACTTATATTCTCCATCTTGCCATATCGCTTGACATTCTTCTTGATTCAAAATACGTGCAAAATATTCTTCTTCTTTATTGCTGCATTTTTCATCGATTTTCACGTACCTAATTTTCGCATTATCCTCTTTACTTTTGCACATTTTATTTCCGATAATACTGAAGTTTATTAAATCACCAGCCTTAAGATCGAACTTTGATAATATAATATCCTGTATATCAGGCTGAATTGCGAAATCTTCATATTGCTTAGGACAAAAATTAATTTTGTTAGGCACTATACTAATTTCTGTTATTTTTACTCTATCTGAGATAGAAACGCCAGAATCAATCCATCTTTGCTCCGTTGAGATTACATCTAGTTTTTCGCGTAGATTCGATAAATTTTCTGGTTTAATGCAACGATATTCGCATCCAAACAACAAAAAGAGAATCACTATCAACAAAAACTTATGCATAAAATTTACCATTTATGAGGTTATTTAAATGTTTAAGCATTTGTTAATCATTTTTATAAGGTCAAGAAGAACTATCACTCGATCTAACAAACTCACTAGACTCACGCACATTATCTCTAACCTTATTAGTTTCTCTTACAACTCTAGAAGAGTCCATGCCAGATTTAGTAGTACTGCCAATGACCCCAGTAATAGCTTTACCTGCAGAAAAAGCTTTTGATATCATCTTTGAAGGTGTATCACCAAATCCAAGTGCCGCTCTGTAATTGCCAGAAAGTTCTGCGGCCATTCCTGGCAGAATACGTAAAAAATGATAGAATAGAAATAATATTAATACTAATTTAAATAACTCTCCAATTAGAGAGTTATTAAACTCCATATATGTAAAGTCGAATAAACCAAGCACAGTGCTTTTCTTAAAGCTATAATTTTGTATCATACATGCAAGAGTGTTTTCGTTGTTATCACATTCACCTCTTTTCAGCCTGAACCATTGCTTTTTGTGATCGTTTGAAAGCTCTTTTTGTTTATCCTCGTATAATATATCAGGTTCAAAATTCAAATTTTTAAAGTAAATTTTATCGCATGTTATAAACATAAAAGATAAAAATGCAAAAAGTATAATAGGGTATAGACTATATGTAATCAATTCCCTTATCCATCCTTCAAAGTATCCTTTGGTATGTTGGAATAAAACCATAGGAATAAATAGAGGTGATAAGATAATAATCACGCTTAGAGCCAGCAAAGATAAAATAAATAGATAACACATCCATAAAATAATCATCATCAACATAACCGCCATAAATATACAGGAAAGAGCTACTAAAATCTGTCCACCAGCAAAAATTGTGCCAATTATCGAACCTGCTACTAATAAAACAGGAGCAGCGCCAAGCAAAATAGCCAATATTCCTACACTTCCAGTACTAATTTTACCACCAATTCCATCTAAAGGGGCTCCTAAATAGAATAGAATTCTACAATCAAGTCTATCCCAAGGCGCAAGATAATCGTAAGATACCCTTTTTCCATTACGTGTATACACATAATGTGTATTTGCTTCATAATTACATATATTCTTGCCATCAGATGATGCCTTAAGTACTGTCTCTGACAGACCATTTGAAAGCTTTATTAATTTAGCATAATAATCAGACATAGTATCGCCTGTTGTAAAATAAATCACTAAAGAAAATTTAATGATTAACATATACATTTCTTGCGAGTTACGCACTCCACCAGATATAGCTTTTATGGAAAACAACATCAAAGCTAAAACTAAAACAGTAGTTATGGTGTTTTTTAATCTTTTTTGAGCTACAAGTAAGAAGCTGCTTTTCTCTTGTCCTTTTGAATCTATACCTTCAATCAAATTATCTAATGATTCTTTAATGCATTGTACTATCATAGAAGTTATTGGAATAGGAGATAATGATTTGCTTCCAGTTTGATTATAACAAGCTTCAGATACGTACTTGCTGAAACAACTTGCATTATCATAACCAGCAAAGATTTTTCCTTTTTTTTCTTTATCACTTATAATGATTCTATAATCATCATCATCTCTAATAGAAACTTCTTCTTTCTCGGTACCATCTTTATTTTTAAATATCATTACAGATTTTTCACACATAGGAGCAATTGGATCAGGAGGTAGTTCTACGCATCCAATATCGATTCCCTGTGGCCAAGGAGTCATTTTAATACCAAGTATGCTAACATTTTCTAACTCTACACACAATCTACTCATCTTTCTCGCGGCTTTAAATGTTGATCCATATATCGTTTCACTTTGTCCATGTTTAAGAACTCTGCATTCTAGATTACCATCAACTTTTGGTGACCATGACGACCCATCTGCATATCCAGTATCTTTTTCTCTGACGTCAAAATCTATCGTTTTAAAAAGATTACTAAACGTTAAAGGATTTCGGTAGCATATTTCTATATAATCGCTATACGGCGTACTATTTTTTGGCCAAAAATAATTTTCTTTGTTTACATTAACAATGTCCCAACTAGTAAAGCTCAAAATCTCTTTTTCTGTTTGTTTTCCATCTTTTCCAGATTTTTTTTTCAGTTCAGAAAAATATTCATTTTCAGTTTGATAATTCTTGTCTGTATATTCGCTATAATCTGTATTTTTTAATTTAAAGTTTTTATATTTTCCTTCACGATCGCGTGCAACCGGATGTCTAACAAAGCTGTGTTGACAAACAACTAGTCCTCCTATAGCTTTCCAAACAGCAACAACTGTAGCTATTATTCCAACAATAACAAGAGCAGTAAACAAACCAGCAGAAGAAATAATCAAAACAATACCAGTAAATATTGCACCAACGGCAGCTGTTATTCCAGCAAGTGCCGCAGCTGTTTTAAATGCTTCACAATCAGGATTAGAAGCTCGACTAAAACTGCCAGTAGAATTAAATCTACTAACAAACTCCACCTCCTCAGTGCCACTTATCTCATATGCAAATACCTCCTGATACGAAACTAAAAAATCAATATTTAATAAAACTATTGCAATTAGTAATAATACTAGCCTGTTATTAAACATTTTTTACCTTCTGATAGAATATGGGTAACCATATCTTTGGATCGTCTCCAACCTCTTTTAATATGTCATGTAACAACAAAATACTTTCTGCGCGTCCAGATAGTACATTGATTATATCATCTAAGCCTTTTAATGCTATTCTAGCAACAACAGCATTGATACCTTGTTTTACCAAGAAAAACCTTGTACTCGGATCTGTGTGTTTAATCAGTATGAACTCGCGTTCAGTTAACATAAAAACATCGCGATAAATACTGGTAGCTTTCAGATTTGGTAAAAAAATCTGCGTTGCCGTTTGCTGTACAAGCGTATCACTAATAGTACTTTTACTTGCATCTTCAACGCTCTGAGTAGCAAAAATTACAAAAGCATTCAATTTTCTCAGTACTTTTAGCCAATCTTTTATTTTAGGCGCAAAAACCGGATTATCTATTAACGCCCATGCTTCATCAAGCACAATAATAGAAGGAGTACCGTCAAGAGATATACTGATCTTATGAAATAAATAAATTAAGACAGGCTCAAGAACAAATGAATCTTTAAGTAAGCTAGCCATCTCAAATCCAAATACTCTTGCTTTCGAAAAATCTAATAAATCTTCCTTATTATCAAATACAGCAGCATAAGAACCATCACCATGCCACATAGATATTGCTCCAGCTATGGTACCTGGACCCGCAAGTCCTAAAAATGGCACCAGATTTCTTAAAAATCTATCTTCTTTTTTTAATTTGAAATTTCCTTCAATTGCATCGTTAATTAAAGCAATGTCTTCTGAAGTAAATTTATTGCCATATATTGAAATTAAAGACTTTATCCACTCCATTAAAAATGTTCTATTATCAGGAGTATCTTCAAGTTGTAATGGATTAAAGTTTGTTTTAGTTCTAGGTTCTATTATAGTATAGATACCTCCTAACGCTCTCAAAAAAATCTCTGCGCCACGATCTTTATCAAAAAAAAATATTCTTGGAGAAAATTTCATTGCCTGAGCACATAAAAAATTCATTAAAACAGTTTTACCAGCACCGGTTGGGCCGATTATCATCGTGTGCCCAACATCCCTTATATGAAAGTTAAAAAAAAATGGCGTGCCAGATGTTGTATCAAAAACTGTAACAGCATCTCCCCAATGATTATTAAATTTTTTACCAGTAGGATAATTATGTTGAGATGCAAAACCTGCTAAATTAAGACTACTTATTGTGCCTTTTCTTACTATGTAGTCAAAATTACCAGGAATTTGCGCCCAAAATGCCGGTTCAAGATTAACTTTTTCACGAATTGGATAAACACCACAATTAGAAAGTTCTGATTCTACTAACGACAAAGCATTATCCAATGATTTAGGATTTTTTTCCATGCATAAAATAGTTAAGTGATGTTCGCCAAATGCAATCTTACCACTCATTGCATCGTCAAGTGCATGAGAGATTTCTGCTATTTGAGAAATAGCCTTATCTGCAGACTGTATCATCCGATTTTGCTGTATCTGCATTTTTGCAATTGCCATTTGCCTATTTGTAAACTGAAAGGATTGTGTAATAATAAATTCATAAGGAAGCTGTAAAAAAGAATCAAGCATACCTGCAGAGGTATTATTTCCATACTCTTTAATGCTAACTATTCCAGCATATTTACTTTCATTATGAGTTACAACCTGTATCATTTTACGACCAAAAAATAATCTATGTACTGGTAAATACTTTGATATTTTAGTTTTTAGTGGAAAGAGTGTGTTTGTAATAAAACCGCAATTTACAATTCTAGATAAAAACTCCATTATTTCACAAAATAGCCCATTTGGAGTTTCTTTTACTTCAAGAACTTTAGGTGAGTAATTTCTAAGACTCGTTATCACACGATTTGTTGTTTCGTCTAAATCTTCATAAGTAGCACGCATATCGCTTTCCCAAGCGTGTTTTGAAGTTGCGTGTCCAAATTTTTTTAGTAGATGTGATAAAAATTCTATTCCCTTTGTATCGGCTCTACGAATAATTGTGATATATAAATCATTAATAAATGATTGCCTTGTTGCATGTTTTTCTCTCCATTTAAGATTTACATGATTAGCAAAAAAATTTGGCAGATCCTGACTTGCAAATTCATCGGAAAAAATATTTTTTCTACGCCTAATAGTATGAAAATACAAACTAAATGCAGGCGATGAAATGCTTCTTAGCATTTGGTTTCTAATTTTATTTTGTATTACTAAATCTTCATCGTCAGCTGTTTCAAATGCAAATCCATTTAATTTAATAAATTTTACTAACCAGTTTTGCTTTGTTACTAAAGTTGTACTGTTCCAGTAACAAGAGTAAGGTATAAATTCCGAAGCGTGAATTTCTCTGCTCAGAATAGATTTATTCTTCGATTGAATAGCTCTAAACCTTAGCATCACACAATTTAAGCAATATCATAAGAATTTGCTCCGTGATAAAAACGATTCAAACACCTGGAACATTTTCCTAGCTTTACCATAAATAATTCAATAAACAATGGTTCTTTTGCAGAAGCAATATAACCAAGTCCATGTATTCCAAATAGCATTAAAAATGCTCTCAGATCATTTGAATTAATAAAAATTAACATGCAAATTAGAACGTTCAATATCGCAAACATATAACTCACACCAAAAAGCATTGCAGGTCTCGTAAGACCTTTAAATAATTGATCCGCTTGTATATTACCCGTAGACATAAACCACTTGTGCTTTAATTAACAGTCTTAACGTTAATACTATATTATTAATTAAAAATCCATTGAAATGAGTGACATTTTGGATAAAATGGATAATTTGACACTGATAATGATAAGTTGGCCATTTCAAGAAGCAGAAAAAATATTACAAAGATTTCCTAACAAAAAAGAGATAATATTCGAAACTGGTTATGGACCTTCAGGTTTACCTCATATTGGTACCTTTGGAGAAGTTTTTCGCACTATAGTTGTTGCAAATGCACTGAGAAAAATATCTACTAGTATAAGAATTAAAATTCTTGCAGTATCCGATGATATGGATGGTTTACGAAAAATACCGGATAATGTACCAAATCATGAGATGTTAAAAGAGCATTTAAACAAACCGTTAACTATGGTACCTGATCCATTTGGCACTCATGAAAGTTATGGTCATCACATGAATTCATTGCTATGTGAATTTCTTAATTTGCTAGAGTTTGAATATGAGTTTAAAAGCGCTACGGAATCCTATAAGTCTGGTGTTTACGATGAAAAACTCTTACTTTTGCTAAAAAATTATGATAAAGTAATGGATATAATGCTTCCGTCATTACGAAAGAAAAGACAACGAACCTACAGTCCGTTCTTACCTTTATGTCCAAAAACTTCAAAACTTCTACAAGTTCCAGTAATCGAAAGAGATCCAGAAAAGGGAACAATTATGTATGAGGATATAAATGGAGAAAAAGTAGAAGTTCCGGTTACAAAAGGAAGGTGTAAATTGCAATGGAAACCAGATTGGGGAATGAGATGGGCTGTGTTTGGGGTAAATTATGAAGCTCATGGAAAAGACTTAGCACCATCTGCTATTCTTTCAAGCCAAATATGTAAGATCATTGGGAAAAATCCTCCACTTCTATTTTGCTATGAGTTTTTCCTTGATAAAGAGGGAAAGAAAATATCCAAATCGAAAGGAAATGGTATTTCAATTGAAGAATGGCTCACTTATGCTCCAAAGGAGAGTTTGGCTCTATACATCTTTCAAAGTCCAAAAAAAGCTAAACGTTTAGATTTCGATGTTATACCAAAATCAACTGATAAGTATTTGGAATTTATTAGGCGTTATAATAACGGTGAAGAAAAGGATGTAAACAATCCTGTATGGCATATTCACCAAGGTAACGTTCCCAATATAGAAACCTTAGGTATAAATTTTTCATTGCTTTTAAATCTAGCAGCAGCATGTAACGCTCAAAGTAAGGAGATTCTTTGGGGTTTTATGTCTACTTATCTGCAGAATATTACAATAAAAAACAATAAAATGCTTGATAAGCTTTCAAATTTTGCAGTTAGATATTACAATAAATTTGTTAAGCAAATAAAATTTTATAGAATTCCAAATCAAAAAGAAAAAGAAGCATTACTAGATTTAAAAAATATTTTGCATTCTCTGCCAATTACAGCTTCTAGTGAAGAGATTCAATCTCATATTTTCTTTATTGGAAAAAAGCATCATTACAGCAACTTACGTGATTGGTTCGGGTTGCTATATGAAACGTTACTTGGTCAGAAAGCCGGACCAAAAATGGGGTCTTTTGTAAAGCTCTATGGAATAGACAGCACTATCTCTCTTATAGAAAGAGCTATTCAGCGTATGCTTTAGCCTTTCATTTAGATTATCTTTAATTTCCTGATTAGAACATCTCAGATCACTCAATAATACACACCCACCATCTCTAAATTTGTGATTTTAACGATGTAATAAGCTCTTAATTTATCTTTAAAAAAGTCTATTTAAAATTAATTTATTATTGGATTTAAGATATATTATAAATATCTAACAAATTTCTATCTGATAAATACCTAATTGTAGGTCATTTTTACTTTATCATTGAGTCTTTTGATGTTGTAAAAACCATCAATGATCACGTATAGGTTATCGAGATACTATTTTTCCTTTTTATTTAATTTTTTAAGTTTTTAATTATGTTAACAAAACGACATTTAAATTTATTTAAAACTTATATTGACTCAATGCATATCTTTCATTTACTTATATGGTAAAACGAAATCTAACGTTCCCACATCTAATCATAAAATTTTATATACTTTAACTTTTATCAAAAAAAATCGCATTTAATATCAATTTTTTTACAACTATTTAGCTACAGTATTTTAAATACTCTCAAATGTAAACGACAGTTATAATCATAAATTATGAAATGAGGTTACACTACTATAATAGTTTTATTTTGTATAACTTTTATATAAATTTGAATATTAATTTCACTTACGGAATCAGATTTAAAGTTGCTTCATTTAAAATGAATATGAACATATGAAGATTATTCAAAATAATTTTTGTAATTATGCTACACTATCTATGCCATATCAAAAAAGTTTTATCTTTTTCATTAGTAAATAGCTTATACGCAATAAATAAATAAACCTTATCAAAACATAATGATCTCTAATAATTTTTTAATTATTAAATTAAAAATATGTATTTAGTTTTTAAATTTTTTAAAAATCTTTCTAGTTATCATCTTAAAATGATTAACTAATGCTGTATTGGCATATATGGAAAACAAATTTAGTATCGGTTTTATAAGATACTTTACTCTAATTTAGAAATGCAAACATGTATTTTTATAATTAAAAAAATGAGAAGTAGCGAAAAATTAAAATTTTGTATTTAATACATCGAAGTATTTGCTCTACTTTGATCTACTTTGAATGTATTCTTTTTAATTAAGGAAGATATCTTCACAAAATAATTCTTCCTTCATTTTGTATTTTACTATTAACTTAATTTACAGATACAACTGCAACATGTAAAAATATTCCATATTTTATGTATAATTTTTGAACTAAGTTTTTACTGCAATACATCTGCAAAAGATATTATCTCTCTCATATATAAGAATGGTAATAAATAAAATAAACAATACAAATTAGATTAATATTAATATAAATTAGAACTAATGATTCATTTGATATAAAAATCAATTGCAACACAGTTGCTAATGAATAATCTTTAATTTTATTAATTAGAGCTTGATATTATATCTGTGAGATTTAATTTCATTAAAATATGAGTTTTAATTAACAAAAACTTTCAGAAAAAATTGTTTTATTAGTAGCTAACTACTTATTTGCTTAATACATTAGAATGCTCAGTTTGATTATTTTATGTACATATTTAAACTCCCTTAAACTTATAAACCTCATAGAGGAATTAATTGTGATATAATCTAATCCATTCATAAACTCAACATAAACTCAAATTTAAAGAGCTTTGGTACACATAGATTGCAAAGATATAGTAAAATTTTTTTATATTTCTAAACAAGGTAAAATATCCATATTTGATATTAAGTGAAATATCCGAGAGATGATTTTAACTGGATCATATAAATGATGATAAATATCAATTGCGTAAACTAATATTTCTCATTCTTACTATTATCAAATAATTAAGAATGAGAAGCAAAATAGCATTTTTTGATTTCTGTTAAGTAGTATAAATACAGTCTATCTTTGTTACTATATCAGATATATTTTTTCATTTATTCTTGTTTTAAGATTTTAAGATTCATTCAAATATATAATAATATATGATATTATTATGTCATAATAACCAATTTCACTATGGTTCTGAATTGGATTTTATGTGACAAAGTAATGGTAAATGAGTAATATCTGCACTTCTAAGCAAAACAAAAAAACACAAATATCATCAGTATATATGCTGTCTTTACCTAAAATTTTCTAATTTAAATAGAGTGATTAAACAATCAGTAATGATGATATTATAATCAGTCATTTATTTTTTATATTAAACACACAATTTTCACTTATAGGGTTATTTTTATTACAGATTTTGACTTTTACTACTATTAGTATAGTGACTCCTGTCGTTGCAATACCACTTATCATAAGTCAATTGAAAATTGGCATAATTATAATTTCTTTTTACTTAAAAAGTAGAAATTTTAAGAAGAAACTTTTTAGTAGAAGTAATTTGGGTAGCTTTATCTCTAAAAGCTATCCCCTTAAATACTAGAAATGATAGTTGGAAATTTCACAAAAAAGACAATTACCCAGTAGCAAAATCTTTTTGAAACATTTTTATATGATAGAACGAAGAGAATATAGTGTCACCATATATTTCAGTATGGCAAAAAATCGTCTTTCTTTGCATATTTCTATTATTATTAAAATTAAAAATTAATGATTAATTTCTTAATTGCTTTTGGCTGGTATCATTGTTAAAATCTGAACTTTTATGGTGTCGCGTTATATATATTCTATAATTGTAGTAATATCGTGTACATTTTTAATAAATATTAAAAAATATGCTTAACACAAAAAACGATACTCTGCTCTGTAAAAAATGGATATTTTTAGCAGTCTTCGCTATTGCCTGTTCTGGAATACTTTCAGTAATTGTTATTTTTTTGCGATTACCGTTTATTTCCTGTTTTACTTCTTTTGCGCAATATATTTTTGATAATGCACTTGTAATACACGTAAACTTATCAAATTTAGTATGGATGTGCTCAGTAATATCTCTACTTTTTATTATAAATCTACAAAAAACGAATAATTGTCTTCACTTTTTATGGACTTTAGCAATTTTTTCTATGTTTCTGATATTTGTATCAGTATTTATTCCAAATACTCAAATAATCAAAAGTAATTACGTACCGGTATTACAAAATAAATTCTTTTTATTTGGACTTGGTTTATTTATTACAAGTGTATTAGTAAATGCAGTGTTAATCTATGTTTTAAATAAAGAAAATTCACATCTTTCTGTTGGACAGATTGGATTAATTGTAATGCTCATATCAGCATTTTTTTGCTTTATTTTAGCTTACAGAAATATTTCTCCAAATTTGTATTATTTAGACAAAAATTTATTTTATGAATATCTATTCTGGGGAAGTGGGCATTTATTACAATTCGCTTTTGTTCAAGGAAATTTTTTGATTTATTTGATAATGCTAAATTTCAGCATAAATTTGACTTTAAAAAATAAAGTTATCATTTTATCACCGATGTTTATCAATACTGTTTTAGCTGTAGGTGTACCGTTTATATATTTTTTTTATTCAGTGGATAGTGTTGAATTGATACAGTTTTTTACTTGGTATATGAGAATTATCGGAATAATTTTATCGTGTTTTTTAATGATAATAGTGTGTTGCAACATAAAAACCTTACTCAATCAAAAAACTAATTATTTACTTCATTCATTTGTATTATTTATTTATGGAGGCATACTTGGAGTATTAACCACTGAAGGAAATGTCACCATTCCTGCTCATTACCATGGCTCTGTTGTAGGTATTACTATATCTTTTATGAATTTTATCTATTGGTTGTTGCCAAAATTGGGTTGTAAAGAAATAAAAAATTCTTCAGTAAAATTACAGATTTATACATACAGTTTTGGACATTTTTTTCACATTACTGGTCTAGCATGGCTTGGTGGATATGGAGTTTTAAGAAAAGTTGCAGATTTGCCAAGCATTTCTTCAGTATTAGCACGTATTTTTTTTATCATGGGTGGCGCTATATCAGTTATTGGTGGAATATTATTTGTAATGATTGTATTCTCATCTCTATTTGAATGTAAAGTAACGTACCAACTAAAATAGCAAAAATCAAACGAAACTTTTAACCAGCTACATTGTATTTCAATAATGAATACAGTACTTAGTTTTAACTTAGAATACCAGATTTTAAAGTAACAAAAATATCAAGATTGATATATATCATAAAATATAATTTTTGTATTACATTCATTAATATATTTAAAAATTAAATTTTATTCTTATCTAATGCACAAGAGAAGTTATAATGAACTTGATAAAATTATTTATTAGAAATATCAAAAAACTTTTCATATATTTGATATAAATCAAAAAAATAGTAAGCAAATTATCTCTACTTGGAAAAATCTTTTGTTTTTTAATCAGGTTTATATTCAATAATAAACTCTAATGCTAATAGAACTAAAAAATTAGACAAAAATTTTTATAAAATTAAAACTAAAGAAATCTTGCACGTAAACTTATCAAAGTGTAAAATCAAGATTATTTTAAAATGAATTAGGTAAATTATGAATCTTGTTACAAAGTTTGCTATTGATTTCACTGCTTCTGCTGTTCTTTCTGATGGAAAAATAATTGATGATTTTTGCTTAAGTGAATATACAAAAGGTAAGTGTACAGTTCTTTTTTTCTATCCGCTTGATTTTACCTTTGTATGTCCAACTGAATTGATATCATTTAGTAATAAAATAGAAGATTTTTCTAAACGTAGTACTGAGGTTGTAGGAATAAGTGTAGATTCAAAGTTTTCACATCATAAGTGGCGAGAGACTCAGGTTAATGATGGTGGTATTGGAGAAATTAGATACACTTTAGTCTCTGATATCAAAAAATCTATATCAAGAGATTATGGAGTATTATACGATGACTCAATCGCTCTAAGAGCGACCTTCGTCATTGATGATCAGTTTATTGTACGTCATCAATCAATAAATGATCTACCTCTAGGACGTAATATAGATGAATTCATTAGAATAATTGATGCAATTAAACATAATAAAGAACATGGTGAAGTGTGTCCAGCAGGATGGAAGAAGGGCAAACCGGCTATGCAAGCAAGTAATGAGGGTGTTTCTGACTACTTAAACTCATACAGTGAAGAGCTATAAATGACGCAACTTAATACAAAAGTTCTTATCGTTGGATCTGGTGTAGCTGGTTATACTGCTGCTATATATGCTGCGCGTGGAGGTTTGAAACCGATTGTGATAACTGGAGTGCAGCCAGGTGGCCAACTTATGATGGCCACAGATGTTGAAAATTATCCGGGATTTATTTCAATACAAGGTCCAGAGTTAATGGAACAAAAGAGATTGCATGCAGAAAAAGTTGGAGCAAAAATAGTAGATGATGAAATAAAGAGTGTTGAACAACTTGATAGTTCTGATAAATATAGGTTTAAGTCTTCTTCTAATATTAGTGATTATTATTCAGATACAATTATTATCGCATCGGGTGCAAGAGCAAGGTGGCTTGGTTTAGAGAGTGAAAAGAAATTTCGAGGTTACGGGGTTTCATCATGTGCAATTTGCGATGGTGTATTTTTTAAAAATAAAGTTGTTGTTGTTGTTGGCGGAGGAAATACCGCAGTTGAAGAAGCAATATTTTTAACTCGGTTTGCTAATGAAGTTATGTTAGTACACAGGCGTGATAAATTAAAAGCGGAGAAAGTAATGCAAGATAGACTTTTTAAAAATAAGAAAATAAAAATACTGTGGAATAGTACCGTAAAGCAAATTTTTGGAGAAGAAAATCCAAAAAGAGTCACTGGTATTGCAATCAAATCAACAAAAACTAAAAAAATTCAAGAATTACAAGTGGACGGAGTGTTCGTTGCAATTGGACATGAACCAAATACAACGATTTTTAATGGTTTTGTTGAAATGGACGATCAAGGTTATATAATTACAGAACCTGGAAAAACTCTAACTAGCAGATCTGGAGTATTTGCTGCAGGTGACGTTCAAGATAAAATATACCGTCAAGCAGTGATTGCAGCAGGAACCGGATGCATGGCTGCACTTGATGCAGAAAAATTCTTAACACATTAATTAGCGATTATATAAAACTTAAAAGTTCCTTGACGTTTTTATCTTTCTAGCTTTACCCCATCAATAGATTAATTATAACATATTATTGATAATAAATACAATAATCTTTTCATCTATCAAGAAATGAATACTATTTGACATAATTAAACATATGAGGTCAAAAACTATTTTTAAATAAACCATAATTTTAGTGTTAAAGATATTTTAATACATTAAAGCATGCAACATACGACCAACACACACTCCCATAAAATAATCATTATTTTGCTAAGTAGCAGTGACAGCTCCTTATGAGAGTATTGTTTTAATATAAAGTAGATATACGAAAGATATTCCACAAAGAATGTATTCAAATTAAGACTTGAGGAAAAACATATAAAAAAGATTTTCGTACTTGCAATATGATGATTAAAAACGCAAGAAGAAGATAAAATGAGTAAAAACAAGTTATATGAATTGGTATTTTCTTATATTTAAATATTTGTTTTTAAATGAAAATGGCAGTTGAATTAAAAACTTTTTAAGTTTTGCTGCTACTAAAAAATTAAAATGAAAATAAAAAACGTCACTTGAGATCAAGTATCAAGTTAAGTTTAAAAACAATTATCAAAAATACAAAAAATGAAGAGCTAATTAAACTTTTAAAAAAGTTCGGGTCTCAATTAAATTGCAAGTTAATTTAAAATAAAGAAATAAAATTTCTGATTAAGTAAAGAGAATAATTAAATATTTAAATAATTAATCTTCTTTATAAAAAGAAGAAAAAGGTTTAAATTATCTAAAATAATAGTCACAAATGGATTATTTCGTTGAATTATAAATTAATTCTTGGTGAATTAAAGAGTGTATTGACAATTTTAGCTGAGATCTATTATGAATTTTTAAATAAAAAAAATATGAGAATAAGTATACTATAGATATATAAATAGTCTTAAGAAGCTTGTGTAAAAAAGCTTTTAAATGTATTCCTTAGAAAATAAATTTTTATAGGCCTTACAAAAAAATGATTAAGTAATTAACGCAGTAGTTATAGTATTTTTCACAAGCAAAAAAACGATAAACTTTAAAATAAAGCGCAAAATAGAGGTTGTGCAATTGAATGTAATCTCAGTTAAATCGGAACTCAATTTTCTAGAAATAGATAATAAAATTCTTCGAATAAAAAAAGAAGGTGAAAGAAAAGTATTTTTTTTGAATAGAAAATACAACAACTAGTTGTCGTATTTTTATTACACTGCGTTAAAAAATATTTTTTGTTTTGTAACACATTAAATAATACGTAAGTTATCAAGAATAAAGCAAATATCTCTTCTATTAGAAGAGTGCCTGAATTTTTTTATTAAAATATTTTCTGTACAAACAAGAAAAATATAAAATTTGATAAATATTTTGTATATATCAAACTATAAAGATTCTTTATTTTTTTCCAAATCCTGTTGAAGATTTCTATATACATTAAAATATCTTAATAATTTAAATTAATGTAAATCTACTCTGTTCTCTAAACTCAAATGGCTAGGCAATTATTATTATATTTGATCTTTGCATCAATGTGTTTTCCTGAATAAAATGAGTAGCAAACTGTAAATAAATGGATGTAAAAATAAAATTTATTATAACAAATCAACATTTTCTTATTTTCTTTTATAAGAAATTAGAAAAGCTAATCATTCTCATTTCTTTTCTTTTTACTTTTGTAAAAGCGATAGTATTTTACTTATTCAAGATCTATTATAAAATAAATAATAAAACAAGCTTTATTATATCATTCTTCTAAATGTTTATCTGTAACTTTTAATAGAAAAATGATATATATCTTCATTTCTTCTTTATCTTTACGACCTTAATTATTAAATTTTCGCTATTTACATCATCAATTTTAAGACTGAATACTTTTCACTACTTCTTCTTGATCCAATATTACGTAACAGAACAATAATCGAATCTTCCCACCACAACATTGCTCTAATTATCAAGTATTTATTCAAATTAGATAATTAAATCTCTATTTTGATAGAATTTTTTTATATTAGATATTGATGCTTTTTAAGCAAAGTTTTTTCTGAATTATATTTGATGAGAAAATACAATTCAATTATCTACTATATATTTTTATTATATACTTGAAAAAAACATTGAAAAAACATTGATTAATTAAAACACGCAACTTTAAATGTTACATTTACACTTCTTATATAACGCAAGTTAAATCGGCTTTCTATCCCCAGCGCACTTAATTTTCTAAAAATTAATATTTATATTATTTTACTAATTTGTACGCTGAGAGAAAACTATAAATTTTTTGCTAATCTAGCATTCATATTTCTAAAAAACGTTAAGCGGAGCAAAATCTAACGAATCTAAGCAATCCATACCAACTTTTAAAAATTAAAGCAAAAAACTACTTTTTAAAAAAAGCATCTATACAAGCGTCTCGTAAGACTTCATTTACATCAGGATGAGAGTGACAAATTCTATATATATCCTCCGCTGCAGCATCATATGCCATTGCAACCGCTGCTTCATTAATTAGCATATCAGCATGTGTTCCTATAATATGTACACCTAGTATTGTATCAGTGATACTGCAAGTTAAAACTTTTACAAACCCTTCGACATCATCAGTGATTCTCGCTCTTCCATTTGCAATAAATTGACATTTACCAATTTTATATTTACGATTGGAACATTTTAATTCTTCTTCAGTTTTACCAATCGAAGAAACTGCGGGATGAGTATAAATTATGGATGGTATAATTTCATAATTAACGCAGGGTGATTGACCTGCTATTATTTCCGCAACTGCCATTCCTTCTTCTTCCGCTTTATGAGCAAGCATTGTTCCACCAATTACATCTCCGATAGCAAATATTCCTTTTACATTAGTTTCATATTTACTATTAACTTTAATAAAACCACGATCATCCATTTCTATGTTATTGTCAATACCAAGATTCTTGGTATATGGCTTACGGCCAACAGCAATTAAGACCTTATCCGCTTCTATAATGAAGCTTTCACTTTCAACTTTAGTAGAAAAAATCTTTACAATGAGAGCATCATTGTGTTGTTCTATCTTCTCGACTTGAGCATTGAGTAGAAATTTAATTCCTTGTTTCTGTAAGTTCAACAAGAGACACTTACTCAATTCTCCGTCCATTCCCAAAGCAATTCTATCAAAAAATTCTACCACAGTAACATCAGATCCAAATCTTTTCCATATAGAAGACATTTCAAGTCCTATTACACCACCTCCAATGACAACAAGTCTCTTTGGTACTTCAATTAAAGACAATCCACCAGTAGATGAAATAATGTCTTTCTCGTCAATATTAATTCCAAGTAAAGAACTAACGTCAGAACCAGTTGCGATTACTATATTTTTTGTTTTTAAAGATATATCTCCAACTGAAACCTCAAGATTATCTCGATCAAAAACAGTAATTTTACCGAATCCGCTAATTTTAGTAATCTTGTGAAGATTAAATAAATATTCTATGCCCTTTCCAAGTTTCTGAATTTCAGAATCCTTGTATTTTAATATCTCTTTTAATTCAAAACTTATATCTTTAACCTTTATGCCGAATTTTGACAGGTTATTTTTTGCGTAAATGTATTGATAGGAAGAATGTAACAAAGCTTTGGAAGGTATACATCCAACTCGCAAACACGTACCACCAAAAATATCATTTTTATCTATACAGGCGACTTTTAATCCAAGTTTCGCAGCAATTATGGCACATTTATAACCACCAGGACCACCACCTATAACAACTAAATCATAATAACTATTCATAATAAACGAATTTATTTTTTAGAAAAAAAACACCGTTTTTTTCGGTTGTAACATATATCTTGTCATTAGTAAATACTGGAGTGTGAAATACATTGAGAGGTATTTTAAATAATTTTCCCACGTTTTCAAATCTAGGAAAAGCAAGCATTAATCCATTATTACTCATTACCCATAAAGTATTAGAGTATATAATTGAAGTAAATAATTGTGCATTACGCGTTAAATGCGATTCAGTCGTCCAAACTGTCTCTCCGTTTTGTACATCGATACCGATTATTTTATCATTCTTAGTAATTGCAAAAAAAATTCCACTATTTACTTTTTGTTCTTTTATATGAGCAGAAAAATTGCAATATGATACAACACTTGATACACTTTTTACTTGCAGTGGCCTTGACCATAAAATACTTCCTGATTCAGTATCAATGCCATAAACGTAAGAATTATTTGTAGCTACTAAAATAGTATTATGTACAACCGCATTAGTTATATCTGTAAGTTGCGTATCCAGAAGATTTATATTCAATTTTTGATTCCATAATTTTTTACCATCTTCATTGAAAGCTATCAATTCACCATTCGAAAATGGTGCTATAATTTTATTATTAGAAACCGTGGGTGATACAGAATATAAACCACGCACAACATTAACGTCATTTTGATAACTCCAAGCATAGCTGCCATCTTTTACATTAAGTACATGCATGTAGTTATCGATGGTTAATATTGCCAACTTGTTGTTTATTAATGCCGCTTTTCCTCTTATCGGAGCTTTTAGCTCTTTTTTCCATAGAATCTCACCAGTTTCTGTATCTATTTTATGCAAAACATTGTCTACTATGAAAAAAACAATTTTTCCATATAAAAACATATTTATGTTGCTATTTTTTTTTACATATGGAAAATACAATTTCCACTTAAAAGTCTTTGGACTATTAGCATGAAATGAATATAAAATGCCATTTTTAGTTGCAATGATGATATCATTTTCTGTAAGTACTGGAGCAACATAGCCTTGAGATAATTTTTTATCAATCAAAGAAGTTATTCTTTCGATTGCCATTGTGTAATTATTGTACAATAAACTTAATAATATAATTATTAGTCTCATTTTTACTAAAAAAAGATTCGTCAATATACGCAATTCAAACATTAACTACAATAAATATACTATTAATTGAATTAAAAATTAAATATCAACATTATGCACATTCAATGCATTGACGTTGATAAAATCGCGACGTGGCTCAACTACATTACCCATTAATACGGAAAATATAGAATCAGCTTTTTCACAATCTTCTATTTTTACTCTTAGTAAAGTTCTAGTTTCTGGATTGAGCGTAGTTTTCCAAAGTTGATCAGCATTCATCTCCCCAAGACCTTTAAATCTTTGCAGGGTTAAACCCTTTTTACCATAATCCATTATCATTTTTGCAAGTACGCTTGGAGATTTAATTCTTGTTTCTGCTTCTTGTGACTTTAAAAAAGAAGCACCATTAAATATTTCAATTATATCATCAAGATAACTTAATATATTCTGTATTTCCTTGTTTTGAAGTAAATTCAATGTAAATATATATTTATCTACAACTCCTTGAAACAACCTAAAAATATGAATTTCGTTACTTTTTATTTCCACTTCCCAAGTGTATTCAGTATAAATTAAATTTAGATAGTTTAATATTTCATCAACAGATGATAAAGCATTCTTTTTGGTTAGAATTAGTAGAGACTCCAATAGATTTTGTGGTATCTCTCTACCATAATTTTTGCTAATATTCGAAATACTGAAGCATTTATTCAGCACAAAGTGTAAATCTTTTTTCGTACCAATTAGTGTTAATCTTTTAATTGCAGAATTTATTATATATTCTCGAAAAGTTTCATCATTTTTAATATAAATATCCTTAGCATTTTTCGTAACTTTATAGAGAGGCGGCTGCGCTATATATAAATAGCCTTTTTCAATTATCTCACGCATATAACGAAAAAAGAAAGTCAGAATTAAAGTTCTTATATGTGATCCATCAACATCTGCATCTGTCATGATGATAATTTTGTGATATCTCGCCTTTTCAATATTAAAATGTTCATTTCCTATTCCAGTACCAATCGCAGTAATCAAGGAACCAATTTCTGCAGATGAAAAAATACGATCTAAACTTACACGTTCTACATTTAAAATTTTCCCCCTTAAGGCAAGTACTGCTTGCGTTTTACGATTACGCCCCTGTTTTGCAGTGCCACCTGCGGAATTACCCTCTACTATGAATAATTCTGATAATTCAGGAATTTTTTCCTGACAATCTGCAAGCTTTCCAGGTAATGTAGAAATATCAATTACATTTTTATTTTTAGCTAATTCTCGAGCTTTTCTTGCAGCCTCTCTTTCTTTAGCTGATCTAATTACTCTTTCTATTATACTTAATGCTAATTTAGGATCAGTCTCGAATATAGTACTCAATTCATTAGAAACTATATTCTCTACAACTGTACGTATTTCAGAACTAACTAATTTATCTTTTGTTTGTGAAGAAAATTTAGGATCGGGCATTTTAAGAGACAATACACAAGTCAAACCCTCTCTCACATCTTCTCCAGTTAAATTCACTTTTGCCTTTTTTAAAAATCTTCCGTTAGTTGCATAATTATTAATACATCTAGTCAGAGCAGATCTAAATCCTGCTAAGTGTGTACCACCATCTCGTTGTCTTATATTATTTGTAAAACAGAGCATATTTTCATAATAAGAGTCATTCCATCTCATTGATACTTCTAGACTAATACTAAAACCTTTTGCATCTCCTCTTAAACTAGCAATTTTGGTAACATAAGTTTTATTTTTATCTAAATATCTCACAAAATCTGCTGTTCCAAAATTATCCTGAGATTTTTTACTCTTATTAAAGATAGACTCTATGTGTGGTTTATTACGAAAATCACGCAAGGTGATTTCTATATTTGAATTTAAAAACGCTAATTCTCTAACACGATTTTCAATAGTAGAGTAATTAAAATCAACGCTACTAAAAATCTCTTTTGATGGTAAAAATGTTACTTTAGTTCCCCTTTTGTTTGTATTTTCATTTATTATCTTGAGAGGCTCAAGAGATTTACCGTTTTCAAAACGTATAAAATGCTCTTTTTTATTGCGCCAAATAGTTAATTCCAACCAACTCGATAATGCATTTACAACTGAAATTCCAACACCATGTAATCCACCAGAAATTTTATAGGTATTACTATCAAATTTACCACCCGAATGAAGTTGAGTCATTATTACTTCTGCTGCTGATACTCCTTCTTCTTCGTGAATATCAGTTGGAATGCCGCGTCCATTATCAGTTAAGGATACTGACCCATCTTTATTTATATTAACTTCAATTTTATTACAATATCCAGCTAAAGACTCATCTATCGCATTGTCAATAACTTCATATATCATATGATGTAAGCCAGATCCATCATCAGTATCACCGATGTACATACCTGGACGTTTTCTTACAGCATCAAGACCTCTTAAGATCTTTATCGAATCAGCGTTATAATTACCTTCCATGGAATTTCTTTAATGTTTGTAAAAACTAATTAATGTTACATTTGTGTATATCTATTAGCAACATTTTTAGACGAATTCACAAGATTAAGAAACTTCAATTTCAATTATTGTTGTTTTACATTAATAACTATTAGATTTTTTTTTTGAAATTATATAATAACATCCTTTTTAATTTTACATACTTAAACATCTTTATACAAAAACATCAATCCATTTTAATTCGCTTTAATGTAACCTAAATTTTTACTAATTTTTTTAAATTATTTACATATTATTCTTAATTTAATTCATTTTAGTTTATTAATCAACCTTGCAGTTCTAAAACATTTAAATTAAAATACCAGAAAGCTTATTTAGTAAATAGTATATAAAAATAAAATATTTAATGAATGTAGAAAACTGTTAATTCTGTAGCGTTGATATAGATTTATCTGTACATTTTATTTTTTTATAAAGTGACTCACTAAACATAAAAATGTATTCATTACATGTTTTAAGAGAGAAATATTTTATATTATTAATATTTTTAAGATTAAAATCTTTTATTTACATTATAATCTTAAATATACATAATATAAAAACTCTAGTAATGGGTAATTACTAACATTTTTTATTATTTAATATTAATATGCACAAATCAAAGATAATTAAATAGTCTCAATCTCGTTATTATTAAAACTACCTTTAATTAAAATTAAATAATTAAGTAGTTTTTATCTCAGTTTATCGTTGACAATAGGGATTAAATATGTTCATTCTCAGGTTCTGATAAATTTACTAATTAAGTATTGAAATTTTTTAGTTAAAAGAGTAATCAAAAAGAGTAATCTTACATTATGAATGATTCATTAAATTCAAAAACAATTTTAAATTTTACCGGAAAAGTATATCAGTACTTCAGCCTTAGTGCTGCAAGTAAATTCTTAGGAGTAGATTTAAATAGGTTACCATGTTCTCTTAAGATACTACTTGAAAATTTATTGCGTAATGAGGACGGAATAAGAGTAAAATTGGATGATATAAAAATATTAGCAAGTTGCGTTGAAAAACACGTTAACTACGAAATTCACTATAAACCAACAAGAGTATTGATGCAAGATTTTACAGGAGTACCTGCTATAGTGGATCTAGCTTCAATGCGTAGTTATATGAAAAAAATCGGAAATAACCCAAATAAAATAAATCCTTCCATTTCAGTTGATTTAGTAATAGATCATTCTGTTCAAGTAGATAATTATGCAAATTCTTCTGCATTCGATAAAAATATTGAACTAGAAATAAAAAGAAATTTGGAGAGATATCAATTCTTAAAATGGAGTGAATCTTCTTTTACGAACTTTAGGGTAGTACCGCCAGGCAAAGGAATTTGTCATCAAATAAACATTGAATGCTTGGCACAAGTTATATGTAATAATAATGGTGTTTTGTATCCAGATACTTTGATTGGTACTGATAGCCACACTACCATGATTAATGGCTTATCAGTTTTGGGTTGGGGCGTTGGAGGAATAGAAGCTGAATCTGTAATGCTTAATCAATCAATCAGTATGAAAATTCCAGAAGTAGTAGGATTTAAATTAATCGGAAGGCTGAAAGAGGGAGTCACTACAACTGACTTAGTATTAACAATTACAAATATACTAAGAAAAAAAGGCGTTGTTGGCAAATTCGTGGAATTTTATGGTGATGGGTTAGATTATTTATCTGTAGCAGATAGAGCAACTATAGCTAATATGGCTCCAGAATATGGTGCAACTTGTGGATTTTTTCCAATTGATCAAAAGACGCTAGATTATTTAAATTTGACTTGTAGAGCAGAAGAATTGATTGAGTTGGTTGAAATCTATGCAAAAAAACAAGGACTTTGGCGGAGCGATAACGAGTTAGCATTTTTTGATACGATGGAACTTGATTTATCGAGTATAGAGCCAACAATGGCTGGTCCAAAAAAACCACAAGATAAAGTTTTTCTCTCGCAAGTGACAAAATCTTTTTCAACATCGTTTTCAATTAGTGACTCGAAGTCGAATGATACTCTTCGAGATGGGAGCGTAGTTATTGCAGCAATAACAAGTTGTACAAATACCTCAAATCCAAATGTAATGATTGCTGCTGGACTTGTAGCGCGAAATGCAGTCAAACTTGGAATGAAATCAAAGCCTTGGGTTAAAACTTCTCTTGCCCCCGGATCACAAGTTGTAACAGAGTATTTAAAAAAATCGTTATTACAAAAAGATCTAGATACTTTAGGTTTTAATTTGGTTGCATACGGTTGTACAACCTGCATTGGAAATGCTGGTCCGTTAAATGCAGATATAGAAAAAAATATCAAAGACAAAAATTTAACCGTTGCTGCAATTTTATCTGGTAATCGCAATTTTGAAGGAAGAATTCACCCTTTAGTTAAGGCTAATTATCTCGCATCTCCACCTCTTGTTGTTGTATATGCACTTGCAGGTACTGTACAAATTGATTTAACGAAAGATCCTATATGCAAGGATAAGAATGGAAATCATATTTACCTTAAAGATATATGGCCAATGAACGATGAAATTGAAACTTATGTTAAGAACATGATAACACGAGAGATGTTTATACAAAAAAACAAAAATATTTTCTCCGGTGATAATAAACATTGGCAAAGTATAAAACATGATGAAGGTGAAATTTACAATTGGAAAACTGAAAGCGCGTATATACAAAATCCCCCATACTTTGATAATTTATCGTCAATAAAAAATAATAAAAAAGATAACGTTATAGATATAAAAGATGCACAAATACTAGCAATATTTGGCGATAGTATAACTACTGATCACATTTCTCCTGCCGGAAATATTGCTTTAAATAGCCCAGCTGGTATATATTTAAAAAATCTTGGAATTGAATCGTGTGATTTTAACTCATATGGATCACGTCGTGGTAATCACAACGTGATGATGCGTGGAACCTTTGCTAATATTAGAATAAAAAACGAAATGGTGAACAATGAAGGTGGTTACACAAAACATATTCCTTCTCAGAAAATTATGTCAATTTTCGATGCAGCCATGAAGTACAAAAAAGAAGAGATTCCACTGGTTATTCTTGCAGGAAAAGAGTATGGAATAGGTTCAAGCAGAGACTGGGCAGCAAAAGGTACTGCATTACTTGGAATTAGAGTTATAATTGCAGAAAGTTTTGAACGTATACATAGATCCAATTTAATTGGCATGGGCGTTCTTCCACTCATGTTTCAAAATGGAATAACAAGAAAAATATTCGATGGTACTGAAACTATAAGTATAAAAGGTAAAATAATACCGAATGAAAATCTAGAATGCATTATCAATAAAAAAGATCATTCAAAACAATCGATTATTCAACTTAAATCATGTATACAAACTACAACTGAAATGAAATATTTTACTAGTGGCGGCGTATTAAACTACATACTTACTCAATTTTCTTGAGCTGGCAAAATTATTAATTAAATTTTAAATAATCAATCCTGATCATTTATTTAAATAATAATTTGCTCTATATAAAGTTATGATATAATTGTGTTTCACATATAGTAAAGGGTGTTTTGTAAATAATTATGATCACTTCTATACAGGAACCTAACGAACTGCGAAAACGCTTACAGAGATTTTATCGCACTGATGAAAAAAGTTGTGTACGTTATCTTGTCGAAAAAACAGAACTTTCTACTGATTCAAAAAGTAGAATTTACAATATTGCAAAACAAATTATCGAAAAAATTAAAGGTAATAAATTAGATATAATAGGTTCTTTTATACAGCAGTATTCGCTTTCCAATGATGAAGGGATAGCTTTGATGTGCATTGCTGAATCTCTGCTTAGAATACCAGATGACTACACAATAGATGAGCTCATTAAAGATAAAATTGTTAATCAAGAATGGAGTAAACATTTAGGACGTTCTTCTTCATTGTTTGTTAATGCTTCTACATGGAGTTTAATGATAGGTAGTAGTATATTGAGGACCAGTGAAGAAGATTCAAGATTTTATCACGTTGTTTCTAAGTTGCTTAAAAATTTAGGAGAACCAGTAATTCGTAAGGCAGTAAAACAAGCAATGTTGATGCTTGGTAAGCATTTTATTATTGGAGAAAATATAGAAGAAGCATTGGAAAACGTCAAATTAGATGATCATAACAAATTTTTATGCTCCTTTGATATTCTTGGTGAAGCTGCTTGTACAGCTGAGCACGCAGAAGCATATTTTAGTTCATATATGTATTCGATAAAAGCTATAGGTGAATCTAACTATGTAAATGATTGCTTTAGATCGCATGGAATCTCAATTAAGTTGTCTGCATTACATCCACGTTATGAATTCTGTCAATTTGACAATATAGCTCAAACACTAAAAACTAAGGTGCTTGCGCTTTGTCATGAAGCAAAGAAACACAACATTTCATTATGTATAAATGCAGAAGAATCAGAAAAACTTGAGATGTCGTTAATTTTATTTGAACAATTGCGTCTTGATGAATCACTCTCTGAGTGGGAAGGGCTTGGTCTAGCTGTACAAGCTTGTCAAAAACGCGCTCTATCTACTCTTGATTTTATTGAAGATGTTGCCATACGCTCAAAACATAAGATTATAGTGAGACTTGTAAAAGGAGCATATTGGGACTCAGAAATCAAGCATACACAAGAATTGGGACTAAGTGGATACCCAGTTTTTACTAGAAAGAGCTACACAGATGTATGCTATCTTGCTTGTGCACAAAAACTCTTAAATAAAGCAAATCACTTTTATCCATGTTTTGGGACTCATAATGCTTATACATTTGCTACTATAATAGAATTAGCCGATAAGAATCATCCTGGTTTTGAGTTTCAGCGCTTACATGGTATGGGTAAGATTTTATATGATTATGTAATGTCAGAGCTTGCGACAAGTATAAATTGTCGTGTATATGCTCCTATTGGTAAACATAGTGATTTATTACCATATCTTATTAGACGTTTGCTTGAAAATGGCGCTAATAGTTCATTTGTTCATCAAATAAATGATTCTAATGTTAGAATTGAAGAGTTAATTTTAGATCCATTAGAAAAGGCTAAAAACTTGAAATATGAACCTCATCCAAAGATTCCATTGCCACAAGATATTTTTGAAAAAAAAAGGAAAAATTCCCTTGGAATGGATATTAACGACTCAATCGTAGTTTCGAAACTTATCGAAAGTATAAAAAATTTTAGTAAAAAAAAATGGCAAGTTGGCCCTATAATTGATGGGAAATTATTGTTTGACAGTACTAAATTTACTGAAGTTGTTAATCCAGCGCATTTAGAATGCGTAATAGGAGAAGTATCAAGCACAACAAGTGATCAAGCTTTAAATGCTCTTGAAATAGCTTATAGTGCTTTTCCTCAATGGCAAAATGTTTCAATAGAAGAGCGTGTTAAATATCTTGAAAGAGCTGCAGATTTATTTGAAGAAAAAATGAAAGAACTAGTTTATATTCTAGTTATAGAAGTGGGAAAGATTTTATCCGACGCAATAGCCGAAGTAAGAGAAGCAGTTGATTTTTTACGTTATTATTCAATGATAGCAAAAAATGAATTTAATTGCTGGAAAAAATTGCCAGGTCCAACAGGTGAAGATAATTTTATCTTTTTTGAAGGTAGAGGAGTTTTTTTATGTATATCGCCGTGGAATTTTCCGCTCTCGATTTTTATCGGACAGATTGCAGCAGCACTTTTATTAGGCAATGCTGTACTAGCAAAGCCAGCAGAGCAGACTCCAATTGTTGCTTGCGAAGCTGTCAAAATATTATATGAAGCTGGAATACCAAAAGATGTATTACATTTTCTTCCAGAAAATGGAAAATATCTAGGCAAAACATTGATGTTAGATAGCAGAGTTGCTGGTGTAGCTTTTACTGGTTCAACGCAAACTGCTCAAATAGTTAATAAAATACTTGCTAACAGAGATGGTCCTATTATACCACTCATTGCTGAAACTAGTGGATTAAATACTATGATTGTTGATAGTTCTGCTTTATTGGAACAAGTAACCGTAGACGTTTTAATTTCTGCATTTCGTAGCACTGGCCAGCGCTGTTCTACACTTAGAGTATTATTCATTCAGGAAGATATAGCGGAAAAACAAATAAAAATGATATGCGACGCAGCTCAGGAATTAAAAATCGGTGACCCAATACAGCTCAGTACTGACATTGGTCCAGTAATTGACAAATCGTCCGTCGATACACTGTATAAGCATACGGAGAAGATGTCAAGAGATAAAAATTCAAGGTTTTTATTCAAGGTACCTATGAATACAGATTCTCACAATGGTTATTTTTTCCCTCCATATATTTATGAGATACAGAGAATTTCTCAGTTAAAACAGGAGGTATTTGGTCCTATTTTACATATTATACGCTTTAACAAATCACAGTTAAACGAGATTATAAGCGATATAAATAATACGGGATACGGACTTACATTCTCTTTGCAAAGTCGCATACAAAGTCAAATCGACTTTGTAAGTAAGGAAATTTCAGCTGGAAATATATATATTAATCGTAATCAGATAGGTGCAACAGTTGGCGTACAACCGTTTGGCGGCAGAGGATTATCTGGTACTGGACCAAAAACTGGAGGATTTCATTATCTATATCGTTTTTGTACAGAAAAAGTTGTAACTATAAATACTACAGCACTCGGTGGTAACACAACTCTTATGAGTTTAAATTGACTTGCAGATATATTTATAAATATTATATTGCAATAATTCAAGAGATTGTCATTCAAGACAATGAATAATGATACCACGCTTGGTGTATTTATTTTAAAAGATATTTTTCGATTCGTTTTGGGAATATTTGTCATTTTTTAAGATTAAATAGTTAAAATAATAGATTATTATACTAAAGTGAGGTTTAAAATTTAATGATAGTTAATTTTCAAGCAGAAATACTAGTACTTTATCTCTTTGCTTATACTCCTATCACATATACTAAGCGTTTAGTTCAACTTTTGAAAAGTTAATTTCGTTTTAATTGTCAATTAAAAAAATGAAAAAGTACCAATACTTTCAATAAAGAGAAATCCGTGTAGCTTTTAATATTGGGGTTTAATATGAGTATAAACTTAAGAGTGCTAATTACTAATTCGAATAAATTAGACAAAAACATAAACAAAAATGACGAACAAGAACAACAAAATAAAAAAAGCAAGCAATTGTCTGTTGCTATAGAAAAAAAAATAGCAAAAAAAAAACATAAATACAAAAGGCCTAGAATTCGGGATGGAAGTATTAAAAAATGTAAAGAATTACTTAAAGAAGGTGCAAGTACTGAAGTACTCATTGAATTAGAAAAATTATTTAAAGAACAAGAAGAGTATTATAGATATTATATTCATTGTTTTCTTCCGATATTAAAGAAAAAAATATCGAAAGAACGTACTCTTATAGAGAGAGAAAAAATAGAAAAAATAATTTCTAATGTTATTGAAAAAAGTGTAAATCAAAATTTTTGCAGTCGTAAAAATAATCAAGACAGTAATCGAATTCAAAGTGATTTTAATGATCAATCTCAAGCTAATAACAGAAAAAATCTTAATTATCATCTGTTGGAAGCAGCAAAACTAGGAAATAAACAAAAAATTAAAAAGCGTCTAAAAGAAGGTGCAGACATTAGTGCAAAAGACGATAAAGGTAATAATGCGTTACACTATATTATAGCCTTATCTCAAAGCAGACGAGTAATCTCGTGTCTAAATCTAGTATTAGAGTTAGTAAAAAAGAAAAAAATATCTAAAGATAAATTTAATGAAGCCATAAATTCTAATAAGATACAAACACCGCTTCATCAGTTACTTCAGCGCATAGAAGATAAAAGTAAAAAATCTTCATTGAAAAATGAAATACAAAATATAATCAAAAAAAAATCTAAAAATACTAATAGATATAAAACTCTGGAACTACTACTACAAAATGACGCTGATATTACTATTCAGGACGAAAAAGGAAATAACGCTCTCCACTATATTGCTTCATTCAAAGGAAAGCAAAAAGTCACATATCTAAAATTGATTTCAAGTTTAATAGAAAAAGGCTTTGTATCTAGAAAGAAAATGAGTAAAGCTATAAATTCCACTAACAAAGAAGAAAAAACACCATTGCAAGTAGCATTAATAAAAAAAATAGAAAAAGGAAAACGTCTTTCACAAATGAAAACGATTTTTCACCCAATACTTAAAAAAGACAATACGACTAAATTTTGTGTAAGATTGCTGCAAAATGGCGCTAACTATAACTTTTTAAATCTAAAAGATGAAAAATTTCATACTAATAACTATTATTTATTTTTACGTCATTTGAAAGATTTTTGTAAAACTCCATATATAGTGCAAGAAAAAGCTAGAGAAATCAAAAATCAACTTGAAAGAAAATATAACATTAAAACTTTTTCAAAGCAGTTTAAGCGCGCTACACAAAGTATAAGTACTAATATAAAAGAAGCTGCATCTAATACAGAAGAAAAAATATCTGCCATTATAAAATATATAGATCCAATAAGTAGAACACGTGAATTATTGACAACTATAATTATAATAGCTGTCAGCGCTATGGTAGTATTTGCCCTTTTTAAGAAGCAGATTAAAATTGAAACAGCGATCCCCATCGTAGTAGCAATTGCGACAGTTGCGCGTTTTGCTTTAACTTTTGAAATTAGCAATATTAAAAAGCTTTTTAAAAACTCAACTGATAAAATTAAAAACTCTTCTCTTAAAAATGATCAAAAAAAAACTTCAGATCAATTAGAATATAGAAATTTTCCAAATTCTCAAATGAGCGATACGTACAGCGAATTTTACAAAAAAAAATCACAAAAAGAAGTAAGTTTCATTTCTTTTACATCATAAACCAGTTAATAAAATCTTTTTTCTGGGCGAATAAAATCCATCTCATTAGTCAGTGTTTTTTCGGCAACTTTCTTATAATCAATTTTAACATCGATTTCATCTTTTTTTTCTTTAAACCACGCTATACTATGCTTCATCCAATTTTTATCATCACGTTCTGGAAAATCTTCACGAGCATGTGCACCCCTACTTTCTTCACGATTACATGCACATTCGATAGTAATAACTGCTTGAGGCAGCATGTTAGCGAGCTCAAGTGCTTCAACTAAATCAGTATTCCATATCATACTATGATCTTTAATTCCAATATTGGACATCATTTTTGCCACTTCTCTTATAACTTTCTTACCTTCGTTTAAAACTTCAGCAATGCGAAATACAGACGCATATTTTTGCATAGTCTGTTGCATTTTACTACGTATTTTCGATACCATTATTCCTCCAGAAGCAAAGCGCATCCTATTAAATCTATCAACTATCCAGTCAGTGCAATCCGAATGTAACTTTTTATGCGGCGCATTAAGTTTTAGCTTTTCTTTTGCTTTTAGCGCAGCAGCTTTACCAAAAACTACTAGATCAAGAAGTGAATTAGAACCAAGTCGGTTCGCGCCATGTACAGAAACGCATGCTGCTTCTCCAATCGCAAATAATCCTTCTACGACTTCTTCTTTACCTTCCCTCAGCGTAATTACTTCTCCATAATAGTTAGTTGGAATACCGCCCATATTATAGTGAACAGTTGGAATGACTGGTATTGGATTCTTAGTAACATCAACCCCTGCAAAAATTTTTGCAATTTCGCTAATGCCAGAAAGTCTCAGATTTATTACTTCAGGATCAAGATGAGCTATAGTTAAATATATATGATCTTTTTTCGGTCCAACTCCCCTACCTTCTCTAATTTCAATTGTTATTGCACGACTTACTACATCACGAGAAGCCAAATCTTTTGCTTTTGGCGCATAACGTTCCATAAATTTCTCACCATGAGAATTAATAAGATATCCACCTTCGCCACGACACGCTTCCGTTATCAAGCATCCTGAACCATATATTCCAGTTGGATGAAATTGCACAAATTCCATGTCCTCAAGTGACAACCCAGCCCTTACTATCATGCCATTACCGTCACCTGTACAGGTGTGAGCACTAGTTGCTGAAAAATAAACACGACCATATCCACCGGTTGCTAGCACCACTGAATGTGCACGAAATTTATGTAATGTGCCATCGCATAATGACCATGCAACGACTCCACAACATATACCCATCTCATTATCCATGATTAAATCAATTACAAAGTACTCAACAAAAAAATTAGCGTTAAATCTAAGGCACTGCTGATACAAAGTGTGAAGAATAGCATGTCCAGTCTTATCTGCCGCTGCACAAGTACGTTGTGCAGATTTTCCCTTACCAAAGTG
This sequence comes from Wolbachia endosymbiont of Meromenopon meropis, assembly GCA_029784595.1. Taxonomy (GTDB): domain Bacteria; phylum Pseudomonadota; class Alphaproteobacteria; order Rickettsiales; family Anaplasmataceae; genus Wolbachia. The sequence goes on along the minus strand of JAJETZ010000001.1, from coordinate 97,709 downwards.
AGTCGTCATTCCGCCAAAAGAACGCTGGTATATTTTTCCATCTTCTGTACGTGAAAAAGGTACGCCAAATTTTTCAAGTTCAATAACAGCTTTAGCAGCGTTTTTACACATATATTCTATTGCATCTTGATCACCAAGCCAGTCTGAACCTTTTATCGTATCATACGCATGCCAGCGCCAATTATCTTCAGTAATATTTCCTAAAGCAGCGCTAATCCCACCTTGTGCTGCAACAGTATGACTACGTGTAGGAAAAATTTTAGAAATACAAGCAACAGAAAAATTAGTTGCAGCCATTCCGAGCGTCGCCCTAAGTCCTGCTCCACCCGCTCCCACTATTACCACATCATATTCATGTTCTATGATTTCATATGCTGATTTACTCATATTTACTTATTTTACAATTACAGTTCTATAATACTGTGCAAAATATAAAAAATCCATACAAGTTTTAGATAAAAAAGTTTCTTTATTGTATCAGAACTAATTTTTAAATGTTAAAAAACTATCTGCACATAGAAACTCAAACTAGTTTATATTAAAGTCGTTTTATAAAAAACATCAAAAAACTCTTCATATATTTTTATTTTATAATAATTATATATATAATGAGTGATTATCTACTAAAATTTACTTCGTTTTCTTACCTAGTTGAAATCTTGAGCGCTCATTATTAAACCTGACTCTAGTACCAAATATCGTGGAATAATATTATAGAAATATTACAGAAAAAGTAAATTTTTAAAAAGTATTTACTTAAATTGCAAAAAAAATGTATTGAAACAGTAAAAAAATGATAGACTAAAGAAGCAACGAAAATAAAAAGATTGGCAGAAAATCTCAATTTAGCAATGCTGAGAAGAAGAACGATAAATTAAAGAGAAACTTTCACGACTGAAACACATCGCGTATCTACGAAAGACTTAAGAAAAAAGACTCATGCAACGTATCAAAGTACAACGCACAATTTAAGAATTCATAAACAAAGAGGTAGATTATATAATCTACCTCTTTGTTCTTCGCTTAAGTATATTGTTTATCTTGCTTGATGTTCGTGAGGAGCAGATAACTGAATAGAAGAAAGCTCGCCTAAATAAGTATTAACTTCGTCAGCAACACTTCCTTTTAAGCCTAATTCTTCGAATCTTCTATTTTCATCCTTCACCTGATCATATTTACCATCCTCACCTTTCACTTTTAATGAATGTATGCCAAAGAGCAGAGCATCACCCAATTCTTCAGTAAAGCGATTACCAATAATAACGCGGTAGTTTTTATTTCCGAAATTAAATTCTACATAGTATTGACCATCTACAATCTTACCATCTTTATCTCTATTTTTATTATTTTCTTTTATGTTTTCAAACACATCCCTCGTTACTAACAACATTACCTGACCATCACGATTAACAAGTTTTGGAGTTTTTTTCTCAGATATTTCGTTATTTTTGATGACAGAATATACCGCTAAACCAACTAGTGAAATAGTAAAAGCTGCTAACATAGCTATTCCAAGTGGTGTAGATGCAAAAGCTACAAGTGGAGCAAGAACTGGATATGAAGAAGCCCAATATGGTGAAGAAAGTCCCACTGCCGCACCTGCAACATACAAAGAAGCAAGCGCAACAAGAGCAGTGTTTATCATATTGCGCTGGCCACGATGATCTTTAAAAACTGACATAACTACCTCTTTAATAAATCATTAATATACTTAAAATTATATGTATAAAACTAGAACGGTCAAGATTTTTTTGACGTAAAAAAATAACTAATAAATAGTATCCGTATGAACTACCTACCGCTTGATCCAAAACCATTTACATTTCGATCAGTTTCTTTCATGTTTATTTTCTTTGTATCATCTAAAATCACACGGAGTACAGGAGTAATAAGAATTTGCGCAATTCTATCTCCTCTTCTTATTTCATAAGGTTGATTGTTAAAATTAATCAAGCAAACTTTAACCTCACCTCGATAATCAGAATCTATAGTACCTGGTGAATTTAAAATTGTGATTCCATATTTTGCAGAAAGTCCGGAACGAGGACGGATTTGTCCTTCAAAACCACTTGGTATCGCAATTATAATTCCAGTTGGGATAAGTAGCCTTTCAAACGGATTCAAAATATAAGACTTATTTAGTGCAGCATAAAGATCCATACCAGCACTCTGTTTAGTTGCATAACATGGAAGAGGCAAATCATGTCCGTGCGATAATTTTTTCACTTTTACTTTCATGTCACCTTATTTATTATTTTACCTATCAAAGTTTGAATTATATCATAAAACTATTTATCTACAAATGTAGAAAATATAACTTTCTAAGTTAAGTCTACTGTTTCATGATTACAAAAAAAAAACCATGATCCGTGGATACAGTTTATCTCTAGATAATTTCATGTATCAATTATTTGTAATACATGTTGAAAGATCATTTTGCAATCTAAATCAGTTTTTTTACACAAAATCTCTAATCTTATCAATCTTTCTAAGATACTTTTAACTTCTATAAGTTGAAAACTTCTTAAATGAAACTTAAAATTTTGTAATTGTTTAAAAAACAATGGCGGATTCACTTGATTAATTGCAGCCTGCTCACTTATTCCGCTTTGTATGAGTAGCAAAGCATTTTCAATGCGTAGAAAATAATTTAACATAATACGGATTAGCGCTATAGATGAAAAATTATCCTGTGATATAAGAATATCTGAAATTTTAATAAAATCTACTGTATTTTTTTCTACTATGGCAGAACACAGATTATCAAGTGTAACATAATCTTTGTTGAAAATTGGAAAGCAAAGTTTCACATCGGATGAATTAAGGTTCTTCCTCTCTCCTAAGTACAAAAGTAACTTTTTAAGTTCTGAGCATATAAATAATTTACTATGATTAAAGTAATATTGTAGATGATAGATCGCCTCACTTGTATATTGTACATTGTTTTGTTTTAAATAATTGGATATTATATCATAAAGATTACTATCAATATCTTTATAGCAAGCAATTACGCCAAAAATTTTTGAGCTTTCCATGTAATTCTTAACTTCAGAATTACATAGCGGATCATTTGCTATCATCATTATGAAGTGACGATTTGTATTTTGATTCAATAAAATTTTTAATTCTTGAGATATATTTCCACTCACATTTATTATTTTAATTATTTTCTTATCAGTAAACATCGAAATATTTACTAATTCAGAGAGCAGTAATCCAGGTGATTTATTTACTGTTGTAAAGTCTATTATTCGAATTGAATAATCAATAAGACTTGTAATTATCGCTCGTGTAAAAAAATCAATTCTGCTATTATCATTTCCATAAATCAATACGCCATGCAAAGCATAAGGCTTCTCTAGGAATTTTTTTATTTTAGATGATATAAGCTTCATTTACATATTATATTAATTGACTCAATTAGATATGATTAAACCATTATAACACTTAAATAAAATTCAAGCTAATCTGGATAACAGCAACTTCATAAAATATGCTATAATTAAATATGTAGCTGCAATAAGTATAATTGCAGGTCCGGTTAATAAATCAAAACTTGCAGACAGCACAAGACCTGATATTCCAGAAACTACGGAAAAAATAGTCGCAATGACAATCATTTGTATTGGAGTTTTTGAGATGAGTCTTGCAGAGGCAGCTGGTATCAATAAAAATGCAGCAATGAGTAATATTCCTATCAATTGGGCAGAAACTGCTATAAATATTGCAAAGATAATCAAGAATTCCAATCTCACTAAATTTACATTAACTTTTTCAACTGTTGCTAAATCTTGATTAATTGAAATTATTAGCCAGTAACGCCATCTGAATGCTAATATCAAAATAACCACCACTGACATTAAAAATATTAATATTACATCACTTTGTTTCAAAGTTAATATATCGCCAAATAGAGAACCCATAATTCTACTACTTTTTGATGGAAGAAATGACATCAATATTAAGCTCGATGATAAAACTACATTAGTAATAATATTTAATATTGTATCCACGGAATAGAGTCTTTCAAAATTAAGAGAAAGTAGTACCGCAAAACCAATTGCTATAAGTGTGATGCTAATTAACGGGGTAGTATTAAAGATTAAAGCCAATACAATACCAAGCAAAGAAGAATGAGATAAGCTATCGCTAAGGTAAGATAATCTCTGCCATATCATAAAAGATCCTAATGCACCTGTCACAAATCCAATCACAATTATTGCAATAAGGCTATTAATAAAAAAATCCTGTAAAAATATCTCAAACATATAATTATACAGTTATTAAATCAATGAGAACAAACCTCTATTTTCTAATACCAAAATACCATGAGTTCTGCATGTAAAGCACATTATCGTAAATTCAAAATTTAAACTCTTTTGTTTTTTAACACTAGATCCTAGCAACAAAGGATTGAATCCTTTACATGCCTTATCAGTATCTGTTAACAAAATTTTTATTACTTTTATTAAAAATAGATTTAAAATACTTCTCATTGTTTGTATTAATTTCTCTTAGTTCGATCACTTTTGCAATCAAAAGTGCCAATTGAGTAAAAATATTTCTTATCATTTAACGTAAATTAAACTCTTTAATATAACTTTTTATAAAGTTTTCATTCGTGAATGTTAAAAAGGTCATATTCATAAATCAAATTATCAATTGAGTATTGCATACCCACCACTCTGGATAATTTTCTTTAATATTTGTCACAGCAATTTTTGCATTTTCTTTATTGTCAAATATCCCAAAACATGCTACACCGCTGCCAGACATGCGAGATAATAAAGAGCCTTTTTGCGATTCCAGCACAAGTATTACATCTCCAATTTCTGGAACGGATTTTATAGCTATTTCTTGAAGATCATTTCTCGTTTCTTTGAGAAATTTCAATAAATCATTTTTAACATTATTATCCCAATTAATTGGCTTAGAAAACTCCCCTCTATATTTAGCAAATACCTTTGCTGTGCTCAAAAATTTTTTCTTTGGCTTTACTAATACTATATTTGTAGGCAAGGAAAATTCTTCTATAAAACACAACTTTTCACCTACACCCCTAACTAAAACTGGCTTACTATCTATACTTGCAGGAACGTCAGCACCGACGCTTAAAGCTATTTCATTTAAAATGAATCTATTAATTTTCCACAATTCCCCTAGTGTACGTATTACGGCTCCAGCATCTGATGAGCCACTACCCAAACCTGCAGCAATTGGTATATTTTTTATAACCTTGACAGCGATTTTAGTTCTAATAGGAGCGTGCTTGAGCAACAAACTAATTGCTTTTGTCACAGTATTATATTTATTATTTATTTTGAATTCAGAGTTTACAAATTCAACTGTAAAATTATTGTATCTGAAGTTGATTTCATCTACTTTTATTTCCAATAAATTAAAAAGATTAGCAAAAACAAATAAACCCTCAATTAAGTGATGTCCTGTTTCTTTTCTTTCTATAACATGCAAAAAAAGATTAATTTTTGCAGGAGCCTTTACAAAAAAACTTTTCATTTGTATACTTTATAAGTGGTAACACATCCATATTATACTTTGTAATAATATTTTAATCAAATTTAAAGAAGTTTTAAATTTTAATGAAATTAAACGCGATAGATCCTAATTTCTCTGTGTGGATAAGCGCGTCTGCTGGCATGGGTAAAACAAAAGTCTTAGTACAAAGGATATTAAGGCTTTTGTTAGAAAATAGAAGAAATATCCTATGCTTGACATTTACTAATGCTGCAGCAAATGAAATGGAAAATCGAATCCACAATATACTTAGCAAATGGGCAATATGTTCAAAAAATGTTCTTGCAAAGGACTTAGAACAATTGGGTTTCCCTTTAACATCATTAAATACACAATCTAGTTCTTTAATATCATTTCAAAATTCAAATCTATCATTACATAACCATTTATTAGAAAATAAAGAAAATGAAAGCAAAGCAAGGAGGCTTTTTTCTGAATTGGAGAATCTTAGTGTAAACATACAGACTATACACGCTTTTTGTTATAAACTAATTACTAACTTTCCTATGGAATCTGGTGTTGTTCCAAATTACATACTGAATGAATGCGAAGAATTACATTCTATCGTATTTAATAAAATACTTTATAATAAGACTATACAGGATGATATTAACCTTATAGCAGTCGATATTGATGAAAAAAAATTAAAAAATTTACTACACACTTTATGTGTAAAAAGACCGTGCTTAGAAAACAATTTTGATTATATTAAATGCAAACTGAGTATCAAGGATGAAATCCATGAGTTACAAAACGAAACGATCATTAGCCAAGTAAAAAAATTAGCTAAAATATTAAGCAATGGTAGCAAAAGAGACCAGAACTACAGTATGTTACTTTATGAGTGGAGTAAATCATCTATTATCTCACTAAATGAAACTAAAAGTCAAAAAAGAAAAAAAATTAATTTTAACATTAATTGTTTAAATAACATAAATATAGAAGCCCTAATTAAAATTTTTTTAAAATCACAATCAAATGAAAAAAAAAACATATTATCTATCATAACAAAGGACACTTTAAAGAAGTTTAAATATGCAGAACCTATCATAGAAAATATTCAAAATATAGTACTTACTCACGTAAGAGATACGAATTCTTATCAAATATTCAAGAGAACTAGCAGTTTACTCAGAATATTTAAAGTATACGTTGATCTGTATAATAATGAAAAATCAAAAAAAGCATTTTTTGATTACAATGATATAATTGATTTAGCAGTAAATCTTCTCAACAAACAAAAGTATAAAAATTGGATATTGTCTAACTTAGATCAAAAAATAGACCACATCCTCATTGATGAGGCGCAAGACAATAGTTTTAGTCATTGGAAAATTATAACAAGTCTTTGTGATGAATTTTTTACAAGTAGTGAAGAAAAAAAGCGAACATTATTTGTTGTTGGTGATGTAAAACAATCTATCTATAGATTCCAAGGCGCAAATCCCTATCTATTCAAATATATGGAACAATACTTTTATGCAAAAACACACGGCAAAAATTGGATTTCATATCAACTTGAAAAGTCATTTCGTTCAACGCCTCAAATTTTATGGTTTATAGATAAAATATTTAATAACTTTCGTCAAGCAATATCTTTTGCTGATAGTGAAATAAAACATATTCCACATAGAAAAAGAGATCAAGGACACATTGAAATTTGGCCTTTATTATCAGGATGTAAGAAAGAAAAACAGCAAGCATTGCAAACTCATTTAATACAGAAAAGAAATAATGTAATAGTAGATCGATTGCTCGCTCAAGCAATAGCTTACAAAATTTGCAATTGGTTAAATGAAGGACGAATGTTAATTGCCAAAGACCGTCATATAGAACCAAGAGATATCATGATTCTAGTACGACAAAAAAGCGTGCTAGTTGATTATGTAGTAAGTGAATTTAAAAAAATAAACATACCAATTATAAGACAAGACTATTTTAGAATCATGAATTATATAGTAGTACAAGATTTGATAGCTTTAGCTGAATTCTTACTCTTACCAACAAATGATTTGGCTCTTGCTAATGTTTTAAAATCACCACTATTTAATTTTAGTGAAGATGATTTATGTAATATTGCATACGATCGCAAAAAATACTCGTTGTGGGAAAAACTTGAAGAGCGTCACAAATTCATCTTCAATGAATTAAACTATCTCATTGATTTTTCTCGTTCAGAATCTACTATCACGTTATTTGCTTATATATTTCGTATAGGCAAAAAAAAATTTGCTGCAAGATTGGGTCTTGAATGTTTTGAGATCTTAGATGAATTCATGAATCTTGTACTACAATTTAAAAATCCATCTCTTCAAGCATTCGTTCAGTGGATTAAGGAGAATAATCCAGAAATTAAAACCAATATAAAATCAGAGCGTAATTCTGTAAGAATAATGACAATCCATAAATCAAAAGGTCTACAGGCTCCTATAGTATTTTTGATTGATACAAATACAATACCAAAAAATAGTGAAAGTATCGTTTTTGATACAATGGAAGTACCGTTTTGGTGTGAAAAAAACGATAATACTTACTGTAACAAAATAAAAAAGGAGAAAAAACTAGAGGATTATAATGAATATTTACGTTTATTGTACGTAGCACTCACGCGGGCGGAAGATGAATTATATATTTTAGGCAAGGAACCAGTACAAAAAGGTTCTTGGTATGACATACTCACTAAGTATGGAAGACCATATGAAAAGAAAAAGATAGATTTAAATCCAATATTTAAGGAAAAAGTCGAAGTGCTATGCATAAATACAAACTACCCATTTGTTTATAAAAAACGTAATTATTTTGATGTTCCGATGATTTCACTTCCACCAAATTTGTTATCTAATTACTATACTTCCTCATTTCAACACTCAATATTAGAATTTAGTAAAAAAAAAGAATCTGCTCTACTAAAACAGCACTGGAATAATAAAAAAAGCAATATTTGCATGACGAGCACTGGAATGGTAAACAACTATGAAAGAGGATTAATAATTCACACCATATTACAATATATGCCTAAGATAGAAAAAAATAGAAGAAAAAATTGGATAAGAGAATACCTTAATCACATAAACATCGAATATGATAAAGATGAAATTTATAATAAAATACTAGCTTTTAATGAAAAATATTTTTATCTCTTCGATTTAAAGGGTAAATCAGAAATCACAATAAATGGAACAATTAATGGAAAATCCATATTGATACGGCTAGATAGATTATGTTTAACTCAAGATAAAGCAATCATAATTGATTATAAATCATGTCGTAGTGTTTTTGTTTCTTCGTTAAATGAAATAAAAAAGCAAATGTTAACATATAAAACGTTAGTACAACAAATCTATCCAAGCAAACACGTAAAATGCGTAATCATTTGGATTGAAGATCTGATTCTCCAATCTATTTTTTAATTTAAATATCAAGAGATGATATCGAGCAAAAAAACATATAACAAATAAATTTAATTTATTAGCTGAATTGTTCATTCTTTTATTAAAAATTTTAAAGTAAAGTATTTTTTTACATAAGTTAATAATTTAAATCAAAATTAACGTAAACAAAATTTATCAAATTTAATATCATTGACTACTCATAGCGTTAAAAAAGTAAAAACAATATACTTTACTTTTTATATTAAACTTTCGTGTTACTTGATATTTAAGAATTAAAGATAAATTTAAGATTTTAAATATCTAAAATATTATTTCTTTTTTGATGAGCAAGTTTGTAAAATCTCTTAATCAAACAAGTTTTATTTTCATAATTTACTAGCTATACAAATTTAGCAAATAAATACCTCTAAAATTATATTTATGATAATTGTTTTATGCACGCTGATTTTCAAATGCTGTTCTAATATTTTGACGTACAAAATTAATCTCCGTACTGTGTGAAAAATGAGCACCATGCCTTTTAATGTAACAAGTTGTCTGAGAACCATCTTTCCATTGAATTATTATTTTATTATCGAGATTACGTAAAGTTGCCTTTTCATCTAGCTTAATAGACTCCAATAGATAATATAAAAATTCACTTGGCTTGTCGTTGATTTTTTTCTGACGTTCATTTATCTTTTCTTGTTCAAAAAGCTCTTTTTCTAATCTGATATTTTCTTTTTGCAAACCTCGTATTTCTTGTTCCAATTTTAAAGCTTCGTTTTGTTTACGTAATGCATTTCTTAATTTTGTATTTTGACTTTTTAAATCAAGAAAGTTGTAATTCATACATATAGCTTCCTGTTCTTTTTTACTATTTTGCATGTATTCCGTCTGAACAGAAATACTATGAAAATTTTGCTCATCTGTTTGAATACGCACATTACTGAAACTCCGCTCAGCTTCAACTTGAACATTAATGCGCTCGTCATTTTCTGTAAAGAGTCTTAAATGCCTACATGCAGTTTGAACCTTTTTTATAGCATAACTAGTACTCTTACTAATACATTCAATACCAAAAGTATCTAATCTATTAAATTTTGTTGTTATTTCTTCAATATTATTTATAATACGAGAAATTTTTTTCTTTTTATCACCTATAATATTTATTATATCATTTCCGACATTTTTACACAAATCATCAATACTTTCGCTAATATCTTTTAGACACCTAGTTATTCCCTTCTCAACCGCAATTTTAATCTCATCAAAATTTTTTATTGTGTTAATTTCTAAACCGCTCAATATAGTTCTTATATCTTCACTTACACCGTCAAATGTTTTTTGAATATTGATATTTGAAGTTTTTAAAAAATCATTCTCAAATAAATAACAAACCTTATTTATTAAATCGGCAAGGTATTTATCAAATAATCTTAATACTCGAGACATTGGATCATTTTCCTCTTTATTTTCAAATTTATTTTCAATAACTGATATAATACTATTTTTTCTATATGGAAGTAGAATATCCTTACTATTAAATTTTTTAATAGTATTAGATAAATTATCTACTTTGTTATTTTCCAGTTTACTTAATGTTATGCATGCACCAACAATAGCCATAACACCTATCACCGTAATAAAAGTCCATTCCTTTCCGCTTTGGATATTCACAAAACCAAATTTTATCAAAGCACCAATTATAATTAAACCACTTAGTAAATACGGAACAGTAAACAAAACAATTTTATTTCTGTTTTCTCGTCTTTTGTTTTTTAATATTTCTCCCTGTCTTCCACAAATCGGTACAATTATAGAAAAATTTTCTTTTTTATCAAAAATAAAACTTGTATCCGGAACGATTTCTATCGTTAATGCATTTTGAGCAATCTCACTTATTCCATCGCTTTTGCCACCCCTAATCTTTATATCAATCAAATTCTTACCATTTTTTGACATTTCATTCTTCACCTCTTCCTTGTACATGTACTTTACAATAAGAGAAGTTAGTAAAATTGCTCCAAGAGTAAAAGAAGCAAGAGCATAAGCCGGCATTGCTCTTGAATTAAGAATATTTGTAATGAAACTCATATCATGACTAGTTACTATAACTGCAGCGGCATATCCTAAAGAGAATTGAATCCAAGAATTTATAGCAACTACAGGTAGAGTGTTATTTACAGAATATTTCTTTATTGCATGCCACATTCTAGTAGGGTATCCGGTAACAGATACATCATGATTTATCTTGAAATTAAAAAAATTGTCTTCATTTGCACCGCCCGTGCTCATAAACTTCCTATATCTTAAACTAAATTAGTTATATATCAATATGCTTTTAAAAGCAAGTTTTTTAACTTAAAATAACTTAAAGCATGAATAGGAAAATACTCATTTTTCTCTATAAATACATTGATACTTCATAATGAAGATATGACGTATTAAAATTTTATGAAAAATAAACCTAGTGATTTGAGTGTTGCAAAACTGTAACTCCATTTCATTTATTGTTCATTTTCCTATACGAAACATACACAATAATTGGCATACTTTATGGTCTTTAATATCTGAATTACTAAATATCGGTGCCGTGCAGTTTAAGATTTTGATCTTCACTTTATTTTAATTCATTAAATGTCATAATAACTAAAATTTTCTTTATTTTTAGAATATTAGTACAATAAATTGTTAATTTTCATTTTCTTTTCTGCAAAACAATTAATATTAACTAAATATCTGCAACCCCTCCTTGTCAAGTGATATAAAACATGCAAATGCAATATACAAAGAAATTTTAAAGAAATATCAGTTTTTATAACCACAGTAACAAAAACTCAAAATTCTTTTATAACATAATTATGCACACTAAGCAGAAAAATACAAATAAAATAATCAAATATCAAAAATTAGCAATTACGTTTATTACAACGACATCATTAATTCAATAATTAATAAATTATTTAAAGTTGAATTTAATTCTGAAAAGTCAGCAAATATAAGTTTTTATAAAAAAAATTATCAATTGTCAATAAAACTACTAATTAACAATTAAATTTACAATGAATCTCTTGATTGAAACACAATCGGATTGTGTATCAAAAGTATCAAATACTCAATAATCACTAATTTTTATTAATGAATTAACCATGACCATATTTTAATATAAAATACTTTATTGTTCTTTTACTTTGAATAATTTTCTTTCTGATTAACATCGTAACTAACAATCAAGTATTAAAACTATAAAAACTATATATTCGAGAGTTCTATTTATAAAGATTTTTACTCTTCAATTTACAACAAAGATAAGTACAAAAGCAAAGCAATAATCGCTATTAGCTTCTAATAACTTCTCTAGAAGTATTATGAATACTGATAAATAGCATTAACATACCACCTATAACAGGCATGCTGAACAAACATCTATATAAACATCTATATAATAGTAACTATCTAAACAAAATCTAAAAAAAATAAAGTTTTGATATTACAAGTAATATATTATACTTAATATATAAATAAATAATAAATGATGAGTAAAGACGAAGTGTAGCATATACTACAATCTTATCCCGATAATCCATCAAGTTTCATATCGATAGTTTTTAATCTATTTGTATTTATGTCTCTAAAATACACCAATGATAATATCGAGATTATCTTTAAAATGTGTAATTTTGACTTTTTTGTTGCAAATTATACATATATTATTATGCAGTATTTTAAATATAAAGACCCATGTATTGTTATCCTTAAAATCTCTTTTTGCATTAGCTTTGTTTTGCGCAGACAACTTCGTCGTTTATTGTTCATACATATTATGGTTTTGCCACTCATTATTAGCTTTAATAATGATTAAAAATATGCTCATTTTTTTATTTGAATCATGAATTCTGTTTTTGAATGTACAATTTTATTTACAATAAAGAAGCGTTATTGAAAAAATTTTATTTGATCATACATTATCAACAATATTCTTTTTTGCTTTAATTTTAATTGATTTTTTTTACTCGATCTGAATCGGGTGTGGACTCGTATATAAGATACTTCAAATCTATGTTTTTATTTTTTAAATCAAAAAAGTATTTTGAAAACTTAGAGATAAGCCTATAAAATAATAGATTTTCTCAATAGAGAATAGAGGAAAACCCTATTTATATGAATACTTACTACCGATAATACTTTAACATTCGTGCAAGTATTATTTTTTTTAATATCTTTTCGATCTTCAATCAAAAAAAAATATAATTTTAAGCAAAATGATATTTAACTTAAGTGTTATTCATTTTCTATAGATACTCCAAATCAAATTTATATATAACATTACATATTTTTAAAATTAACACATATACACATATTATGTTATAATTGGAGCCATATAATATATGGAGCAAAAAAAAATTAATTGCATTTAAAATGCATATCTTAATTCATGATTTTGCAACTAAAAATAGTTTAAAATTCTAAATATAAGTTCACATACAAAACTATAAAATCAAATCATATAATTCTTAAATTATGTAGATTGTTCCTATATTAAGTAATTCCTAATATTAAGAATAGTTTATAAACATAGAAAATATATGTAACAAGAAAGAATTTTATTCTTTTGTTTTTCATTTATTATGTATACAATAGAATATGTTTATGCGGGGTGGAGCAGCTTGGTAGCTCGTCAGGCTCATAACCTGAAGGTCGTAGGTTCAAATCCTACCCCCGCAACAAGTAAGATTTACTCATTTTCTCTTGGACGTAAAAAAAATAAACCAATCTCTATTTCCTCCATATTAATGGAATGTAATTTATTGCTTAACTTTAAGTCTGTACACAGATTTTAAATAACAAAAATGTTAACTTTTGATATCTATGTTTTATGATTTTATACATTATAAATACTATTTTTTTTAAAATTAAATTTTACTTTTACTTATGTATAAAGAACTTAACAAGTTTACATAAAATCATTTATTAAAAATATTAAGAAACTTTTATATATTTTACTCTAATCATGAATGGTAAATAACTATTACTTAAATTTCTTTTATTTTAATTTGTTTGATTAGCACATCAATATTCATTAATTCATTTCTAAACTAGATTTTATTATTAAGCATTATTAAAATAGTGTGTTATGAAAAAGTAAAATCAAAAACAAAATGTTTATCTAAATTAAAGCAAGAAAAATATACTAAAATGATGAAAACACTTGATAACGTAATTTTTACAATTTTTTTTGATCTAATTCACAATACTAGATTCAAATCTTTATCAAAATATTATCAGTATATGCTATATAAATGCTTATTTTAACAAGTCTTATTCATTTTCCAGTGCTGCATTCATTTGTATAACATTACATGTTGTGTTAACTTTTCTGTCATAGGATTTGAATATTTGCTTGGTAATATTTGTTTATAAGTTATATAAGAGCTGTTACATTTATAAATTAATTAATCATGTTGGAAGAATTTAAAATTGAACCTCTCTTAAAAAATAAACCTATATATCGAACCAAAGTTGTGGTTGCAATGTCTGGGGGAATTGATAGCTCTGTTGCAGCAGTATTGCTACATCGTCTTGGGTATCAAATTATCGGTGTAACTCTTCAACTGCATTCCAATTATTCTAATGTTAATAAAAAAGGTTCTTGTTGTACTGGACAAGACATTTACGATGCCAAGCACGTAGCAGAGAGTACTGGTTTTTCTCATTATATTTTAAACTATGAAGAAATATTCAAAAGGGAAGTAATAGAAAATTTTGTTCATACTTATATGCGCGGTGAAACTCCCATACCATGTATAAAATGTAATCAAACAGTAAAATTTCGTGATTTGTTACAAGTTGTAAGAAATCTTGGCGCAGATGTTTTAGTGACAGGACATTACGTGAGAAGATTGGAACAAAATGGTGAAACAAAATTATACATGGGTGTCGACAAAAATAAGGATCAAAGTTATTTTTTATTTGCAACAACAAAAGAACAATTGGATCTTTTGAGATTTCCACTTGGTAAGTTCTATAAAAGCGATGTAAGAAGATTAGCAAAATACTTTGGTTTACTAATTTCTAAAAAACCTGACAGTCAAGATATATGTTTCGTTTCTGGTAGTAGATATAGTAAAACTATAGCTGGATTAATTCCACAATCTATAAAAAAAGGCAATATCATAGATATGCGTGGAAAAGTACTTGGAGAACACAACGGAATAATAAATTTTACAGTTGGACAAAGAAAAGGCTTAGGCATTGCACATACCGAACCTCTCTATGTAATAAAAATTAATGCAAAAAATAATGAAGTTATAGTAGGCCCAATGAGTGCACTAATGCAAAGAAAAGTGTTAATCAAAGATCTGAATTGGCTAGAACAGCCAAAAAAAGGCATGGAAGTTATTGCGAAACTTCGTTCATCACACCTGGGAAGCTTAGCTACAATATATCCAGCAACGGAACAAGATAGAGCTTGTATTATTTTACATAATGACTGCTTTGGTATTAGTCCAGGTCAAGCATGTGTAATATACAAGAATGATCAAGTTATCGGTGGTGGGTGGATATATTCTTAATTAAATAAACATTGTCTTATTTATTCAAGTAATGCAAATATGCATACCAAATCTAATCTTATTTAGTTCACTCATTTAGGAATTTTTACTTAAAAAAGATATTTTTATAGATATAAAAATATAATCATTAGTTTTACCGATGAATTTACGAACAAAAATATATCTAAAATTTTTAGGCGTTTTGTGCCAAAATATTCGCAAAATTTTTTTGTTCGAAGAGATGATTTTTTATCTGCTCTTTTTTTAATTCTCTAAATGCAAAAACCTCACTCCAATTCTTTAATTGATCTCTACTATTATTTTTTATTTTATTTTTTTATTGAATTAGAATTTCTAATTCTAGTTAGAGTAGAAAACTCGATACTTTTATTTATTCAATACCCAGTCAATATTCTTTCTACTAATTCCCTAACTGTTGGCACATACCCATTCTCATAAAACGGATCTTCTCTAAATTTATATACATTATGTCCGGAAAATAAAAGTTCATTTTCAATGTTATCGCTATTGCGTATAATACTTTGTAGTGTCTTTTGTATGCAAAAGCTTCTTGGATCTGGTTTTCGTTCAGTTGAATAATTACCATGATCCTTCCAATTACTAAACAGACAATGACTTAAACATCCCATGCAGTTGATTTGATCTTTTCTTATTTCTGCAAATTTATCTGGCGCTACAAAAATTATAGTTGCATCTGGGGTTTTCATCGCTTCTGTGTATCCTCCATTAATCCACACATTTACCAATTCTTTATCTTTTGCAGTTAGATAAATTTTTCTATTTCTACTGCCAATTACAAATTCACTATTGAATTCTTCGTTTGCGTTCTCTGAAAATTTTACTTGACGTAAATTTCGCTCCTGTAGTTCACGTATAAAATTATTTCTTATTGCAGATGAGTAAAATCCTGTTGGACTGAATTTATTTAAAATAACTTCACCTTCTTTTAAAGTGAGAAGTTTTTTTTTCCATTCAGTAGAAATTGGACTTTCTTTCGTCAAAAGAGGACGAGTACCGAACTGAAAAGCTATTGGTCCAATTTGTGGATTATCAAACCAATATTCCCAATCTTTTAAATGCCATACACCACCTGCCATAATAATAAGTGTTTCTGAAAGGCCTACTTCGTTCATAAAAGACCTAAGCTCTACAACTCTTTTAAATGGAGCTTGTGGAAGTTTTGGATCTTCACTATTACTGAGTCCATTATGTCCTCCAGCGAGCCATGGATCCTCGTATACTACTCCACCAAGTAAAAAAGAAAATCTTTGATAAGCACGCTTCCATAATGCTTTGAAAGCACGTACTGATGAAATGATAGGATAATAATAAACCTGATATTTATTTGCAATCTCTCCAAGTTTGTATGGCATACCTGCTCCACAGGTGATACCATGAACTAAACCTTTTGCCCTTTCTAATATACCATGAAGTACACGTTCTGCCGCCCCCATTTCCCAAAGCACATTCATATGTATTCTTCCACGTCCTTGTGATATTTCATTTGCTATTTTTGCCTGACTAATCCCAGCCTCAATACTGTACCTAATTAATTCTTCATGTTTTTCATTTCTTGTTTTGCCTTTATAAATTAAAGGTATCAATTTTTTGTTACTATCAATAAGTTTAGCATTTGCACCAGAAAACGTACCTACAGCATTTGCCGCAGCAAATGCTCCACTTGATTTTCCATCGCTAATTCCAATACCTTTGCCTCCTTCAATAATTGGCCATACTTTCCTTCCTGAAATCATTATTTTTTTTATTTTATTTTTCAAAATTTCCTCATGATCTTTCATTTTATTTTACTTAACGACTAAAAAAATAACAGCTGTTTATTCTTTTGAAGATATAGTTCTTTTGCTTTTCTAAAACGAAAATTTTGAATTCTTAAAAAGAAGATAGACACGTAAATAAAAAGTATTTACGCTAAATATCGAGAATGCAAATTTATATGTTTTATTTTTATGATTATAGGTTTAATTGGCGGAATTGGAGTAGGAAAAAGTTTTGTAGCCAATTGTTTTAAAAAACTTGGTGCCGCTGTATTTGATGCTGATTCTGTTGTACATAAGCTTTATGAAAAAGATAAGCGTATAATAGATTACGCAAAAGAAAATTTTCCAGGAGGAGTAATAAGTAGCCGGATAGATAAAAAAATCTTGTCTAAATATTTTTTAGCATATGATAAAAACTGGAAACGGTTTCAATCTTTAGTTCATTCCACTGTGCAAAGCAAACTAGAAATTTTTGTTGCTTATAAAAGAAAAATTAATAAAAAACTTATAATTCTAGACATTCCACTACTTCTTGAAATTATACCCAACTTATATTGGGATATTATCATTTTCGTGTATGCAAATAATGCCATACAAGTTCAAAGGCTTAATAAGCGTAACATAAACAAAGAAAAATTAAATCTAATCTCAAACTTACAATTACCCACTGAGCAAAAAAGACAGATGAGTAATTTTACTATCGATAATAGTACAAGTAAAGAGCACGTTATTCTTCAAATAAAAAACATAATAGACTCGTTAAACTTAATTAATTGACTTTTGTAGCTTACAATTTACTTGATCAGATTACTATGAATCTTGGTTACGTTGTTTACAGATTTTACTGCTGAGATTTCAAATTTTGAATCTGCATTCAAAAATGACTCAATTGATCTGCCAAAAAAATCATATCTCCATCCTTTAAATAATTTATCTGTCTGTCCATATATTGACCAAACCAATTCATCTTTTGATGAAACCAATTTTCTTGATATGCTGTTTTCTTTACATTTACTTTCCAAAATAATTGAGAGTATATCAAGTACAGATTTATCATAAGTATTTGGCAAGATATAATCTTGTCGCATAAAATCTTTCTCATTTTCATTAAAAATATCTATAAATTCTAACAAATCTTCCTCTCTTATATTATTTGTATTCTTTCTGAGATCTTCTAAAATTTCATCAACACGCTCCATATTCTTTTCAAGAAATCCAGCTATTACAGAATTGCCAATTATTTTATTACGGTTCACATTATATCTTTGTGCTAAAATTTCTTGCCACTCACTAACTGCTTTGACAGTTAATATCAATCTAGGATTCGCTCCACAATCAAATTTAACTCTTTTCCATGCATCTTTCGGAGCACGCAAATACTTATTTATATCAACCAAAGCTTCCATTTCTTCCTGAAACCAATTTATCCTATTTCTTTCTTCAAGCTTATTACGTAATACCTGATGCAGATCGTATAAATATACCACATCTCTTATCGCATAGTCTAATTGATCATCAGAAAGAGGACGCCTTAGCCAATTTGAATTTTTGGCTTTTATTTTATCTAATATCACCCCTTGATATTGTTCTACTACTTTTGAATAACCAATGAAATCATGATAATAATGACAAAACATAACAGCAACTTGAGTATCAAAAATTGGAGTGGGAATGCATTTAAATACAGTGAATAAAGATTCAACATCTTGTCGACAGCTATGAAATACTTTAACTATCCTGTGATCTAGAATTATATTCTTAATAAGAGATAAATTAATTTCTGGAGCTAATGCATCTACAATAAAACTTCCACCTTCGTAAGAAATTTGAATTAAAGATAATCTTGGATAATACGTTAAATTGCTTCTAAGAAACTCCGTATCAACTGCTATAAATTCTGGTTTTTTTGCCATTAAATCACGACATATGTTTTCTAAATGAGACGTTGTATTAATTAACATATATTTTATTCACTGAATGAATTTTAATATTCAATATTAAATTATGCAATAAATACATCCTATTTTTATAGAAAAATTTATAAATATATCGTGCAACTTATATAGTTGGAAGCTTTAAATATAGAAATTTAAGAGTACTATATAAATTAGAATTTTTTAAAACACGCATAATTCGAAAGAACAAATCCAAGATAGGAGAAATTTGTATTTATTTACCGTCAAATTTAATCTGCAAAAATTGCAGTTAAGTCAAATATCCGTAATCTCTCGTTATTAAATGAAAAAATTATAGAAGTTATTAATTTTTTAATATCACATGATATATACTACTAAAACCATCTACAATTATTATAATTTTCTTATAAACTTTAAATTTGATAAATTCAGAGATAGAATAGCTCCAAATAAAATCATAGGTATTGAAAGTAATTGTCCCATAGTTAAATCAAATAACAGGTAACCAATTTGGTAATCTGGTTCACGAAAAAATTCAAGTATAAAGCGTACTATTCCGTACCACATAATTGCAACACCAGTCAATACACCACAATTTAATCTTATTTTAGTCAAAAAAAATAACAAATTTATAACTACAAAAAATAATAGTCCCTCAAAAAACGCCTCATAGAGCTGACTTGGGTGACGTAGCAAATTATCACCACTCTTTGAAAATACCATACCAAATGGCATATTTGTAATCCTTCCAAACAGCTCTCCATTTATAAAATTACCTACACGACCTAAAAATAAACCCACTGGAACTCCGCAAGAAATTAAATCAAGCGTATAAAATATAGGAATATTATGTTTTTTACATGATATTATTACTGCACATAAAACCCCTACAACACCCCCATGGAATGACATCCCTCCCTCCCAAGTTTTAAATATCTTGATTGGATTGTTTATATAAAAAATAGGATCGTATATCAATACGTAGCTAAGTCTTCCACCAATAATAATACCCGCAATAGTACCTGTTAACAGCGAATCACAGAAATTTCTGTTAAATATTTTTTGACTGTCCAATTTACGTAAATACCAATGCGCAAAGATTACACCTAAAACATATGCCAAAGAATACCAATATATAGAAAAAGGACCAATGCTAAAAATTACTGGATTTAAAAACATATCTTATTATGAACCTCTATCTTAGAAAATCTATTCTTCTCACGATCCCACTCTCTCTGTTTTATGATCGCCCTTTTATCATAAAGTTTTTTTCCTTTTGCAATTGCAATTTTAGTTTTTGCTAACCCTTTACTATTAAAATAGACTGAAAGAGGTATAACGGTTATACCTGCAATTTTAATTCCGTCAATAAGTTTACTTATCTCTTTTTTGCGCAAAAGTAATTTACGCTCTCTTCTTATTTTATGGTTTTTTTTATTTGCAGATTTATATTCTGCAATATGCATATTGCGCAACCATATCTCACTATTATTTTCAATAATATAAGCATCAGAAATATTTGCTTTTCTTTCTCTCAGAGATTTAACCTCACTACTGAGTAGAACTATACCTGCTTCAAACTCCTCTAATAGAAAAAATTCGAATCTTGCTTTTTTATTTTCTACAATGATCTCCATCTTTCTAATAAAAGACATATCTAATCTTTAACATGCTAGAGAATTTTATTTTTTTTACAGCAATGAAAACAACACCTCGTCTCGTATTTAATACAAAACAAATGCTGCTGTATATAATATTATATATATAATATGTCTTGATTAAAACAATGAATTTAAAAAATATTAAAGCTACAAACTAAAAAAAGTATTACTATTTTGTCTATTGCAAAAGTATCTTTCTAAGGAAATAAAATTTTTAAAAAACCTTTGTTTAAAGAGCACACATTTAATTTAAAATTAATAAATGAAATCAAATGTAATAATTCAAATTATTTTTAAGACAAAAGATGTAAAAGTTTTAAGTTACTAACTATTACAGAATTAATCATCAATATAGAACTTATAATATATAATTTTCAATCCTATACCACATACTTTTAAAGTATTTTCGTATGATTGAGCACGTGTATAAATAAATAAACTTGATTATAAGATTTAAGTTAACTAACTTGCAACGTTAATTTAAGTACGATAAAGAAAATCATTCATTATTGATATAACAACCAACGTTGAAATTTGACGAGCTTTGTTGTACCACTGGCAAGAATTTTCACCTGATTTTAAAATTAAAATCTCTGGATGACTTTGAAAATAAATATTACCATACTTGTCTTCGATAATTTCTATTATCCCATCACTGGAAAATGCCGCGACTCTATATCCAAACAAACCTAGTTTTTTTCTGTTTTCTAGTGTATTACTTACTACTACTGAATGAGTATATGGTAAATATGTTAAAAACCAACCATTTTGATCAGGTGGTAAAAATTTAATTACTATTTCCGCTAAATGGCTATTTGGAACAATTTTGATTTGCTGAAGGAGCATACTCCCTTCTTGCAAATTAGTTATTGATTTTGAATGAAATTTTTGCTTCTCTTCATTTTTTATAAAATTTAACACACTGATTGTCTCAATTCCATTTGTATTCATGATATTTCGTAGACCTCCACATATACTAAGTAAGTGAATTCTAGGATTATCATCTATTATTTCTAAAATTGCTTCAGTAATAAGATTGCTAGAACGAGCAGTAGAAAAATCTACAGAATGTAAATTCTGACAACTTCCTAAAATAAATATTCTATTTATTTTATATTGCTTGATAAAACCTTCAATTTTAGCCTTTATTCTGTTTAATACCGGCTTTCTTGAAGGTATTTCATACTGTTTTGCAAGATCATATGATTTCGCTCTAATTTTTTTAAGGTCAATTATCTTAGTATAATCAATTAATACGGTTTTAGCTCCAAAATTATTAAACATATCATAAATGTTTTGAATCATGTCAAACTCATGAGAATATATTTCCTCTTCTGTTTGTAATAACCCAACAATTATGTCAACATTCGTTGAATACAAACTTTCGTTAATAGCTCTTGCATAGGTAATATTATTAAATAATAAAATAATAATTAATATTATATTAAATATATTATTATAATATGCATATAGCATAACTTATCGTATTAAGTATTCACGTAAATAATATTATTATAATAAATTACATCGCAAAAAGAAAATAAACTTATTAAAACAGTAATAGAGAAAGAAGAATGGCCTGAGCAGGAATTGAACCAGCGACACAAGGATTTTCAGTCCTTTGCTCTACCAACTGAGCTATCAGGCCAGTCATATACTTTTATTTTTAAATAAAAGATGTTACGATGTCCATCGAAAGTTTTTATAAAATAGTATTTTATATAAAAACTAAAGGATGGGTATTAATGGGTATTAATAGTAGAGTGGGAATTTATCCTGGAACATTTGATCCTATAACCTTTGGGCATATTGATATAATAAAGAGAGCATGCAAGCTAGTTGATAAATTAATAATCGGTGTCGCGGGAAATGTTAGTAAGCGCACCGCATTTAACTTGAATTTACGCACAATTATGGCTAAAAATGAAATCAAAAGATTAGGCATTCATGCAAAAGTTATTTCTTTTAATGGTTTGTTAATGAAGTTTGCTAAGGAACAAAATGCATCTGTTATTATTAGGGGACTTAGAGCAATATCAGATTTTGATTATGAATTCCAAATGAGTTGGGTGAATTATAAACTTCTTCCTGAAATTGAAACTATATTTCTTCCTGCCTCTGAAGATACTCAATTCATTTCATCGAGTTTTGTAAAGGAAATAGCAAGATTAGGAGAGAGTGTTACCAAATTTGTATCAGAAGCCATTCAGAGAGAATTAATTAATTTAAATAATAAGAAATAAAGAATAAATTTATATTTATTTTAAATATGTATTTTAGTACACATAATATTATAAAATTAGAAGAGGGTAATATGACAGTAAGAAGTAATTGTACAATAGTTTGTTGTTGTGGTAATGAGAACGATGATAGTTCTATTCACCCACTAATATATATGTATAAAGAAGAAAACGAAAGAACATTCTGTCCTTATTGTAATAAACTGATGACCGAATAACTTCAATCTGAAAAATCCAAAAATTTTCAATTTAGCAAAAAATCTAAGTCGTTAAAGAATACATTGTAATCGAAGCCAATAAAAAATTCATGAAGATAAGGATAAATTGCTCTTTTTAGTTGTTTTTAATTTACATAGACAATGCAATAAATGGAGCTGTAAAAATAAAACCATCCATACGATCTAATATACCTCCGTGTCCAGGTATCATGCTTCCACTATCTTTAACATTGTAAACTCTTTTAATAATTGATTCTGTAAAATCTCCAAGTTGTGCTAAAATTGCAATTGCAAGACCGATTATTGGAGAATAAAAAATTGAAAATAAATCTAAAAACACTGATGCGAAAACTGTACATACTATTCCAGCCAGAATTGCACCAAAAAGTCCAGACCAGGTTTTTCCAGGGCTAATAATTGAACAAATTTTAACTTTACCAAATTTATTACCAAATAAATAGGCAGTAATATCAATACTCCAAACAGTTAAAACGAGCCATACTAATGCATATTTTCCCTGTGAAAAGTTGTATATACATATCAATGAAGCATTAGGTAGTGCAATTAATATCAATGCAAAGATATATAATATTTTGTTTCCGTGAGTAATGTTATACCATTCGAAAGAAGATAAAACTGCTATCGAAAAAATTAATAAATAAAACGATAAATCACTAAAATATGTGGCAAAAAAAAATATAAAAAATATCACTATTGATGAAAATATTCTAACTAGAAAATTATTATCTACCATATCTTTTTTGTCTTCTCGTATAATCTTCCAACGCTTTACTTAAATCTTGACAAGAAAAATCAGGCCATAAAATATCGCAAAAATACAATTCAGCATAAGCTGCCTGCCATAATAAAAAATTGCTCAACCTTTTTTCACCACCAGTACGAATCAGTAAATCTAATTTAGGCAAATCTTTAGTAAATAAAAATTTTTCAAATTCATCTTCTGAAATATGAGTAAAATTTTCTTTTATGATATTGCTTATAGCATATATAATTTCTTGCCTTGCCCCATAGCTGATTGCTACAGTAAGTAATAAACCATTATTCTTATGTGTCATCTCTTCTATTTTTTCAATTTGATTAAATATTTTTCTTGATAATAAACTTAGATTGCCAATAAAACTCAACTTAATATCATTATCGCAAATAAAACTAATCTTATCCTCATCATTTAAAATAAAATAAAATAAATCTAATAGATGATCAATTTCCTTTTTAGGTCTAAGCCAATTCTCTATAGAGAATGCATACAAAGTTAAACAAGGTATAGCTAAAGTCGTGCAATATTTAATGACGTTAAAGGCAACCTCACTTCCTTTTTTATAACCATCAATTTTTACCTTTCCATGGTTGTTTGCCCATCGACCATTACCATCCATAATGATGGCTAAATGTCTTGGTAAAGATTCAACTTTTAATTTGTTTATCATTCAGTGATTCAGTACATCCTTCTCTCTAAGAGATAACTCGTTATCGATCTTTTTGATACTATCACTAGTAATGCTCTGTATATCTTTTTTAGCACTATGAAGATCATCTTCTGAAATTTCTCTATTCTCTTGTATTTTAGATATTTCTTCAATTACATTTCTACGTATATTCCTAATAGCAACTCGGGCATTTTCAGCAAATTGCTGTAATAACTTCACTAATTTTTCACGAGTTTCTTGCGTTAAATCTGGCAAAGTTATTCGTATAACATTACCATCAATAACTGGATTTAAGTTCAGATTGGCATTCAGTATAGCGTTTTTTACCTCGCCTACAATAGCAATATTCCAAACTTTAATTGATAATGTTTTATTGTTCATAGTTGAAATACTTGCAACTTGATTAAGTTTTTGATGTTCTCCATAAACATTTACAACTATGCCATCAAGTAACAATGGACTGGCTCTACTAGAACGTATACCTCTAATATCATTAAAAAATGACTGAATAGTTTTCAACATTCTCTCTTTTGTTTTAGCTTTTACTTCATTCAACATAAAACTACCTATCTTTATAATCTGAAACTATAGTATATGTACCAAGACCTTTAACAATATTGACTATTTTCTCTTCTTTTAAAGAAAAAACTATAATCGGAACAGAATTCTCACGCGCAAGCGAAATTGCTGATGCATCCATAACTTTTAAATCACGAGTTAAAAAATCCATATAAGAAAGTTTATCGTACATTACGGCATTTTCATTTTTTTTTGGATCAGAAGAATATACTCCGTTTACCTGCGTACCTTTTAAAATAACATTACAATTTGTTTCAACAGCACGCAAGGCCGCAGCTGTATCTGTAGTAAAAAATGGATTGCCAGTACCTGACGCAAAGATTACTACTCTGCCTTTCTCTAAATGACGAATTGCTCTTGCTCTAATATAAGGCTCACATATAGCAGTCATAGGTATTGCAGATAATACTCTAGAATCTACTAAATTTTTCTCTAAAAAATTTTGTAAAATTAAAGCATTAATTATAGTCGCAAGCATTCCAATATAATCACTACTAGCTCTGCTATAACCACTTAAAGTAGCTGGTATTCCACGAAATATGTTGCCACCACCAACGACAATACATATCTGAACCCCAAGTCTGTAAACATCAGCAACATCTTTACACAATTGATCTATAATTTCCGTATCATGACCATAAGGTAGAGAACCCATTAAAGCCTCACCAGAAATTTTAAATAAAATTCTGCAATATTTTATTTCATCTGTTGTAGCAGTCATTTACTAAATTTCTACTACCTAAAATAAGCAATTTATATTTCATTAATTTTATAGTAGAGTTAACAGTCGGTTCGTTTGACCTTATAAAATCGGAAACTTTAATTTTTTCATCTCTGACAAATTTCTGTTCTAATAAAACAACTTCTTCATAATATTTAGCCATACGACCATCTACTATTTTTTTTAAAATTTCTTTGGATTTATTTAGAATCTTCACCTGTTTCTCAATCATAGAGCGCTCATTACTCAGCTTTATTTGATCTAAATCATCTATAGAAAGAACTTCTGGTTTCATAGCAACTACGTGCATTGCTATCTGTTTCCCTATTTCTTGCAACTTCGACTTATCACCTGAAGATTGTAGTTCTACCAAAGCACCAATTTTCCCCATACTTGGGGTATAACCATGTACATAACCAGCAACAATTCCATTATTAGCTTCTAAATAACAAAGTTTACTCAATTCCAATTTTTCACCAAGAATAGACGCGCTATTTATGATAGCTTCTTGTACTGTACCAACATCTTTATATTTCGCATTTTTTAACTCACTAACACTAGTACATCGTTCCTGATAAGCAATCAATACCAAATCTGAAATTAAATTTATAAACTTCTCATTTCTTGCAACAAAGTCAGTTTCACAATTAAGCTCAACTAATATACCGTAATTTCCAACTAAATGCATAGCAATTAGCCCATCTAAGGTCACTCTATCGAACTTTTTATCAGCATTAGCAATTCCTATTATGCGCAACTTATCAATAGCACTTTCAATATCGCCATTACATTCTTCTAACGCCCTTTTACAATCACTTAAACCAAGACCCGTTCTGTTACGCAGCTCCTTTATGCTATTTGGATTCATCTTCACTTATTAATACCTCCTTTTCATCTTCTTTATAAATTTTACCATTTTCTTCTTTAATCTGAAAATTATCACTCATCTTTTTACGAATAAACTCATCATCTCTTACACTATCAATCTTAACTCCAGACCTTGCTAAACTAGATTCTATTCCGGTCAATATAAAATCTGCAGCTAGTCTACAATACAACTCTATTGATTTCCTTGAATCATCATTTCCAGGTATAGGATAAGTAATATGATCCGGATCAGAATTAGTATCGAGCACTGCAACTACTGGAATGCCCAATTTTTTAGCCTCTCTAACTGCAATATGTTCTTTGTTAGTATCAATAATAAACAAAATATCTGGAATTGCTCCCATCTCTCTAATGCCTCCCAATGTTCTATCAAGCTTTTGCCTCTTCTTTTCAAGATTTAATAACTCCTTCTTTGTTAAAATAGTATTCTCATCATTTAGTATTTTTTCATATTGAGTTAGTGTTTTAATCGAAGAAGAGATAGTTCCCCAATTAGTAAGCATGCCTCCAAGCCATCGATAATTTACATAATATTGACCACAACGAATTGCTTCGCTTGCAATGATGTCCAAAGCTTGAAATTTTGTACCAATAAATAAAACTCGTCCACCTCGAAACGCAATTTCATATAAAGCCTTCATTGCAATTTGTAGTAAAGGCAACGTCTTCCGCAAATCAATGATATGTATGAGATTTTCTCTATGCACACCATATATATATGGTGCCATTTTTGCATTCCAACGACTTATTCTATGACCAAAGTGCACGCCAGACCCAGCTAAATCACGTATAGTGATTTCAGGTAAGTTTACCATATACTCATTCCTCTAAATAGTTTACCCTCCATGCCATAACTCCTCCAAAGAGGCTATTTATACAAGCCATGTGTCAAATTAAATTTTTGACATAATAATATAAAAAGTAATACAGTGCAAACAAAAACATTGACAAAAACAATACCTCTATTAATACTGGAGATAGAAATTCTTATAGAAAAGAAATAAGGATGGGTGGGGGAGTGTAGCTCAGCTGGTTAGAGCGCATGCCTGTCACGCATGAAGTCGTGAGTTCAAGTCTCATCACTCCCGCATAATACTCACTTAGAAAAATCTGATTCGGTTGGATTGCTTTTTATTATCTATGTGTCTTTTACCTTATTAGATTTATAACTACTTAGCAAATTTCATATTTGATATTGAAAACTTCATTTATAATTTGATCTTAAGCAAGTTTAAAAAAATACTACTAACGGTAGTAGTGATTTAACACTAGAAATAAAAACCTTATCTAGTTAAGTTTATACATGATTAAAATCATATTTATATTTCGAGAAATTTTATTTTTCTAGATAATTTATTTATCTGTCAATATATCTATATTAAGATCATTTCATAATGTATTTATTTTGATAAAAATTATGTACAAAACGTTAATTACGTTTTTTCTACTTCTAGTTTGTTCTTTTATGCAATCATATGCAAATATGAGTATCGATCTGGAAAAAAATGAAACTGAATTGTACGAGGAAGCTGTTAGTTCTTTTAGAAAAAGAAAGTATAAAAAGGCTATTAAAGTAGCTCAAAGAATTGAGGATTTATATCCAATTTCTCATTACGCTATGAAGGCCAAATTGCTATCTGGTATTTCTCACTACTATATGAAAAACTACGATAGTGCAGCATGTGATATGGATGATTATATAAGAATTTATTCAAATGGAGAAGATTTATCATATGCATATTATTTAAGAGTGCTTTCATATTATATGAAAATTAATAAAATTCAGCTTGAACAACAAACGGCATACAGAGCTTTAGAATTAGCCACTGAATACACTAATCTTTTTCCAAAAAGTGAATATATAGACCAAGTAAAGGAAAAATTGATGCTAATCACGGAGCATATATCAGCTAAAGAATACTATATTGGCAAGTTCTACTTAAAACGTGGCGAATATCTATCAGCAATTAAACGTTTTCAAAACATAGCAAGTAACAAGAATTCTAGATATTTTTCCAAGTCGACTTGCTATCTAATAGCAGCTTACCTAGCTCTTGGCCTTGATCTAGAAGCTCAGCAATATCAATATATTTTGGTAAAAAAAAATCTAAAAAATAAAACAAAACAAACACAAAATTATATCTATGACCAGTAAACTTAAAATTTACTTTAGTCTCTTTCTATACTTTGATGTATAACTTAAATTTTGTAACTATTTAAATTTATGGCTGGTCATTCACAATTCTCAAATATAAAACATAGAAAAGGTGCCAAAGACGCAAAACGCTCTCAAAAATTTACCAAGCTCATTAGAGAAATAACAGTTGCTGTAAAACAAGGCTTACCTGATCCCGAGCTCAATCCAAATCTACGTTCTGCTATAATTGCTGCACGTAAAGAAAATCTGCCAAAAGATAAAATAGAAACAGCAATAAAAAATGCAACCGGAGGTATTGCAAGTGGAAATTATGAAGAAATACAATATGAATGCTATGGACCTTCCGGTACTGCATTTATTGTTCATGTTGTAACAAATAATCGCAACCGAACTGCTTCTGAGTTGCGTCACATATTATCCCGTAGAGGTGGAAGTTTGGGAGAGACTGGAAGTGTCAATTATCTTTTTAATCATGTAGGCTTAATTGCCTATAAAGTAGAAAGTATAAATTTTCAAGATTTGTTTGATTATGGAATCGAATTAAAGGTATTGGATGTTGAAAAAGATAACAAGAAAAAATTATATACTATAACCTGTAAGGTAAAGGACTTTGCTAAAGTACGCGATGCTTTTTGTGTAAAATTTGGAAAATCGGAGTTTTCTCGGCTTGTTTGGCAACCAAAAAATCCAATTGAGGTTGATAATAACGAATTAATCTATAAATTATCTGTGTTAATTAAAGAGCTCGAGAATAATGATGATATAAAGTATATAGAGAGTAATTTTATTTTTATTAATAATAATAATTATCTCTCCTAAATAGTTTATGCAATCAATTGCGTTAACACTGTTTATTATTTTAGCATTATGTACTGCAGATAATGCATTTGCGGATATTCCGTTATCGTTAAGATACAGTGAAATAAAAGTCATAGACTATTCAATAGTCCAGAGTGTTTCGATAGAAGAAAGCATCTTAGAAAAGCTAAAACATAATAAAAAATTGTTATTCATATCTAGTAATATAAAATCTTCTTTTTTTGCTACAGGAATCAAACAAGGCTTAGCACAAAAAACAGTAATAAAATTAATCGAAATATATCAAGACTTTGGCATAGACTTTAAAAAGGATATCTTGCCTGAAAGTAAATTAGAAGTTCTTTTTGAAAGATTATCGTCTAATAGACATAAGACTGAAGAAAAAATTTTATACACTTCGCTTACAACAAACAAAAAGATTGTTCACTTATATTATTATAAATCACAAAACGTTCAAGAAGGGTACTTTAATAAAGATGGAATCAGTTTGAAAGATACTAAAACTTTTATAAATCCGTTAAATGGAAATTTTCGTATATCTTCAAGATTTGGTAATAGAAAACACCCTATTAGTGGTAAAATTATTTTTCACAAGGGCATAGATTATGCAGCCAAATTTGGTACTTCTATATATGCTGCTGCAGAAGGTATAATAGAATATATAGGAAATAACGGAGGATATGGTAAATATATCAAAATAAAACATAAAAATGGGTATTCAACTTGCTATGGACATATGAGTAAATTTAATAGTAATGTAAAATTGGGTTCTAAAGTGAGGCAGGGACAAATTATCGCTTATGTTGGCAGTACTGGAATTGCTACAGGATCGCATCTACATTACGAAATAATACACAATGGCAAACACATTGATCCTCTTACAATAGAACGCAAGGATAAAATTGAATTAATTGATCTTGAATTAAGGAAGTTTAAACTGTTTGTAAATAGAATAGATAAAGCTATCAACAGAAAAGAGTTGAATGAAAAAAGTTAAAAATAATGCTGATGAAAATATCAACTATTATAGAGAATTGATACGTCTCCGAGTTTCTCTTTTAATTTTAATATTAGGAAAATATTAATTTAATCTATACTTTTATACTATTTGATAGCGTAATTGCGCTTATAATATCTTCTATATTAATACTTTTTTTCAATAGTTTTTCTTATCAAGAATCCAAATGATACAAGAGTAATAAAATTACTTGATCATTATAAAAATTTATTTCAAATTGGAGATGTTTATTACAATCACATTTGTAACAAAGCATATTATTTTTTCAAAGTTTTAAAAATCAATACAGAAAAAATAAAGTGAGAATGCAAATGGAAGTCCAATATAGAAATTTCAGTAATAATTGTCTAGAAAGTAGAGATAATGCTGCAAAAATATTATAATGTGAATAATTATTATGAGTTTGTTCTTTGTTACAAAGTAACTCAACAATTAGAAAAATTAGTAATAAATTATCCTTACGATAGCAAAGGTAACGAGAAATCTTTACACGAAAATTCTAATAAAATTTAAATCAAATTACCTTTGATGTTGTAATAGAAATTTGATATCAATGGAGTTGAAGTTACAAGAAGCAAGAAAAATATCACCCACATTTAGCTTATTCTTCTAAAGATTAGACAAGTAATGTGCTAAGGCGTCAATAAATAAACATATTCTAAATAATTATTACACATGTCGCGAAAAAACGTACAGTGCTTTTTTAAACATAATAAAAACTGTTAAAGAAACAGTAGCACATTTTAAAGAAGACTAAAGATATCCAATTAAATAAAGCAAAAAGTTCAATTGATAAATAATTTATTAATTATCCTTATTTTTGAATAAGATGCACAGTTAACAACTAGCTGGAAATCAATATTTAAAATAGATAAACTCAACTCTATATATACTTCTCACCGTAGCAGTAATATGATTACTGTCCAGTTTCCAGTCTATACAAACCTTTATAATAACAAAAATATTTAGATTGATATCTAATATATCTCACGATTTAATTTTTTCATATTAAATTCACTTTATTTTTAAAATAAAATTTTTTTCTACTTATATAACAAAAACTCAAATGAGTTTAAATAAAAACATTTATTGATAATATTAAAAAAAACTCTTCATATATTTTTATTATTATCTTAATAAAGATTAAGTAACTATCTACTGGAGCTTTCTTGTTTTTTTTTGAAAAAATTTTGAATATAATTGTAATTCAAGATTTAATTTGAATTAATAGAACAACATATATCATTAAAAAATGAGGTAGTTGTATGTCTATACTGAATTATTTATTAGCTTAATAGCTTTTTTAAAATTAACCACATATTCTAACTTTCTAAAGTTTTCAGATGGAAAGAGTCTGGCACACTTTGCTGTATATTTGATACTAATCAAAATTAAATATTCTTAATTATTTTTTTTTAATCATATCCTAAACTTCATCACAAAAATAAAAAATCTTAAAAAATAATAACAGTATTT
Organism: Wolbachia endosymbiont of Meromenopon meropis; assembly: GCA_029784595.1. GTDB lineage: Bacteria > Pseudomonadota > Alphaproteobacteria > Rickettsiales > Anaplasmataceae > Wolbachia. Next base: position 65,308 of record JAJETZ010000001.1, on the reverse strand, counting down.
TTTTAATACTATTCTGATAAACTAAAAATTATTTTTAGTTTGCAGATAAAAATACAACGAGCATCATTTAAATTTCAACTTAAATTTAGTTTAAAAATATTTAAGAAAAATCTTATTTAAAACTAAAAATGGTAAAAATTCTGTCGATTGACTTGTATGAAAGATTGTTAAGAACAAAACTGAGTCCAAGTTTAACGCGCTGTTTCTTCTCTAATAAAAAATAGAAGTTATAAAAACGAGGCAAAAAATTAAAATTTAAATCTTAACACTATGTAAAATTCAAACTCTTAATATTTAGTAAAAATGTTTATTTTTTTTTAATCTTAGCGCAATTGCCTCTTCCCAAACATCTCCATTATGTAATAACTTTTCTTTGTCGTATATTAACTCCTCTCTACTCTCTGTTGCAAATTCAAAATTAGGACCTTCAACAATCGCATCAACAGGACATGCCTCCTGACAAAGCCCGCAATATATACACTTGGTCATATCAATATCATAACGTGTAGTACGGCGACTACCATCTTCTCTTTCTTCCGCTTCAATGACAATTGCCTGCGCTGGGCAAATAACCTCGCACAACTTACAAGCTATACAACGTTCTTCACCATTCGAATATCTACGCAACGCATGCTCGCCACGGAATCTTGAACTTAAATATCCCTTTTCCATGGGATATTTAAGCGTTACTCTTGGTTTGAAAAAAGCGTATCTCAATGTAAGAATAAAACCTTTAATTAATTCTATAAAAAAGCAATACGAAACTAATTTCTTAAGCATGGATAAAAACTATCAAATAATATTTTCTTATTGTAAATCATATCACTAGCCTCATATAAGACTTATTGTAAATTTAATTTTAAATTAATCAATTGTTTTCATTCCCACTATATTATATCCAGAATCAACATGTAAAATTTCTCCAGTAGTACCACTGCTTAATTCACTAAGCAAGTATAGCGCTGCTTTTCCAATGTCTTGTATTGTAGTATTGCGTCTTAGTGGCGAATTATTTCTATTCCATTCTGATATGGAATGAAAATTACTTATTCCAGAAGATGCTAAAGTCCTAATTGGACCGGCAGAAATGGCATTCACTCTTATATCTTGCGGTCCAAGATCACATGCTATATATCTAACACTCGCTTCAAGTGCAGCTTTACATAAACCCATAACATTATAATTTGGCATAACTTTTTCAGCGCCATAATAAGATAAAGTAAGCAAACTGCCGCCATTTAACATTATCTTTTCAGCTCTCTGTGCCAGAGCAGTAAAAGAATAACACGATACATGCATTGCATTAAGAAAATTATTTAGTGATGTATTAATATATTTACCAATTAGTTCATTCTTGTCAGAAAACGCAATTGCGTGTACTAAAAAATCAAGAGTACACCATTTTTTTTTTATTGTATTAAAAACCTCATCTATGGTTTCTTCGTTTGTAACATCGCAATTTAGCACTAACTTTACATTTAATTCATCTGCTATCGATGAGAGTCTCTCTCTTATCAGATCGTTCTGATAAGTAACTATAAATTCTGCTCCATGCTCTGAAAGGGTTCTTGCTATACCATACGCTATAGATTTTCTGTTTGTTATTCCAGTTATTAATCCCTTCTTCCCTTGAAGTAAACTTGTTATCATGAAACTTTTCGTTTTTACAATTTTGGAATATTAATCAAATAAAGTCAAGGGGATTATATTTGTATTAAAATCAAGAAAATTATTTTTATCTTTTCTATTATTGCTGATATTTAAATTAAATCTAATTGAATTTAGATGGATGATGGGCAACCAGTTGGACCCATAAGCACTATCTCTTCGCCTTCTTTAATATATCTACACAAATTAGTGGAACCACCAGTTTCTAGCACAATTATGTAAATAATTCCTTTTTTTCTATTTACTGAAGCACCAGTTGCTGCTACGCCTTCCATAACAAGATTTCTAGTTTTTCTATTATTAGCTTCAAAGTTTTGCAACCTAAAAAATTGCCCTGGCTTAAAATTTTTTGCAGCAAGTGGTGCTTTAATTATTATTTCTACTACTTTATGAGTTAAATATTGCACTTTCACAACTTTCGCAGTAAATTGCTCTTTAATCTTATTAAAAAAATCTTCTTTACTTGTCAGATATCCTGGTATCATTCCAGTGTACAACTGTGATTTATTAGTTGTTTTTACAATTTCTTTTAAAAGTTGAGAAATAATAGGATAGCCATTTTTAGCACTTACCATAGCTTTTACAACGCTGCCGCTATATGAAGGATGTAGATCGCCAAAGAAACTAATTGCTTTATTACCTTCCTTATATACTAGGATTCTATCCTTATTTTCCATCTTAGGAGAAAATACTGGATCTATCTCATCTCCAGATGAATTTAGATGAACAAAATATCCATTACTTAATTTAAAATGCTTTGTATCTTCTGTTGCAATCACTGTATTTGGTTCAGTACCAGATGCTATAAAAATAGAACGTGCTTTTATACATCTAATTTTACCAGATTTCGTGTCTGTAAATTTTATAGATTCAGCATGGTTATACTTATCAATCATAATTTCAATTGGTTTCAAGTTTTCAATAAAATAAACACCTTCTGATAGTGCGTTTTGTACTTCATCGCTATTTAGTCTGTAACTTGGCGCATTTTTTAGTTCTTTCCTGTATATAACTTTTACTCCTCCTAGACTCTGCATTAATTCTAATATTTTTGCTTCTCTCTTTTCGCTCTTTCCTAACTCTTTTTCTCTTTGAATCAATTGTGCATGAAATATAAATTCATTCGCAATTTCACGCTCTTCTTCTGTCCAATCTTTTTCAACATAATCTTTCCCATATTTACTAATCAATAGTTTATAACGAAGGAAAAATTTCTCTACTTGAATTGGATAATACGCCAATGCTTCAGTTGCAGTATCAATTGCAGTAAGTCCACCACCTATAACAACTATAGGCATGCGGATTTGCAAATTTGTTACAGAATCATATTTAAAAGCACCATTGAGTTGTAATGACATTAGAAAATCAGATGCCATGCGTACTCCACGAGCTAACATATTTTTTATCTTGATTATTTTTGGATTACCAGAACCAAGAGCTAATGCTATATGATCAAAGCCCAAATTGAACGCATCACTCACAGTCACTGTACTACCAAATCGAATACCTCCATAAAGCGTAAAATTTTTACGTCTTTCCAAAAGTATTCTAATACTCTTTAAATAATTTTTGTTCCAACGAGAAGTAATACCATACTCTGCTACTCCACCAAACCCATCAATTGTACGTTTGCTCAATTTTTCATCACATTTAAAATGTTTGATTGGCTCTAAATTATCAATTAAAGGCTCTATCTTTAATCCATCAATAGCAACAACATTATGTCCATCATTTAACAAATGATGAGCTAAATTAAAACCAGCTGGACCAAGACCAACAATCAAAACATTTTTTCCTGTATTTTCCTTTGGCAAGGGTCGCTGAAAATTTAAAGGATTCCAACGACTTAGTAGAGAGTATATTTCAAACCCGTATGGTAAACTCAGAACATCATTCAAAACTCTTGTTTCAATCATTGGTATATTCACAGGCTTTTGTTTTTGATATATGCACGAATTCATGCAATCATTGCATATCCTATATCCAGTAGCTGCACATAATGGATTATCTATCATCACGATTGCAAGGCTAGCTATACTATAACCTTCACTTTTTACTAGATTCATTTCTGATATTTTTAGCCCCAGTGGACAGCCGTGCAATTCAATTTCAAGTGGAGATTTTCTAAAAACCTGACTTGATTGAGGGAATATTACCTTAGAATTTATATATCCTTCCTGATTTCCAGTGTTAGCAATTCGTTTAATAGATAGTTGCTGCAACCCTTTTGAGCAGCTATCCTTATTTTGTTTATGACAAAATATACAGTAATGAGCATTATCCAATGCTTTATTTAGATTCACCTTTTCACTTGTTAAATCAAAACCATATCTTCTCTTTACTTTTTTTGAATAAAGAATTTCGATTCCATCGACTTCTTTTTTAGAGAATGATACTAGATTTTCATAATCAATTTTTTCATGAATGCTAAAAAGCATACTCTGATTATTTTTTACTCTCCATACTGCATATTGAGCTGCAAGTTCTATTTCCTCTTTATAATGCTCTTTGCTCTCAAACCAACGCATCACTTGCCTAGCAAATTTTATTTCCGTCGTTGGTAAGGTAAGAAAATGACTTAATTTATTAGTGACATGATCAATATCTATGTTCACTACATCAGTATATTTTCTTAATGCATAGCGTTGAACGAATAATCTTTTACATTTATAAATTAAAGCAAATTTATTATGTTCTTTTGTTAATTTTTTAATTTCTTTTTCAATATTAAAAAGTTTTGCAATGAATTCATTAAGTAAATATGAAGTATCTATAATTAGCTGACTATCTGTTATTTGATTGATAGACGTTGATGATTGTACTTTAGACTCAGATGTTAAATATCTAGATGAAATTGAACAATGCTGAGATAACATCTGATTACACTTAGTTGAAATAGAATTTTCACAATGAGATGAAGTTAAAATAGAAACTGTTCTTTCTCTTGCTTCGATTAACGAAAAAAATAAATTTTTATCGTATAATTTTATATAATGTAAAAATGTTTCGTCTAATTTTATTAATCCATCTCGAACATACAAATCGGAAAATGATATGTTAAAATTTAGTTGCATTGCTATATTATATAGCACATAAAATTTTTTATAGGTAAAATTTATTTATTTTGCAACATGGCTAAAATTTTTGCCTCTGCAACTTCTTTCTCATCTACATATGCGATACATTCAAACTTACGTACATTCAAATGTGCATTTTTGACATTAGACTTAAGAACTAAAGTATCTCCAGGAATAACATGCTTTCTAAATCTTGCACTTTCGATGGACATAAAATAAACGATTTTATTTTTAATTGTATCTCTATTTTCTTTACCAAGTATACATATTGCAGATGCCTGAGCTAAAGATTCAATTATCAAAACTCCTGGCATTATCGGATAATCGGGAAAATGACCGATAAAAAACGGTTCATTAAAAGTTACATTCTTAATTGCTTTTATGTTCTTATCTGGATTATATTCTATTACTCTATCCACCAAAAGAAACGGATAGGATTGTGGTAATACTTTTATAATATCATTAATATTAAACTGCATACCATCATTATGTTAAATCTAACTAAAATCTTTCAAAGCGAGTCGCGGTATTTCTTTATTTATGTAATTTAATATTAAATCTGATAAATCGATTTTATCTAAATCAATATCATCCATAAAGTACAAAATCTGATTTTTCTTAGAAATAAAAAATACTAAATCTATGCTATCCTTTTCTGCAATTTCTTTGGCAATTTCTTTTATCTTGTTAAAGATATTATCTAATGCATTAGTATAACTTTTTTCCAAAAATAACATTTTTTTAGTGTAACTATCCCTAACGCTTAAAGCGTATTTATCAAATTGCTCTGTTTTCTGTTTTTTCGCTTCTTCTGATAGAAGTTCAAACTCCTCTTTTGAAGGCTTAAATTTTTCTAATTCACTTTCAAATTCCTCCTGCAATTCGGAACTCTGCTCTTTTATCTGTTGTTGTATATTTTGCAAAGCAAGAGAATCTCTGATTACCTTATCACTATCAACAATTGCAACTCTTATATTCAGTTTATTACTGAATATACGTGTTACGACGCTATAACTCATAAATAAAAAAATAACTAAAATAATAACTGATATAAAAAATTTTTTGTATCTCATTTTATATCCCTACTTCAATAGAAAATTGAACATTCGATGATGGTATTATATCGTAAGTTTCTTTCACTAAGGGAAAACCAAAGTCTAATCTAAATCTACCTCCAAAAGGAGAGGGTATCGAAAAACCAAAGCCTGGTGAAACTCTCATAAGCTTGCCGTCGTTATATGATTTTTCTTCTCTGCCTTGTTGATCTTTATAGTCTAAATCAAAAAGAGTTGCATAATCAACAAAAAAGGACCCTTTAATACCAACTAAATTGGACAATCTTGGTAATGGAAAGTCCACTTGTTGTGTTAAATTAAAATAAGTTTTACCTCCTAACGAACTTTTATCTTTTGCTCTTGGACCAATACCAGAAGGACTAAATCCCCTAATTTCATTACTACCTTTGAAAAAATGTTCACTAGTATCTAGTAGTCTATTGCTATAAGAAAAAATATTACCTGCTGCCATTTTAAAGCGAAATATTATGTCATGATCAATATTACTCAATATGGGATGCGCATAAAAAGAAAAAAATTCAGACTTAAAAAAATGTACATTACCTCCTAATCCTGAAATATCCTGACTTAGGCGAAATAAATAACCATTATTTGGTGCGTATAAATTATCTAACTTATTATATGTTAACGTATATCCTACTGATGAAATGTAATGTTTACCTTTTCGATTATCGTCTCGTATTTTTTTATAAAAGTCACTATATTTTCCATCCTTATCGTTCAAATATATATGATGATATTTGTAATAATAACGAAGAGAATGAGTTAAATTCTCTGTAAATTTATATGATAATTTTGTGAAAAATCCCATATCACAGCTATTAAAAGTAACGTTCGGTTTATCTTGTTTTTCATAGAAAATACCTATGGCCAATAATGTATCAGAATCATTGTAATTACTTTCAATAACTTTTAAATCAGTCGAAAATACATATTGACTTTTTTCAATTGCAAATGAAAGTTCTTTTCCGTTACCAAATAAATTTGGATCTTTAAAATCAGTTTTGAAAAATATTCCACCAGGAAAGGACATACCTCCTCCTAAATATAATGAGACAGTATTTTTTTCTTTGATATTTAAATGAAGATTTACCATATCATCATTAACTGCATAATTATTCATTCTCACTGATTCAAAAAAATTATTTTCGATTAATTTTTTATGCGATTTTTGAACCTTAAATGTATCATAAGGATCACCCTCCGCTACGTAAAGTTTACTTCTAATCACATTATCTGAAGTACGATCGTTACCCTCTATTATAATTCGATCTATGTAAATTTTTTTACCTGGTACCACTACATAAATCACATCTACAACATTATCATGTTGTATATATTCTGGATTAATTTTTGCAAAAATATATCCTTTTTCATTTAAATACCTATTTATTTTTTCTATTACACTAATAATTTTATTTCTATCGAATACTTTATGATCTTTCTCAATTATCAATTCTAACATTTCTTTTTTTAATCTTTCATTCTGAATTCCAGCTTCAATATCAATTTTACTACTTCCAAATAAGTATTGATCTCCCTCATCAATTAAAAATGTTATCATTACTTGATTATTATCATCAATTTCAACAATTGGCTGAATATTACTATTGATATATCCCTTGGATGAGTAGAAGTTATTAAGCAATTCCTCGCTAATTAATAAATATTGTGGTGAATAATAATCCCTACCTTTAAAAAAAAGTTTAAATAGTTTATTGAATAAATCATTGCTTTGCATTTTAATTGCTTGCTTTAATTCTTTTTCAGAAAAGATTTTATTACCTATAAATCTCATGTTTTTAATTCTAGATGTTTTACCTTCTTTTATTTTTAATACTAAATTAATCCTGTTACTATTAAGCTTGTTTAACTCATATTCAATTTTAGTGCCGATTTTACCATTATTTGTATATGTTTTAATTAGATTAAGTAAATCATTTTGCAACTTTGTTTCAGTGAAAATAGTTAAAGGTTTTGATTGAATAATATTGTTCAATAACTCTTTATGCGTGAATAGTTTATTGCCTTTCAATGTTAATTTGTTAATTAGAGGGTTCTCTTGTACTTTTATTATTAAATTCTTTTCATTATCAATGAATGCATTTACATGAGCAAATAATCTCGTTTTATATAAATTTTTTATAATTGAATCTATATCATCACTATCTACAAAACTGCCAGGTTCTAATTTTATATAAAATTTTATCGTTTGATTTCCAATTCTTTCATTTCCAATACATTTGATATCTTTTATCTGTTTTTTTTTTTCTTTTTCTAAGGCATTAATCAAGACAGAAACAAAGATAAAAACAGCCATTACTACATAAAAGAATTTCCTCATATCACAATCATCTATGCTTAAAAAAGATTTCTTATATCATTTGAGATCGCAATCACCATCAGCAAGAACAATATAGTAGCGCCAAAAGTGGCTGCATACTTATGATATCTTGGACCCAAATCTCTACATATGATTATTTCTATAATGTAACTGAGTAAGTGTCCACCATCCAACAAAGGAATTGGCAACAAATTAACTGCAGATAGAGTAGCTGAAAGAATTGCAATAAAATATAACACCATACCAAATCCCTTTTTAGCTGATTGTCCTGAATATTTTGCAATTTTTATTGGTCCACCTATTTCATTTATACTTCTCTTACCAACGACAATCTGAAAAAGAGCTTTTACTGTAAAATACATAGTATAGTAAGTCTCAGTTACTGATGCACTTACAACTTCAAAAAAAGAAGATTGCTTTGATCCAACCATATTTACTGAAGTAATTCCTATAATTCTTCCTATAGTAGCGTTGGAAGCATCTCTAACTATCGATGGAGTTAAAATAACTACTTGTTCTTCGTTATTTCGATAATACTTAATTTTCATTTTATCTTCAAGACTTGATCTCACTACACGCGCAATATCTTCAAAATACTTTATTTTGTACTCATTAATTTCTATGATAACATCACCCGGTAGTAAGCCGGCTTGCTCTGCTGCGCTACTCTCAATTATATTTTCAACTATTGGAGGAGTACGATAGTAACCTACAGTACTAAAAAATACTGTAAAGGCTATAACGGCAAGTAACACATTAGCAAATGGTCCTGCAAAAACTATTGCCGCCTTTTTATACCTTGATTTTGTATGAAGTGAGTATAACTTTACTTCCTCAGTCAGATCTTGTTGAGTGAATGACGTATTTTCTACATTATTATCTCCTAACATTTTTACATAACCACCTAGTGGAATAACACTCAATTTCCATCTAGTTCCAGATTCATCATAAAAGCCAAAGATTTCAGGACCAAAACCTATAGAAAAAGATTCAATTTTAACTTTACATATTTTAGCACAAATATAATGGCCACATTCATGTACAAATACTACAACAGAGATAATTAAAGTAAACGATAAAAAATTGTATACTCCATTACTAAAGTTATGAATAAAATTAACAACTGATCCTATTTGCATTTTAGATATTAATGAAATTTTGAGTGTATTAAAATACGCTTTGCTTGACAAGTGCTTAATTTAAACTTTAATTTAAAAAAAAGTTATTAATAATAATGGCAGATATATCAGATATATCTTTATTAAGAAAAAAACTAATCTATAGAAGTTGGCACAGAGGATGTAAAGAATTCGATTTACTCTTTGGATGTTTTGCTCTAAAGCATCTTCATGAATTTTCTATTGATCAGCTAACTGAGTACGAAAATATAATCAATCTCGATGATTACGAATTATATTATTATGTAATTCGTAAATTAAGTATTCCTTGCAATTTAGATGGTAAGGTGATGAACTTAATAGTTCGTTTTATTAAGACTTACACTTATTTACACTAAAAATAATTTAAGCAACTTACTCAGTGCTTTAATATATGCAATACTTATTGATAGTCTTAATCCGTTTCATTTATTTTTTTATTAATCTAAAAATTTACCCTAAAAAATCAATGATACAGATACAAAATGCAAGTACAAAATTTAATACTTTCTAAACTCTTCTCCTACATTCATATATATACATAAACACAAAAACAATCTCTAGTTTCTTAAAAGTTATCATTAAGATAAAGCAAGAATTGTTCTATATATATTGTGCACTCTATTTACAAGATATTTTTTTTACACATATACCAGAAGTGGTGCTAGCTTATTTACTCTTTTAAATATAATGCTAAATTATACTCCATAATATTAACTTATTCTTACTTCCATCTTATGCTCATTTATTAAATGAGATAACTTTTTACTACTACGAAAATATGTCTTAAAGTAACGATTTTTTGCAAATTTCTGAGGTATGCAATAACTTGCTTCTCTTAAATTATAAGTTCTAATTGAAAAAGAACCAAATCCTCTAATTTCAATTCTATTATGACGTTTTAATGTATTCGAAAGTATCTCAAAAAATCTGTTGACTATAGACGCTATAATTAGCCTTTCCAAGAAAGGATATTTTTCCGATACTTTCATTATTATGTTAGATTTAGTTGTCATTTATTACACTATTACACAAGCCATAATTAAAATTACTTAGCAGATAATATTATATTGTATGGTTCAATACCCAACACTTCAACTTCTATTCTCTCCGACATAGAAAACCTTCGATTTTCTGGTAAATACTCCTGTTCTATTAAAAGAATCACATCATTTTCAACTTCAACAATTAATCCACTATCATCTCTCTTACTTACAAGAACTTGCATTTTATCTCCAACTTTAACTTTTTTTATTAGCTCTATAAGAGGATCATATTCCACTTGTTTTATACCAAGTTGAATTTTCATCCGATTCACATTAACTTTTATTACTCTAGCTTCTATTGCATCACCAATATTGTATTTTTTTATCTCATCTGAGCCATTGTTAGACCAGCTTAAATCATGCATATAGATAGTGCCCTCAGCACTTTTATCTATTTCATCATCATCAAAGACAATAGATATATACGAACCAGTATTATTTTTAACTTTACCAGAAACAATGGAACCGGGAGGATACTTATTAATAAACGCCTGCCAAAGATTATCTACGCATCTTTTTATGCTCAAGCTCATTCTATTTTTGATAATATCAATGCTAAGAATTTTAACAGATACCTCCTGTCCCCTAGTTACAAGACTACTAATTGGTAAATTACTCTTAGCCCAAGTTATCTCTGATGAATGAACTAAACCTTCAATTCCAGGCTGGAGCTCAACAAATAATCCATAATCTTCTATACTTGTTACATTTCCCCTATGAACACTATCAACAGGATATTTTAATTCTACATCTTGCCAAGGATTATTTTCTAATTGTTTTATTCCAAGAGAAACTTTTGCATTTTCTTTATCTATTTTTATAATTTTAACTTTTATAGTCTGACCGCAAGAAAAAACTGCAGATGGATGACTTACTCTACTCCAAGAGATATCCGTAATATGTAGCAATCCATCTATAACTCCTACCGCGTCTGACTCATGAATACCAACAAATACGCCATAATGAGTAATGCTTTTTATTTTTCCCTCTATTATATCTCCCTCATTTAAAGATTCTAAAAACTTGGCTTTTTCACCAGCGTGTAGCTTTTCTAATACCAACTTTCTTGATACTACAATATTACCCTGTTTTTTATCCATTTTAAGTACAACAAATTTTTGCTCAGTTTCAATAAGATGTTTAAAATCTTTTATTTGCTTCAGATCTACATGACTTAGTGGCAAAAACGCACTTATTCCATTTCCAAGATCAACAATAAAGCCGCATTTTATTGATCGTTTAATAATACCACTAACTTCTGCCCTTGTAGCTGCATCTTCCTCCAATTTATGCCATTTTTCATCTCTAATTGCCTTTTCTCGACTAAGAACTACATTTCCATAATGATCCTCAATTCTATCTACATAAACTCTAATCTTAGAACCAACAACAATCTCATCATTGTTACCAACCTCCTTGATTGGAATCCTGCCATCAGATTTTAAGCCAACATCAACTACAATATCATTCGGATTTACTCGTATAATAACACCATCCACAACATCTCCTTCCTTAATCTTATTGATAAAAGAATCTTCAAATAAAGTGTTAATCTGATCTTCAGAATGATCTTGATATACATCTTCTATAAATTTGTTTGAAGATATTCTCCTAATATTAACCGATAGATTTGCTGTCGAATAATAATTATTGTTCATTAACACGTCCTTTAGAATTTAACTCTCTAATATAATTAGATATAAAATAACACACTTTACGTTATTAACAACTAGTTATAAACAGTTTTTTATTAACTTACTAATGATCTATTATATAAGTAGCATTAATAATGTATTAAGCACATAATGACCCCACCCTTCATAAATAAACAAAACAAAAACTTATAATGAACTCAGCAATCTTTTTAATTACATTCATGAAAACTCAGATAATTATCTAATAATTAAATTAAAGTTATTTAAAATTGAATTTCAGAATCTGCATAAATTAAACTACAAGAAGTATTAAATTGCGATTTCCGAGTTTATTCTTTAACTTTTGCACTATTTATTTATATTATAAATATACGCCTTAAGTTTATGATTTATATCATAATACTTTTCTCATAATACTTCACGTTTAAACTTATAAAGTTATAACATATTAATATAGTCCTTAACTATAGAAGTTACGTAATATATTTACAGGTTATTACTACATAAAGTATAGAATGGTATTGCTAAATTCACACAAATTAAAAAGTTTAATAACTTTCTACTTCATTTAATATTTTACTTCTCTGTATTATTTTGAATAATCTTCTCGGCATTTAAATTTAAACATTTTTGTAGTTTTTATGATTATTTAAAAAATATCAAATTAAAACGTTTAGAACTTTAAAAGTTCTAATATTAAAAATTAGATATGCCCATAATTTATAGCATCTTTAAATTATTAATTTTTTAAATCAAAAAACTTTTGGTTTTTATCACTAAGGTAAATTTAATAAATATGAAAATTTAAAAATCATTGTTTTTACATTAAGAAAACTTAATTGCAAGAATTCATTTTTTAAAGTAAAATACGTGAAAATTGATTGGATAAATAATAATATTGAAATGAAAGAAAAGCTAAGATAAGAGACGATGGAATAAAGCAATTTTTCTTTGATTCTTAAACGCAATTCTTATTTGTTAAATAAAAATCTAAAAATTAAATAAAGTTTTTATGCTTGATTCTTATGATAAAATATAGAATTTTGATAAATTTAACCTTTTTATGAGATTATATTACATGAATTATAAATAAATTTAAGAGGGAGGTTATTATATATGATCATAGAGAAGGAAAAGTTTTTTGAAATAATAAAAAATGTCAGCAAAAGTGAAGATTTTGATGAAAATAATCTACTTCAAAAAATAAAAAATGAATTGCTCAAAAAAGATGATGGAAGGTATAGCGCTTATAAAGACTTAAAAGTAGATAAAATGTTCAGTGTATTAGTAGATTCTGAAAAAATTTTGAATTATACGTTATTACATCTCGTCGTCGAATGTGAAAATACTAAAGTAGTAGAATGTTTATTAAAGAACAGCGGAATAAATGTTAATGAAACTATATATGAACTTGATGGAGCTAAATCTAAGCTCACTGCTTTACATATTGCTGCTTCGCGTGGTTATCAAGAAATAATACAACTTCTACTGGACGCTAACGCGAATCCTCTATTAGAAAATAGTGAAGGTTTAATTCCAAGAGAGATGGTTTGCAATGTAAAGAATAAAGATATTATTATAAAAATATTAAAAGAAGGAGAAATTCGGTATACTGCAAATCAATCTAAAAAAATAACCATGAAAGGACAATCTTACAAAGATGATAATCTTTTTTCACAGCATAATAATGCTTCTTTAGAAAATTACAAAAATAATAAACAGATTCTTTTTTCAAACTCAATTATTGATAAAATCAATACGAATAAAGCAGATGATGAAATCTTAACATTAGAAAGAAAACAAGCCTTAGAAGAAGAATCTAAAAAGCAACAATTAAATAAATTACAATCATTTTCTAGTGATTGGAACTACGTAAAACAAAGTGATTTGTACAATAATTATTCGGAACAACCATCTCCGAATAATTTCGAGCAATCTCGTTTAGATTTAACTATTAATCATAATAATCATGATGACAATCATGAAATATATGCTAATACGAAAAAAAAGGTCAATGAAGAATTAATAGAATGTTTAAAAGAACATGAAGAAAACGTTGATAAACTAGATAGCAGCGGACTAACCCCCTTACATTTTGCTGTTGCAGAGAGTAACGAGGAACTCACAGAAATTCTGATAGAAAATGGAGCGAATGTTAATGCACAAGACAAAGATGGATTAACTCCTTTGCATTATTGTGTTGCAGCCAGAAATAAGGAACTAGTAAAATTTTTAATAGATCATAAAGCAAATATTGATGTACAAGACAAAAATAACCGTACGCCTTTATATTTTGCCGCTAAGCATAGCTATATAGAAATAGTGGAATGTTTAGTAGATAGCGGAGCGAACGTTAATACAAAAGATAAAGATGGATATAATCCTCTGTATTTTATTAACCAATATACAAAAATTTTAAAATCTCTAAAATTAGAACAGTCTGGAATTACATACGTGAGAGAACTAAAAGAGAAATTAAGAAAATCACAAAAAAGAATTGCTACAGTTGTAGACTTTTCAAGTAAACGCGAAAGAGAGTTAAATGATCAGTTGAATAAGTTAGGTCAGGAAAGAAAAAGCTTGGAAAATGAAGTTGAGAAATTAAATAGAGAGGTAAATTGGTTAAAAGAACAACAAACTGATACGCAACGCAGATTAAACGATTCTCTCAAAAAATTGAGTTATAAAGATAATTCGATTCGAAAATTAAAAAGTTCAAATGAAGAGTTAAAGCAAATTGGCCAAACATTAAAAGAAGAGCAAAATGATATAAAAAGATTAAAAAATTCCTTAGCTGAAAATGAGACTAAGCTAGAAACACTTGGCAAGCTACATAGAAAAAATCAGTTACTAAAACAAGAAATAAAAAATTTAAGAAATAAGAATGTCATACTCAGTATAGAACTAGAAGAAAGCAAAAATCAACATTCTAAAACAAATCAAATTTCATTGATAGATGAAGAAAAAAAGCCTCTCTTCTCAAGAGGCTTTTGTATAAGCCTTGTAACAATATCTGTCATAAGTTCTATCATGAGTATAGCCTCAGAATTGTTTGCGTTATCAATAATTACAACTGCTATAACATCTGCCTTAGTAGCTGCCAGCATTACATATGTGATATTAAAGCCCACTACTGAATTAAAAGAAGTAGATATTGAAAATTTAATACAACATAATATTGGTGAAGTTAATTTATGACGATATCTACTTTACTAAAGTGTGATATATTTGATATAATCACTTCACCTTAATATGGAAAGTTTATAAATGGCAATTTTAAGTGTAAGAGAAGCTTTATGCATGGCAATCAAAGAGGAAATGCAAAATAATCCGGATGTGTTTGTCATAGGAGAAGAAGTTGCTGAATATGATGGTGCCTATAAAGTAACAAAAGGATTGCTAAAAGAATTCGGAGAAAATAGAGTTATTGATACGCCTATTACAGAGCATGGATTTACTGGTCTTGCCATTGGAGCAGCCTTTGCTGGACTTAAACCAATTGTTGAATTTATGACTTTTAATTTTTCTATGCAAGCTATTGATCAAATCGTAAATTCTGCAGCGAAAACAAATTATATGTCAGGTGGACAGCTTGGGTGCTCTATAGTATTTCGTGGACCAAATGGCGCAGCGGCAAGAGTTGCTGCGCAACACTCCCAATGCTTTGCATCTTGGTACTCACATATACCAGGATTAAAAGTAGTAGCACCATATTTTTCCTCTGATTGTAGAGGTCTACTTAAAGCTGCAATTCGCGATCCAAATCCAGTGATATTTCTAGAAAATGAGATTGCCTATGGGCATGAGTACGAAGTTTCTGATTCTGAACTATCTAATAAAGATTATTTACTTGAAATAGGCAAAGCTGCCGTTATACGAAAAGGAACAGACGTAACTATTACAGCTTTTTCATTACAATTAATAGATGTTTTAAATGCAGCAGACCTACTCTCTACCAAAGGTATAGAAGCTGAAGTCATTGATCTGAGAACACTGAGGCCGATTGATATTGAAACCATCATTAACTCCATTAAAAAAACTAATAGATTAGTCAGCGTGGAAGAAGGTTGGCCATTTGCGGGAATCAGTGCGGAGCTTTCTGCTATAATCATGGAGTATGGATTTGATTATCTTGACGCTCCAGTTGTACGTGTAACAGGAAAAGATGTTCCCTTGCCATATGCTGCAAACTTAGAAAAAAAAGCATTACCCCAAGTAGAAGACATAGTTAAAGCTGTACACTCGGTTTGTTTTAGAAAAAAGGGTTAGCCATTCAATAAGAAGAGTGTCGCTAAACTGAGAAATATAAAAGCTGAAAGAATGTCAGTTGTTGCTGATGTTAAAATCGAAGAAGAAACTGCTGGATCGGATTTCAAACGATGAAGCATTATAGGAATAAAAGTTCCAATAAACGTTGCAATGATTGACATCATAATCATAGAAGATACAAAAATGATCTCAACTTTTAAACTGTGAAATCTCACTGCTAGTACTAAGAATGAAATGGTAGATAAAATTATTCCATTTATAAGACCTATTAAAAATTCTTTCATCAGTATTCTATTTGCATTTTGTTCAGTTAAATGTTTTGTTGCAATTGCTCTGATTGTTAATGTAACTGTTTGAGATCCTGCATTTCCGCTCATTGATGCAATTATTGGCATAACTATTGGCAAAGTTACGAAACTCTTTATCACATTGTCGAAAAAGCCAACTACTATAGAACATATCATTGCTGCTAAAAGATTAAATAATAACCAAGGTAATCTTTGAATTATAATTCTATGTACAGGGGCATTTATATCAGCTTTAGATGATACACCGCTTATTTTTAGCACATCCTCTTCTGTTTCTTGTTGAACAACTTTTATTACATCTTCAATTAAGATTACACCAATAATTTTGCCTCGCTTATTTACTACTGGAGCCGATATCAGAGAATAATCTTTGAATATTCTTGCAACTTCTTCCTGATCCATTCCAGTTTTGATGATCTTTATCTCTTTGCTCATTATCTCTTTTATTGCTGTTTCCCCAGAGTAGGAGATTACTTTGTTTAAACTGACGCTACCTATTGGTTCTAATTTTGAGTTAATAACAAAAATCTGATGGAATGTTTCTGGTATTTTTCTATAGTTGCGCAAAAATTCTGTTAATTGTCTTATTGTCCAATAGTATGGAGCTATAACCATGTTTTTATGTATCAATCTTCCTGCACTTTCTTCTGGATACGATAGTAATTCTTCTATCAATTTTTGAGTTGTATCTGGTAAATGATGAAGTATGTTTTTTATAGATTTTCTATCTAAATCTTTCACTATTGTCACTATGTCTTCTTCATCAAGAAGAGTGAATAATTTTCTCGTATTTTCTACTCCCAACATTTCTATAATTTCTACTTGCAAATCTGGTAATACATGCACCAGTGCATTGCTTAACAAATGTTGATCTAGAATATTAACTAATTTTTCCCTGTGATCACTAATTGAAGTAGATAAAAAATAAGCTAATTGGACTGTATCTATTGTCTTTACAATATCACGAACATTTTCTATCTTTTCATTATCAAGTGATTCAACTAAATCATTAATCGCCTTATTATCTAAACCATAATGAGAATTAATTTCAATATTCATATCTTCACCTTACTTCTTGTAACATATATATACTTGATCTCTTAAAACATTGAAGTATAATTAAAATTGCTTTAAATTAACTATAATATATGGTTAAATTTTTGTTTTGTATACTGTTATTACTATTGATAGTGAATATATTGAAATATAAAGCATGATAAAGACTTATTTAGAGGTTTTTGAACACTTTCAAAGTTTAGATAAAAATATTTCTTTCATTAGGAGGTGTCTTTGACATAGAAAAACTAAAATCACGCCTTGCAGAATTGGAATTTCAGGCTACAGATGTTGATCTTTGGCGAAAGAACAAGAAAAAAGCAGAAGAAATTTTAAAAGAACGCTTTAAAATTAAAAGCGATATTAGGTTGTTTTTAAAATTGGAAAGCGATTATAATGATGCAATCCATTTAATGGAATTTGCTATTAATGAAAATGATAAAGAATTCTTCTCTGAAGCTGAAAGCGAATTAATAAATTTGGAAAAATTAATCAGACGTAAGGAAGCAGAGTCTCTATTCACTAATAGAGTAGATAATAATGACTGTTTTTTAGAAATTCGATCTGGAGCGGGTGGAACAGAAAGTAACGATTGGGCTGAAATACTTATGCGCATGTATATCAGATGGGCGGAAATTTATCACAACTTTAAAATTGATGTTGTAGAAAAATTAAATGGAGAATCTGTTGGAATAAAATCCGCAATAATAAAAATTGTTGGAGAAAAAGCCTATGGATGGACAAAAAGCGAAAGTGGTATTCACAGGCTAGTTAGAATATCACCATTTGATGCAAACAACAAACGTCATACTAGCTTTGCTAGTATAGTAGTTACACCTGTAATAGAAGATTCAATCAATATTACAATAGATGAAAAAGATTTAAAAATCGATACTTATCGTGCTTCTGGAGCAGGCGGTCAACATGTAAACAAAACTGAAAGCGCAGTACGCATTACGCATATTCCAACGGGTGTAATAGCTCATTGTCAAAACAGTCGCTCTCAACATAAAAATAAACATGAAGCATTAAGATTACTTAAAGGACGTTTATATCAGATTGAATTAAAGAAAAGAGAACAGGAAATGGCTGAAGAATATGATAAAAAATGTAACATAGGTTGGGGCAATCAAATCAGATCGTACGTTGCGCATCCATATCAAATGGTAAAAGATTTAAGAACCGGATGTGAAGTAAGTAATATAAACTCGGTTTTTAATGGAGATATAGATTGTTTTATAATTAGTGTACTGACTAAACAAAAATAATTAAGTTATGTCTTTATTTGGATACGTAAGTAAAAAAAAGATTTCATTTTTAATGAAAATTAATACGATGCCACTGTTTTTAGCAGAGTGTGTGTTTACTTACTACAATATAAATAACTTATTCCTTTTATCCCTTTTATTTTACCATAACTATATACTTGGAACAAAAAAGTGCATGTTTAGCTTTATATATACTCAAAGATATTCAGCAATTTAACATTTTGTTGCATTTAAAAAAATAAATACTGTTATGATAGTTTCATATTATAGATCAAGAATAAAGACAAATCTATTTTTGCCAAAAAAAAATTGAGTAACAAGATTACTTTTTAAATATATCATTTATTTACAGTCCTTATTATTACTTTAAAATATTGTATTTATAATCTAGCAACCTTAAATCTTTATTTATCATTTTTACTCCAATTTATTATTATTTTTATAAATATACATTTTCACACTCTCTAATTCTAATAATTAGTTAGAACTAATATCAAATCATTATAAAAATAAATTTTATAGATATCATTAACCCCTTTTAAAAAAAATAAATTCAATAGATTATCTTTAAATAAGATTTAGAAATTAACTTTTTATTATTAGTATTAACTCTTGTAAGAGTAAAATTTTAAAATTTTAATTTTGTTATTGATCACCTATATAGCTTGAACGCAAAATCAGTTGTAAGAGCTTTTTTAATTCTACGCCATTAGTTATTTTTCTCAAGATTAAATTTTTCGATATCTTTATTTTGTACAGCAAGTCGCAATATCACCACTGATACGCATCTCTTTTTTTTACTTTTTTTTAACTCTCTATAAAATACGAGATTGACGCAGTAATATTTCTAAAACACACTACAAAACTAAGTTTTGTATAATAAATAAAAACTTATATTTTTGCATATATATAAAGATAGTGTTATTAGGATCTTGATCTCTAACGCAACAGATTCAGGCTGCACATTGCATTAAAAATAAAAAAATTTCACATCTAATTTTATTAATATTAGCAGAATTAGTATTCTGCTTTTAAAGCACTCCATTGCTTAAAATATAATAGTTATTTGTACTTGAATAGTACTTTATTATAATTTACAAAAATCCTCATTTATTATCTCGTAACAAACTATCTATTATTTAGATTAAAACAATTTTATTATATGCTAATATATATCAATATATTAAATATTACTTACAAAAGCAATACTAGAATTTATTCTATTTTTTTTCTTTTTATTTTTTTTCGCTTGTTTGAACATACAATAGTATTTTAAATACTAAAAAGCTATCCTAATTTCGAATTCTCTATAATAACGCTCTTTAATTTGAAAATCTTAGCTCATGTAAAAAAAATGATGCAAAAAGAAAGTTGAAAATCTCTATTCGTAAAAATAAAAAAATAATTACTGATTTCTCAGTGCAAAAACTCACTCACTGAAAACCGTTTATTCTTTCAACAATAAAATTAACATTGCGAATATATTAATACAATTTTTCAATAACCATAAAATCTAATAAGAGAGAAATTCTCTATCTTAAAAAGTCAATATGGTTACTACAGAAATTTCAACGCAAATACCATTTTTATAAAAATATATTTTTATAAAACGTTCCTAATCAAGAAAATAATGCTTCTCATTTGAATGAGAAAAACGTAATTCAAACTGCTTGCAATACAAAAAGTCAAAACTCATTACAAGAGCCAGAACGCCAATTATGAAATTCAGAAAAACTATATAACAATATCTAATATTCAAAACAGTGAAGTTAAGAAAGCTAAAAGTTTCTTCGTTCATTTACGCAATTTTGTATTTTACAGTATGCAATTCCAGTTTGCCATAAAAGGTTCTGAAATATAAATAGTAGTACAATCTATATGCGGAATATATATGGAATAATTATAATCTAACTATAGAGATTACAACATATAGTGCTAAATTCAAAAAAAAATCATTGTTGCGATATTACCAAATATCATTATTTGATCTAATAAAGCTAATCTCAAATGGATAATATCAAGGCGCTGTAATAGAATTTTTATCATCAATAAAGACACAGAATAAATAATATTAAGTACTATATTTATTCCATATCAGTAGGAAAAATATGAGCATAACTCACAACAATCTTTTGAGATGCATAATTTATATATACTCAGTTTATATATACTCAGTGTAAAGTAACATTACTATGCAGAATTTAAAATCATTTTTAAATAGAGACAATAATATCTTGAAATAGATCCTTCTTTTTTCTAACTTACTTAAAATTTAATATTAGGATTATTCACTAACAAAAAACCATTTTATTTTGACATTTTTTATATTAAAATAACTTCAAAATCCTGGGTGAAATAAGTAGCTGCTGTTGTGCAATTAAAAAGCGCAATAGAGGAAAGTCCGAGCTCCAAGGAAAAATAGTGACGGGTAACACCCGCCGGAGGTAACTCCAGTTACAGGGCTACAGAAAACTACCGCCTGAAGTATTTTTTAGGTAAGGGTGAAAAGGTGTGGTAAGAGCGCACCATAACAATGGCAACATTGATAGGTTGAGTAACCAACACTAGGAGCAAGATTGAATAAGAGTAGACTTTGTGCTTTTCCTCACATCTATTCGGG
Organism: Wolbachia endosymbiont of Meromenopon meropis; assembly: GCA_029784595.1. Lineage (GTDB taxonomy): Bacteria > Pseudomonadota > Alphaproteobacteria > Rickettsiales > Anaplasmataceae > Wolbachia. The sequence continues at coordinate 43,764 of JAJETZ010000001.1, read as the reverse complement.
TAAATCGCAAGCAGTAAATGGCAATATTTACTCTAGATAAATAGCTACATAAACAGAACTCGGCTTATATTTCACCTGTGGAACAGGGGTCCATGTATGTATGGATGGGGAAACCTTTAATAAAAAAATGCAAGAATATATTTTTACGCGTTGTTTTACTTATTTTATTTGATAGCTACCGCTATTTTTATCTAAATGAGCATTGGGATACTCTTCTTCATCAACATGTTCTTTCAAAACATATCCTCTACCCCAAACTGTTTCTATATGACTTTTTCCATCGTTTGCATTTTCAAGCTTCTTGCGCAACTTACACATAAAGACATCAACTATTTTGTTATCTGAAGGTTCATCTAAGCCATTGTAGAGATGATTTAAAAACATCTCTTTCGTTAAAACTGTTCCTTTACGTAAGGCTAATAACTCTATCATAGAATATTCTTTATTAGTCAGATGAACTGTTTTACCTTTTACCTCAACAAGTCTATGATCAAAATTGATATTTATATTACCAATTTTTATAATAGATTCTGGATGACCTTTAGTACGACGCACTATCGCTTTTATTCGCGCAAGTAGTTCACTTTTATGGAATGGTTTAGTTAAATAATCATCAGCACCGTATCCAAGTCCTTTAGCTTTCTGATTAACTGCTGATATACACGAGAGTATCAAAACAGGAACTTTAATTTTTGCACTTCTGAGTCTTAATAATATATCATATCCATCAATATCACCAGGCAAGTGTATATCTAAAATAACTAGATCATAATGATCTCCATTTGAAGAAACCATATTATTATTATAATCTTGTGCAGAAGTCACAACATCGCAAAAATGCCCATCAGAAGTTAACGCACTCACTACAGTTCTTGCACTTATCTGATCATCTTCGATTAATAATATACGCATATTTCATACCTCGTAAGTAATTTTATAATTTCATTAATAACTATAACTAAGGAAAGTAACAAATCAAATTTTTATTAACAAATGATCAAAAGTAATACTAATAGATATTTTCTAAAAATTATATAAATAAACTTAAAAGCGGTATATATACTATATATATTATTGTTTTATAGTAAATATTGAATTTCGACTAATATTTAATTATTATTAGATTAATTATATTAAACTATTTTATAATCTATGTTATATTCTCAATTTACTTATTCTACCATTCTAAAGTAGAGGTAATACTTTTTTTTTAGAGGTATCGTGTGACTATATCGATTCTAGGCGCTGGCGCATGGGGTACAGCAATTGCAATTTCATTAAGTAACAAACAAGATGTAATTTTATGGACCCGCAATAAAAATACCTTTGAATCGATCAATTTCACAAGAAAAAGCGATAGGTTATTTGGTTATAAAATTCCCGATAATGTACGAATAAAATTCGACATTGAGGAAGTGGTTAATGTTTCAACAGTAATTCTTGCTGTACCTACTCAATCTCTAAGAGAGGTAAGTCAGAAATTGTATGATTGTGGTCTAAAAAAAAACGTAGCAATAATCTTAGCATCTAAGGGAATAGAAAATTCTACCTTAAAGCTACCAAGTGAAATAGTAAATGAGATTTTGCCTAGCAATCAAATTGCTATTTTTTCAGGTCCAAGTTTCGCAGTAGAAGTTGCAAAAAAACTACCCTATACAATGGTTCTTGCATGTCAAAACAGTACATTGGGTCTAAAATTAATATCAAAATTACAAGAAAAAAACATTAAACTACATTTTAGTAGAGACGTAATAGGAGTACAGATTTGTGCAGCACTCAAAAATGTTTTTGCTATAGCATGTGGAATTATTTTGAGTAAAAAACTTGGATACAATGCTCACGCAGCACTAATAACAAATAGCATGAACGAAATAAAGACTTTATATTCGGCAAAAACAGGCAAAACAAATATAGACATAGATACATTGCTCGGACCAGCATGCTTAGGTGATTTAGTTATGACATGCACATCCTTAAATTCAAGAAATCTTTCCCTTGGATTTAAAATAGGCAGTACTAATACTAGTTTTGATATTCATCAAATTCTATCAGAAGATAAATCGGTTATTGAAGGTTTTAGTACTGCTCAATCTGCATTCGATTTAATAGAGAAGCTAAAAATAAAAATGCCTATATGCGAAGCAGTTTATAAAATATTACATGATAGTGTGTCCGTAGAAGATACGGTTGCCGCTCTTATAAGTTAATTTTATAGTTCAATATATTTTATTATGGGTTTATTTTATAAATTGATATCAACGTGGTGGCTATCTGGCACAGTAAAAAAAATGCCAGGTACTGTGGGCAGTTTGGCTGCTTATCCTCTAGTTCCTCTAATATTAAGTAATAAAATTTTAGGTGCAGCAATTATCTTTTTTTTATTTCTAATTGGATTGTGGTCTACATTTAATTATATTAAATTTCGTGAAACTTTACATGACCCAAAAGAAGTGGTGATTGACGAAGTAGTTGGTCAATTACTCACAATATTTTTAATTTCAATATTACTAGCTCAAAAAATGAATTATTCCTTATTATTGTTATGCTTTTTTTCCTTTAGATTTTTTGATATAATTAAAACGTGGCCTATAAATTTAATCGATAAAAATATCAGAGGTTCTTTGGGAATTATGATGGACGACATTGTAGCTGCAATCTTAGCTTATATTCTCATAGCTGCCTTTTATTGTTCACTGTCTGTAGTATATGCAGAATAAGAAGAAAATTTGTTATTCAAAATTAATTATTAGAAATCTGAAAGATTATATGCTGTATGCAGCAAATTTATCTCAGTGGGAAGTACATAGCGAATTTGCTAACATTACATTTATAATAAATGGCACTAAAGAATCATTATTTAACTTTGTATTTTGCGGAGAACAATGTGACGAGCTTTCTATAGAAAAAACTCTAAATTATCTTAGAGCAAGGAATATAGAGGCAACATGGGTTATGGATTCGCACGTAAAGACAAATGGCATTTTAAAAAAGTGCAACGTAAAGCATATTAGCACTCCAAAAAAAGCTTTACTTAATATGCAAAATTATTTATTGCCTTCTGACATTATTCCTAATTTAAGGCTGAATATTGTAAATAATCACAATCTCTTAGAACAATTAGATTTATGTACCTCTAAGATTTTTCATCATAACGTTGGAATTGTAAGTACATTTTTTCGCGGATTATCAAGTATTGATAATAATAAAAACTCAAAATTAAGATTTTTTCTTGCAACGCTAAATAGCGAAATTGTTGGCACATGTTGCTATTGTATTCATGGTAATATAGCTGGTTTTTATAGTGATGGAGTTTTACCTTTATATAGAAATCGTGGAATAGGTACTCAAATGGTTTTGGAAAGAATCAAAATAATTCAGCAATTTAGATGCGAATATGTAGTAGCACATTGCATGAAACCATCCGTTAATTTATATAGAAGATTAGGCTTTCAGATATTAGGCAATCTTTACTTATACACTTCTTCAGCGTAACTTATACATACTTTTGTTTAGCCCCGATTATAAATTTTTACATCTGTTTTAAAAATGTTATGTTTTTTTTGTATGAAGTAGTTTTACTATTAATTTTAATATTGTTTTTTCTTTCTTATTCCAAATTGAAAGTGGATGATAAAGTTAAAAACCTACAACATCAAAACATTATAATAAGCAACTTAATTGATACTGTAGATGATGGATTTTATATTTGGGACGCAAAAAAACGCATAGAAAAATTTTCTCCTAACTTATTAATTTTACTTAATACTGTTTTTTACTCATTTAATGAATTTGTCAATTTTTTCGAACAATCAGAAGTTTTAATCAAAAATTTTACTGAGGCAAAAAAAGTAAATAAATCCTTTACTCTAGATTTGAAATCTAAAGATGGCGAAGTTTATTGTATATGCTACGGCAGAAGTATAATAGACAACTCTAATAATGTAATCGGTGTACTATTATGGATAAGAAATGTATCAGACTATAAAATAAAAGCTAACGAATTGGAATTAGAAAATAGTAAACTTAAGCAAAAAGTAGAAAATTATAGAAGTATTTTTAACTCTCTACCATTTCCAATATTAAAATATAATGAAAATAAAAAAGTAAAGTTTTATAATTTATTTTATGATAAATACGTAAATAGTTCTCAGAAATTAAATGTTACTAATAGTGTACACACTACTAAACCAGGAAAATATGTAATAATTTGCAAAAATGAATGTAAAGTTTTTGATTTTATTAGTATTCCAATACAAAATTTTGGCGACGCGGTAATATATGGAAAAGATGTTAGCGATGTAGAAGACTTACGTGCTAGGTTAGATAGCTATTTAATTGCACAAAAAAATCTACTCGAGGAATTACCAATTGCTATTGCAATATATAGTAAAAATCAAAAACTTAAGTTTCATAATAACGCTTTCGTAAAAACTTTTCAACTTGATATTAAATTTTTAGCATCCAATCCAACTTATCATGAAGTCATGCTTTATCTATTTGAATCTCAGAAGCTTTTGGAACAAAAAGATTTTCAAACTATTAGTAATCAAAGACACGAATTATTTAAAAGAATATTTGAATCATATAACGATACAATTTATCTTACAAATGGAAAAATGTTCAGAATACTGATAATACCATATGCTTCAGAAGGCTTGCTCTTTTCGTATGAAGAATGCAAAAGATAACATCTCAAATCACCTTTCTCTCTCCATCACAAGCCTCTTTATTTTTACTATTATTTTTGCCGGATTAAGTCCTTTAGGGCAAGTCTTAGTGCAGTTCATTATTGTATGACAACGATACAACTTAAACGTATCATTCAAAGCATCAAGTCTTTGATTTGTCTTATTATCACGACTATCAGCAATCCATCTATATGCCTGCAATAGTATTGCAGGTCCCAAAAATTTATCACTATTCCACCAATAGCTTGGACAAGCAGTTGAACAACAAGCGCATAATATGCAATCATAAAGTCCATCCAGTTTTTTTCTATCTTCAGGAGATTGCAAATATTCTTGATTTGACGAATTAGATTTATCTGCTTGTAACCATGGATTAACTGACCTATACTGCTCATAAAACTGACTCAAATCTGAAACTAAATCCTTTATTACATACATATGAGGTAATGGATATATTTTTATATTATCTTTGATATCACTTACCAATTTGGTACATGCAAGAGTATTAGTTCCATCAATATTCATAGCACATGATCCACATACTCCTTCTCTACAAGAACGTCTGAAAGTTAAAGTTGAATCGATCTCATCTTTTATTTTTATTAAAACATCAAGTACCATAGGTCCACAGTTATCCATATCAATAGAAAATGTATCTATTCTGGGATTTTTCTCATCATCAGGAGACCAACGGTAAATCTGAAATTTTCTGATATTTTTTGCTTTAGTAGAAGCAAGATGGATCTTACCTTTTTTATTAATTTTAGAATTTTTCGGCAAAGAAAACTGAACCATATTGCTTACCTTATTATAGTCTATAGCTAAAAACTTTTTTAATTTTGTAAATAACACATTTTAAAACTCTCTACTATATTTTTATAAAATTCTTTTTTAAATCCTCATTTATACTATAATCTAATGAAGTTAAAATTCTTTTCTCTAAATCTTTCATTATAATTTCTTCATCTTCTTTTTGGTGATTGTAATCGAGTAAATGTAGTAATCCGTGCACTAACATGTGCGCAGTGTGAGCTAATATAGATATATTATATTCATTTGATTCTTTTTGTATTGTATCAATTGAAATTGCTATATCTCCTAAATCGCACTTGCTAGAAAATCTCTCACATTGAAACGACAATACATTAGTCGGTTTATTTACTTTTCTGAACCTTAGATTAAGTTGGCATAGCAAATCATCATTAGCAAGAGCTATTGATATACTTAGCTTATAGTGTTCTATCTTTAATTCTTTAAGAGAAGTATTGATAATATATGATACAAAGCTCTTGGTATTTTTTACAATATTGTACCATCTACTATCAAGAATATTTACCTCTAACATTTTAATTATTCTTATTATTTTTTATTCTATCTACTCCTAATATTTCAAAAGTGAAAGTAGTTGTTTTAATAAGTAATTTAAAATAAATAAAACAAAGAAAATTTTGTTTTATATAATTCATGATTACAAAACTATTTGTAGTCTTATTAAGATTTATCATTTATCAATTAAAATTTTCAAATAATCAATTTAGCGATATTCTTCTTAAGGCTTAAATCGTTCCAAATATAATTTACCTCTTCTGCAAGAAAAACTGCTCTATTCTATAACTACCATGTAGCCTTAATTTTAATAGATTTTTTATAAAATCACTCATACTCAAACTACTTTACATATGTACATTTTTCTACGTTTTGGCATAAATATTTCATTAATTCTGATTAAGTATTAAAACTGTGTTACTTCTTTCTTCTTAAATAGGCTGGTATATCATAGACATTATTACCCCATTTAAATACTTCTTCGCTGCTCATTTGTTCAGTTGACTTTACCTCTGGTATAGGAGTTTGGCTGTAGGACCACTTAAATTTTTCCTTTTCTGAAATTTCATTTTGATTTAGAGAATGATTTTCTAATTTATCATTACACACAACAATGCTATTATCAATACCTGTTGCAAGGACAGAAACTCTCACTTTTCCTTCCATTGCTTGATCAAAAGTAGCACCAAATATTATATTTGCGTTCTCATCCACTTCTTCACGCACCCTGTTTGCCGCAGCATCAACTTCAAACAGAGTCATATCTACTCCACCTGTAATATTAATTAATATTCCTTGTGCACCTTTCATCGACATATTATCAAGTAATGGATTAGATATCGCAGCTTCTGCAGCGCTAATTGCTCTATCTTCTCCACCTGCTTCTCCAGTGCCAATCATTGCTTTGCCCATTTCACTCATAACCGTTTCTATATCAGCAAAATCAAGATTAATAAGTCCAGGCATAATCATTAAATCAGTAACTCCTCTTATACCAATGTATAAAACATTATCAGCAAGCTTAAATGCATCAGAGAATGTAGTTTTTTCATTAGCGATTCTAAATAAATTTTGATTTGGTATAACAATAAGAGTATCAACGTATTTTTGTAGTTCCTCAAGTCCAAGTTCTGCAATACGCATACGACGTACACCTTCAAAGCTAAATGGCTTAGTTACAACGCCAACAGTCAGTATTTTTTTTTCTTTTAAAGCCCTATCCTTAACTGCAGCTCTTGCCTCTCTTGCTACTTTTGCAATCACAGGCGCTGCACCAGTTCCAGTACCACCACCCATTCCAGCCGTAACAAAGAGCATATGACTATCTTTTATATGCTCCATAATCTCATCGATCGATTCTTCTGCCGCTCCTTTGCCTACATCCGGTAATGCACCAGCGCCAAGTCCTTTGGTCAAGTTAATACCTAACTGAATTTTTTTATCACACAATGACTTCTCCAACGCTTGAGCATCAGTATTTGCTACAACAAAATTCACTCCTTGCAAATTAGATTGAATCATGTTATTCACAGCATTTCCACCAGCACCACCAACTCCTATTACTGTTATCCTTGGGTGTAACACAGGCAATTCCGGTAGACCTAGGTCAATTGACATTTAAATTTTCCAAATTTAGCGAACTCACTCGATAGTAACAAGTTACTGTTCTTTCAGCAATATGTAAAGACTTTTCAGTTCTATAGACGAAAATAACAATATACAGAAGCCCTATATCATTTAATTTGTCAACTTCACACAAAAGTTATACTAATACTAAAAACCATTAACCTTTAAAAGGTATTGTTGCAACTAATTCAAGAGACAAAAAGTTCTAAAAAAAAAGACAGAAACTTCATCAAGTTTTTTTAAATTGCTCTAGCAACTTCGAGTAGAAAAAGTAGTTTTTCCTTCCAAAATTCCAAACGCTCCATTAACTTCATCCATCCTGCTTGTAGGATTTTCATCTCTAAGAAGCTCAAATCCTTTCTGAATTTGATTCGCCTTATCAAGATTCATGTATACTAGAGCACCGATGGTCGCAACTATCATGACAGTTAACACGCCAGTAAACACTGGATTGGCAGAAGCAAATGCACATAATTCCTTAATTCCTGTTATGGCACCAGAGTAAGTCGACGCCACCGTTGCATCTACAAAGCTTGAATAAGCTGGACTTAAAAAGTAAGCAACTACAAATGGAATTGCCATGACAGAACTAACAATTGCAATTGTTTTCAGCTTATTATTACTTTTAACATATTTACCAAATCCACCAATAGCATTTGGAATTACACGATCAGCTTTCTTGCACTTCTCCAACATAGAATGAAGAACATTATCATCTTTTTTGCATTTATAATTTGTTAATACCATAACTTCACTCCTAAAATACAACACATAGTTTTATCTACTAAGCGCAGAGCTTAGTATAAAAATACTTTTTGTCAAGCAATTAATTTATTAACGTCCCCTATTCTATAAATTTAAAATTTTAACAACACGCTCTTTAAAAGAACTGTTTTTCACTTTTACAAGATACCAATTATTTTGGTAACTATTTTTTATAACATATAAACTTAGAGTAGGTTTCTAACCTTAGAAATATAATTTTTCAACGCTTACTTCAAAGTAGCTTCTAATTCTGCTTCAGATTAGCTTGATAGACTTTTGCTCAAAATGGTCTTACCATTCTAATTCTAATAAATCAAAACTAATATTTAATATATAATATTAAGTTTACGTTCTCTCAAATCATTACTTCGTTATTCATATTTTTAATATGAAATATTTATAAAATTATAAAAATAAGAAATTTAAATTTTCTTTATCGACGTCACAAAATTTCCTAACTACTTTTAGTAAAGCATTAGATTCAATAAAAAATAAACAAAACTATTCGATCAAAAAAAAACTATTGCTATCATTTTTTATCTTCCTAAGACCTTCACAAGGTCATTCTTTCATAAATCATTCACTTCTTTGCATTTTTATAAATTAAAGCATCAATACAATTGATAACTCACTAGTGTACTATATAAATTGGATATCTTTAGTCACAGAAATAGCTATGTAGATGCATTTTGGCAAATTCTCAAATTAAATTTTTCTTGTTTTTGATATATCTATGTTTGTAGCTATATCAAAAGTCTTTTCTTTTCTCATTCACCTAAAGTAATTGGCTCGTAACCCGATTTTTCAAAATCTTAATAAAGTTAATTAAAACTTCAACTGTATTTGATTTACCGTAGTAATCGATCATGAAACAACACAATCTCCCATTGTTATATACCTTTATTTATATAACTTCTTCAATCAAAAATTTCTGTTTTATTAAAACCCTGTCAATCTAGAGAATCAACTGTCCATAGTATGGAATATATGTTCGATCAACTAGCATCTTCGATCAAATTGTTATTATAATATCTAATATGGCGGACAAAACTATTTTATATTTTGCTTTAACTGCACATTATTAATTGTAATACTTATCTCCTTTAGGTCTTAAAATATTACTATCCATTTGAAAGTAATGTAATCTTCTATGGACTAAGAGCGATATTACCAAGCTCATGACCCTGCATCATAGATTTTCTTTTACAATTCTATATGTTTTTCTATTTTAACACTAAGTAAGAAGAAAAAAAAATAGAGCTTTTATTTTATAATTCTTCATATTATTAATAATATCTCTTATCTCTAGTATTAGATGGTCCATCATCAAATGTAAATACAACAAATTTATCAACATTATTTAATATTTCTTATATTACTTAAACTTTTATGAAACAAATTCAAATTACAACTTAGCTCCAAGTGTAATAAACTAAAACCACAATTTACCACAAAAGTTATGTGGTTGAATATAAGAAATAAAGAGAACTATTCTTAATAAATATATCCCATCAACTACACTAGCTCCTCATATCTTCAGTGTAGCATACATCATTACAACTCTCGATGATCAATAAAATTGATAACATCGATTTTTTCTTGAATACAAGCGGCAATAACAGTATTTATCATTAAAAATGTAATGGTTATCGGACCAAGACCTCCTGGTACTGGCGTAATAGCTTTAACTTTTCCTTTCACTCCATCGAAATCAACATCACCCACAAGCTTTATTTGTCCTTTTACGTTTACACTATTGATTCCAACATCAATCACTATTGCTCCTTTTTTTATCCAGTCTCTTTGAACAAAATTTGGTTTACCGACAGCTGCAACCACTATATCTGCTTTAGAGCAAAAATCAGATAAATTTTTACTTTGTGAATGTAAAACTGTAACGGTGCAATTTTCTTGCAGTAGTAAATGAAACATCGGTTTACCAACAATATTTGATCTGCCAATCACAACTGCATTTTTACCTGAAAGATTACTTTCAATTAACTTAATTAAATAGAGGGAGCCTTTAGGTGTGCAGGGCACAAGACAGTTTTTTTTGCCCTTAACTAATCTACCAATATTTTTATCATGAAAACCATCCACATCTTTTTCAACGCTTACTGCATTAATTACTTTACTTGCTTCGATATGACTTGGTAAGGGCAATTGTATTAAAATACCATGAACAGAAGGATCTTCATTTAACTTATTAATTTTTCTGATTAATTCATCTTCCAAAATATTTTTAGATAAAACGATAGTTTCAGAATTTAATCCTATTAGCTCTGCCTTTTTTTGTTTATTTCTTACATAAACTTGACTCGCAGGATCGCTACCAACAAGAATGACTTTAAGACAAGGAAAAAGATTATGCCTTTTTTTTAAAAAATAGATTTCTTTTGATAATTTCTCGCACAGATCACTTGCTATTTTTGCACCATCAATAATAATTGCCACTTGCTATATTCCTTGCCATCGTTTGAAACTAGGTAATTTAATACCAAATAAATTTAACATTTTGCCAACAGAATGATTTACAATATCATCTAATGATTTTGGTTTAATATAAAAAGCTGGCACTGGTGGAGCAATAATTGTACCCATTTCAGTTAATTTTAACATATTTTGTAAATGACCGAGATGCAATGGCGACTCTCGCGTCATAAGAACTAATTTCCTTCTCTCTTTTAGAGTTACATCTGCAGCTCTTGTTAACAAATTAGAAGTAATACCTGATGCAATTTCAGACATTGTATTCATAGAACACGGAGCAACAATCATTCCTAAAGTTTCAAATGAACCACTGGCTATCTTTTCTCCTATTTTTTCTTCAGAATAGTAAAAGCTTGCAAGAGATATAATATTTTCGAGTTTTTCTGAAATTTCATAAGCAAGAGCAAATTTTCCAGATCGGCTTATTACTAAATGTGTTTCACACCCCACATCTTTTAGTGCTTCTAAAATACGCACACCATAAATAGAACCAGATGCTCCACTTATTCCAAGCACAATCCTGCTATTCACTTGACTCTTCCCTTCGCAATTCACTTCAAACGTACGTGCTTGTAAACATATCAATCAACATAACTCTCTGTTTTTCGTTTTTCCTCTATCATCATACATTTTTCCTAGTAGTATTGATAATCGAGACTCTTATCATTTTGCATTCCATCTACCGTTTGCACCACTTATATACATTACAAATATAACCCTCTCACATATCTTTAATTTTTATCTTATTCTACTCTAGTTGGAATATCATTTTATGCAATACTTTAACTCCTCGACACTTACTCTCTGCAAGTATATTCCATCAAAGTCAACTAACTGACCACTGTCACAGTGTAATTAGTCTTTATACGTATTTCAATAACAGTAATAACGTTCTTATCTTTTTTTAAAATCTTAAAATAAAAACCATACATAAGAAATTCTTCACCTTCATCAGGAATACGCTCTATTTCATTTACGATCATACCTGCTAAAGTTGTAGCTTCTTCATCAGGAAGATCCCAGCGTAATTGCCTATTAATATCCCTAATAGTTGATTTTCCCTCAATATGGTATACATTGTCGGATATTTTCTTTATAAAATTCTCCGTAATTAAATCATGCTCATCGGAAATTTCTCCTACTATTTCTTCTAGAATATCTTCAAGAGTTATAATTCCCTGTAGTGCTCCATACTCATCAACAACAAACGCAAGATGTTTCCTATTTTGACGAAAATTATGCAACTGAACACTAAGTGATGTACTTTCTGGTAAAAAACAAGGTTTTGACATAATTCGAGTAATATCAACACTCTCTATTTTATTGTCTTTTTCTCGCAAAGCATTTATTAAATCCTTTACGTGTACTACTCCAACAATATTATCTAATTCCTTTTGCCATAATGGTATTCTACTGTGACTACTTGCCAAGATTTCCCTTATCAACTCTTCTTTATTTCGATCTATGTCAAGAGAAAACAAATTTCTTCTATGAATCATAATTTCGGATATTTCCATTTCTGCTAAATCAAGTATACTACTTAACATATCTAAATCTTGTTTTAACATCGTTCCTTCACTGCGATGAAGAGTAATCATATTACGCATAGCATCCGCTGCAGATATTACTTCTCTGTTCTTATGAAGTCCGCATAACTTTAGAATAAAATTAACAATAAACTGAATGCCTAATGTCAACGGAGAAAAAATTTTAACAAAAAACAATACAAAATAAGTGGAAAATAACGTAAATTTCTCAGGATTTTGCATAGCGTAAGTTTTTGGTAAAACTTCACAAAACAGCAAGATGCAAAACGTCATTACTATCGTTGACAAAAATACACCTTCACTTCCAAAAAAATTTATAAAAATCGCTGTAAATAAAGCTGAACAAGCAATATTAATAATTGTATTGCCAAGAAGCATTGTTCCCATTGTTAGTTCTTTTTTACTTAATAGATGATCTATTATCTTTGCTCTTTTGTTACCTTCTAACTTTAACTTATTAATTCGAGATCTACTAATTGCAGTTAGGCCTATTTCTGTACCTGAAAATAAAAACGATAAAATTAATAGAATAAAAATTACCAATAATATTTGAATCAATGGCCAATCCATTAAAATACAAAGTTGTTATTGTGACAAAATAAAAGAAGATTAGATCTATTTATCATAAAAAGCATTCTCAAGTTCGAAATCCCGTACACTTGAAGTCTATACTTTCCCAAAATATTTACGTATCTTTAGCTTCAAACGAAGCACAGAGTATATCATAAGCTACATCTACATGTTTATTATGAACAATGAGTGGAGGTGTTATTCTTACTACTCTATTATCTAAAACTTTAGTTATTATCAAACCTTTGTCAAGAGATCGTCTAACAATTTTATCAGCAAAAGGAGCTTTGAGCTCTATTCCTACTAATAAACCCTCTCCACGAATTTCTGAAATTACTTTTGGAAATTCTTCAGCTAAAAGTAGCAATTTTTCTTTCAGATATTTACCAACTCTTCTAACGTGATCAAAAAAGTCTCTTTTTACCACTATATCAAGTACTGCATTACCAACAATCATAGCAAGTGGGTTTCCTCCGTAGGTTGATCCATGAGTTCCTGGAGTAATCGCCTCTGCTATATAATTTCTTACTAAACATGCAGCCAGAGGAAATCCATTTCCCATAGCTTTAGCGCAAGTCAAAATATCAGGTTCAATACCTATATTTTGATAATGAAATAAAGAACCAATACGTCCATAACCACACTGTACTTCATCAAAGCACAAGATCATTTCTCTAGCTTTTGTTATTTCTCTTATCTTATGAAGATACTCTAAATCTAGAACATGTACTCCACCTTCACTTTGTATTGGTTCTAAAAATACAGCAGCAGTTTTATCGCTAATTTTCTCTTCTAAAGCTTTGATATTGTTTCTTGGCACTGCATCAAAACCAGAAAGTAGCGGAGCAAAACCTTCACGTATTTTTTCATTTCCTCCAGCGGAGATTGCTGCAATACTGCGACCATGAAATCCTCCTTTGATTGTAATAATACGATTGCGTTTTTGTTGCCCTTTTGAATAAAAATAACGGCGAATGAATTTAACAGCGGATTCTGTTGCTTCAAGTCCACTTGAGCAAAAAAAAATTTTATCTGCAAAAGTAAGTTCTGCTAAACGTTCAGCAAGCCTTTCCTGCTCTGGAATAACAAAAATATTAGAGCAGTGCCATAATAAATCGGATTGTTTCTTTAACTTATCTGAAATATAAGGGCAACAATGTCCTAAAGATACTGTAGAAATACCCGCGGCAAAGTCCAAATACTTTTTGCCATTTTTATCGAAAAGATATACACCTTTTCCTCTAACTATAGGAACTTCGAATCTATTATACGTATTTACAATGTGATTCATTTAAGTACTATTTATACCTCGCATTATACTTAAAATATTACTTGTATACTAGACTTTTTTCTCCTTATTAAGGGGTTACACTCGAAGAACTGCTTACGCGCTCTTATTTGACCAAATATTGGTTAACGTATCTGGAATTAATTCAATAAAGAATAAACTTTATTATTAAAAACTTTTACGAATATATCTTTTGATTATAATTAAATTTATGGATGTTTAAATCTAAAATTCGTCTCTAATCTTATATTTAGAGAATGCGGAAACGATATAAAAAAAAATAAAATGTGCGTGGTGTTCTCTTACTTTTCTCCACCATAGATAGCTATACTAGCTTTGATAAATTTATCTCTAAATTCGAACTGTATTTAAATTACTAATCAATTTAAAAAAAATCAAGCTGCACATCGAAATTTTTAATGGAGCAACGAACAATTCACGCATTATTGATCTTTGCTTTGTCTTTAATTTTTCTAATTTTAGCAGATTCTTAGATATTCTACTATTAGATTACTATCTTATACTCATATAGGTATTATATACCTGATGTAAATTTAAAGATTAAGTGATTTAAATATAGAGTTTAATTACTCAATATTTTCTGTACAATCTTACAAATTCAATATTAGATTATGAAGATAATAATAGGTAATGCTAGCAGAGTGTTAGGTGAATTAGTAGTTAATAAACTAAATGTTCAACCATCTCTTATTCAACTATCAAGATTTGCAGATGGCGAAGTAAACGTGTGCGTGGAAAGAGATGTCTATAACCAAAACGTATACATAATACAATCAATTTCTCCTCCTATAAATGAGAATCTTGTTGAACTTCTACTCACTATTGATGCGATAAAGAGATCGAGAGCCAAAAGAATAACAGCAATCATTCCATATTATGGATATGGTAGACAAGATAAGATCATTAAAAATGAAAATATGCGATCTGCTTTAAGTGCAAAATTAGTTGCAAATCTCATTCAGACTGCAGGTGCAGATAGTGTTGCAATGATTGATTTGCATTCGAATCAAACTGAAGGGTTTTTCAATATACCAGTTACAAACTTGAGCTCTTCTGAAGTATTTGTTAATCACATATACACAGAAAATTTGGCAATAGTTGCACCAGATGTTGGAGCGATTGGCAGATCACGTATTTTTGCAAAGACTTTAGAAAAAAAGTACAACACGAAATTAAGTGAGAAAATTATCGTAATAGATAAATATAGAGAAAAAGAAGGCACATCTCAAATAATGAATATTATAGGAGAAGTAACAAATAAGAATTGTTTAATCATTGATGATATAGTTGATTCTGGTGGAACATTATGCAATGCTGCTTTCGCTTTAAAAAATAATGGAGCGAAATCTATAATTTCATGTATCACACATGGTGTACTTTCTAAAAACGCAATTGAAAAAATCTCTTCATCTTTTTTAGATAAATTGATGATTACGGATACAGTACTTCACAAATTTAAAAAAACTAATATAATAGAAGTCATTTCAACTACAGATATTTTAGTTCGTTTTATTAAAGAGGATAACAATGTCAACTAGATCAACAGAAGATGTCATCACTTCGTTAGTGGAGTTTGTAAATAAAAGAAAAGTAACTATCACCAAGAAGGAAATGCTTAAAATTGCACAGCTTGTAAGAATTAAGTTATCTAATGACGAAATTCAACACTATTCTAAAGAATTAACGATGCTAGATTGGATAAATAGTATTTTACGAGAGGTTAACACTGATGGTGTTTCTCCTATACGTTATGGTGGCATAGATAAGAACGTTCAAACTCATTATGACTTTGTGAATGTTAAAAACACTAAAAAAGATATATTGTCCAACGCAAAATCTGAACATGGGTATTTTGTAGTGCCAAAGGTCATATAAAAATTATAATAAAACTACGTTATGCAATCTGAAAAATTATGATATAATGAACATAAATAACCTTTATTTCCAGTTTCCGATCTATGTTAAATTATAGTATTTTCTTTGCTTTGCAAATAATAAAGAAAAATTAACTTCAAACACAAAATTTAAATTAATTTACTCTTCTTATGTTAATAAAAAATATTTCATTTAATATATATTAAATTAATTTAATTGCACGATTTTTACAAGAAGCTTAATGACTTTGTTTAAATGTCTGATACAATAATCGAATTATAAAAATTAATTAAAAACTCTCCATGAGTGAAATAGTAACATTTGGCTGTCGTTTAAATTCTTATGAAAGTGAATTAATCAAAAAACTATTAAAAGAGGCAAGGAGAGAAAATGTTGTTGTAGTACACAGTTGTGCAGTAACAAACGAAGCAGAGCGCAAAGTAAAACAAAAAATACGTAAGATTCATAAAGACAATCCGAATAAAGAAATTTATGTAGTCGGTTGTGCTGTTCAATTAGATTCTAGATCATATAGCAATATTCCCGGAGTAACTAAAACACTAAACAATCAAGATAAACTAAAAATCGAAAACTATTTACTCAAAAACAACGAAATATTGATTGATGATAATCAAAAAAGCAAATCAAAGCCAATTTTAATTGACAAATTTGAAAATAAATCAAGAGCATTTATTCAGATTCAAAACGGATGTAATCACAGTTGTACATTTTGTTCAATTACTAAAGCAAGAGGAAATAGTCGATCAGTACCAATAAATAATATTGTGGAACAAATCAAGATTTTTGTAGCAAATGGTTATCAAGAAATAGTGTTTACAGGTGTTGATATTAGTGATTTTGGTACAGATTTATTTGGCAAACCTTCACTTGGTTTAATGATTAGTAAAGTTTTAAGAGATGTGCCAAAACTAAAGAGAATCAGACTTTCCTCTATTGATATTGCTGAAATTGACAACAATCTAATTAACTTGATAATTAATGAATCAAGATTCATGCCACATTTACATTTAAGTTTACAATCTGGTAATAATACAATTCTAAAAAGAATGAAACGTCGTCACAACAGAGAGCAAGTGATAGAATTCTGTCATAAAGTAAAAGAATTGAGGCCTGATATAGCATATGGTGCAGATATTATTGTTGGATTTCCAACTGAAACTGATGAAATGTTTGAAGATACGATTAATTTGCTAAAGGAAATAAACGTAGTTTATTTACATGTTTTTCCATATTCAAAGCGAAAAGGCACGCCTGCTGCAAATATGCCACAGGTACCAGAAAATGTAAGTAAAAAAAGAGTAAAAAACTTGAAAGAAATAAGTAATAAAATGATGAACGATTTTCATCAGTCTTTAATTGGCACTAAGCAAAGCGTTCTAGTTGAACCCAATAATATTGGCAGAGCGGAAAATTTTGCATTAATTAAGCTTTTATCATCATCAAATATTAAGGCTAAAAGCATTATAAATGCTAACATTATAGGAATGGAGAACGGTTATTTGATCGGTTGCTTAATTTCTTGATACCAAAATATTGGATTTGTTTATGATAAAAAGATCTACTTTTTTTCATATATTGTTGATATTGTCTATCAACTTTTTTTTTATTCAGGTTAATGCAAGTATTAATAAAAATCTAATCCTTGAAAATAAATTTGCATGTCGTAAATCCAAAAAATCTATTGAAGAGAAAATGATATTGATCAAAAATACAAAATTTAATTTCTATGTGAGTGCTCATGGTGGCAAAGTATGCCACAATAATTCAGAAATATTTACAAATGGCATAAGAACAATCGGGAAAAAGCTTCTCTCTTTAATCAAAGGCAGTGAAAGTTCTATAATAAACAATATAGTAAGGGACAAAATTAAAAGCGTACATCAACTTGATTGGAAAATTAACTTCCGTTATCTTAGCAGTCTATCTTTAGGTTATAACATTACAGAAAACTATCGAATTGATTTTGAAACTATGTATTCTTGGGCTGATATTAAAAGTAGCAATCCCTTACCAATATTTAGCAAATCGATTAGCATATTTGTGTTCTTATTAAATTTTTTTTATAACCCTAGTATTAGTGACTCACAATATGCTCCATATATTGGTTTTGGTATAGGACCAACAGTTTTTAACTTAAAAAAAACTAATGAATCATCTAAAAATTCAATAACATTAAATGTTCCTTGGTTTGCCTATCAGATAAAATTCGGTCTTGATTATTCGATAATTCCTGAGATTAAATTTTCTCTTGGCTATCGTTACTTAGACATTCCAATACTAATTGCAGATAATGTCTCAACTCATAATATTGAGATCGGTTTGAAATTCAATTTTTAATTGAAATATTTAAATTCTCGTTCATTTTATCTAACATAATGACGCTGATAAAATTGTTGCTTTAAAAAAAATAAAAGTTTCTACCATTTTTACATTATCGACTAATTTTTCTTTTGATCTTTGATGCAATTTAGTAGCTTTAAAACTTTTCTTATCTTCTCTATGTTTTATAATTCCACCAATCATCATAATTTCACCACTCTTAATTTTTAGCGCAGAATTTATTTCTCTAGTTTCAATAATTGGAACATTGCTATTTAATTTTAGCTTGTTTCGCTGTGCTGTGTACTCTATACCAGGATCCATAGCGTAATCGTCAATGCTCGATAAGGTTGAATGTACATTGATTAATATTTCGCCAGTATCAATATTAATATTTGGATGCATTATTAACACAACTCCTGTTGAAACATTATTCATTTTAGTAGTCAATATATCATTGTCTTTTTTTTGTGTTTCATGAGTGAAATAAATATGATTTTTAATAAAAGAAATCATAGCCTGCTGATTATTCATAGCATGTACTCTAGAACTTAAAATTACAGTCGAAGTACCGAACATGTCTAAACTTTTTACTAAACTCTCTAAATCAACCGCACCAAAATTCATTGCCAAATCAACAGTAGAGCTATTATAATCCATTGTATACTTTACTTTATCGTATAAATCATCTAGGTTAATACCGGAAAGATATTTATCGTTTAAAACAACTTCAACTATTTTTGCATCTATCATTACTTGAGAAAATGCTAATTGTTTAACCTTATTAATATACTCTTTAGCAACCTTGTGAATATCTTCTCTAGCATTTAAAATTAAAATACCAGCTTCTCTATTAGATGAAAAAAACTCTCCATTATTTATCCCATTAATATTTATTATTGCACTAAGTCCCTTTTCCAATGAGTTCCATAAATGATTAATATATTGAGATCTAATAATTCCATTATCAACTTTATCGTTATTAATTTCGTTACTAGTAATAATATTGCTAGTAATGGCGTTACCATTTTGAATGGTATTCTGATTATTGGTAAAGTCTAAATAATAATTTTTTATATACGGTAAATCTTGCTCAATCCTAATAGTGCCATTATTTACTAAACAACGTAACTTAGCACTATCAGCTATACTCTGAATTACTTCAGTTATGCTTCTATCTTTTAACTTTAAAATGATATTGCCTGATATTTTTGGATCTACATCTAAGTCAATATCAGAAAGTTTTCCTATCTCAACCAATAGATCCTTTACTGATATTTCTTCGCCAATATTTATAGAAATAAGCTGATTACTAATAGTAAAATCAGGAAATTTTACGGGTAACGGCACATTGTCTGGTACTACTGACTCATCACTCTCCAAAAGAAAAATTTTACCTCCGCACTGTTTTGAAGAGTTCAAGCAATCAATGTCAAAACGATTTTCATCATCCATTTGCGCAATACATTCACGAATAGGCATGTATGTACAAAAAACAATAAAAAGAAATATTGAATATTTTAATCTCTTCATTAGAAGAATGACATATAAAACTAATCTAATAAATTTCTATAGAAAATATTAAAATGTACTTAACTCTCATTTCATCTGATAAAAATGAACGTATAAGTGCCTACAAATTTTGCAGATTCAATATTTTCTAAATATGTCACCTCTATAGTACTTATCAGAAAGTATTTATTTTAATAAAATGCTTTTTTTATTTTTTTTTTAGAACTTAAATTAAATTAAACTGCTTTTTCACTATTATTAATTTTCTCTAACATTAATTCAGCAACTTTTTGTTCAGCAACTTTTTTACTAGAAGCACACGCAGAAACCTCACCATAATTTTCTATACAAATAGATATAGTAAATTTAGGATTATGTGCAGGACCGGTCTGTTTTATAAGTTCATACTCTGGTAAAGGTAGTTTATTTTTCTGAGTCCATTCTTGTAATGAAGTTTTAGGATCTTGAGGAGGATTTGACATGTCTTTAGCCAATTTCTCCCAATGTTGAATAACAAATCTTTCAACATTTTTAAATCCACCGTCAATATAAATTGCACCTATTAGTGCCTCAAGTGCATTTTCTAAATTTTTTAAGTTAAATTTTTGCTCATTACAACGCTCGCTATTATTCATAAGAATGAAATCACCTAACTCTATCTTTTGAGCAACACTCGCAATTGTACTACCGCAAACTAAATCTGTTTTTCTTTTTGCCAACGCACCTTCTCTTTCCTCAGGAAAGAGTTTAAATAGTATAACAGATACAATCATATTTAAAATACTATCACCTAAAAACTCTAATCTCTCGTAATTTTCGGTTTGATTTTTAATATTTCTCTTATTTAAGCTTGGATGAGTCAATGCCTCCTCTAATATTGCATCATTTTTAAACTTATAATTTATGATTTTAGATATTGTATTATTCATATTTCTCATATTTTGTTGCATTAAAAGAAAATACTTTATGTTGTATATTTTTTTATATCAAAAATCAGCTTTAACTCCATAAAAATATATTACTGAAGTTTGCAATCAGAACCAACTGCTTCGCTAATATTATTCAACCCATCTCTTTTTATTAGTTCTGCAAGTTCTAAATTAATTTTATTAATAACTTGAAGACCTTGATATACAAGAGCAGTATACAACTGCAATACCAAAGCCCCTGCTTTTATTTTTGCATACGCATCAGCGCCACTTGAAATTCCACCACAACCTATTAATAATACCTTACCCTTAGTAAGTTTATACATACTACTCAATAACTCAGTTGAAAGCTTAAATAATGGTCTTCCGCTCAAACCACCAATCTTATTTTGATATGATTGAATATTTTCTCGACAAACAGTAGTATTACTTACTATCAAACCATCAATTTTGTATTTTAACACAAGTTCAGCAATATCTTCTTTTGTTTGCTGATTTATATCTGGAGAAATTTTTAATAAAATTGGTATAGATTCAAAATCATCAATTGATTTTCTAGTTAAAGTTATCAATCTCAATAATTCTGATAATTCTTGTTTATTATGTAAATTACGTAAATTTGGTGTATTTGGAGATGAAATATTTAACGCTATATAATTACTTCTTCCGTATATAATTTTTATTAAATCAATATAATCATTAATTTGATTTTTCGAAGTATCATTTCTTCCTATATTAATGCCAAAAATACATTCATTAAGTTTGATTTTGTTTATTTGTTTAAGACAATAATCTATTCCCTTATTATTGAATCCCAATCTATTAATTATTCCTTTATCTTTAATTAATCGAAAAATTCTTGGTTTTTTATTTCCATACTGAGGATTTTTAGTTATAGTACCAACCTCGATAAATCCAAAACCAAATGAGAACATTGCTCTTATAACTTCTGCATTTTTATCAAAACCAGCAGCAAGTCCTATAGGACTTCTAAGCTTATTACCAAAAAAATTTACATTTAAAGAATCTGGTAATGTTACAGGCCTTTTACAAGGAGCCCTTTTTAAAATCATAATTGCTAGGGAATGAACAATTTCAGGTGATAATAAAAACAATAAATTGCGTAACATTATCTACTTCATAATAAAAATTCTTGTTTATCTTTAAATTGATAAAACTTATCAATATGTGTTCTTGTAGAAACGAACTTTTGTGAAACACTTTTCAATATATTTTATATCATAAATGATACATCACAATAATTACTTTTATTAAAACAAAAGCATTTTTTATTAGTTTCGAGCAAGCCTTCTTACTTTGTAGTAATTTCTACGAATCTTAAAAACAAACAAAAGTCAACTCGTAAATTTTCATCAGAATAACTAATAGGTAGATCTAGATTTCACAAATCTAACATATTAAACATAATGTATGCACACTCCACTAATCTAATAAATCTTTAATCCGTACTATCTCCACTTTTGTCATTTCAATATTTGATACTCGTATCATTAATACTACCTTAGTAGTAAGCATTTAAACAAAATTACTAAATAATAAATAAAGAAAAGTAAAGAGAATTTACTAATATATCATTAGTAGCAAACTTATCCATTATAATATTTCAAAAATTGAGATTACAACAATCTGGCTAAGAATCAATTAAAATTCAGCTCTAACATTATAGTATATAAAAACTAACAGATATCAGATAATAATCTGATATCCTACATTTGAAAAACTTCTCATTTAACTTTATAATTAATCTTCAGATTAAAAAATAGATTTTCTTGAAAAAGTTGTTATAACGCTTTAACGTTAAAAATATTAGTAGTAGGAAATTTTTTCAAGTAATTTTTGATTCTGCTGCTTTCTGCAACTAAATTTACACATATCCTATTCAGGTTTAAAACTAGTCAGCGAGTACAATGATACTTATACTGATCTGACTTTCAATATCAATGTAATTATGAACGTAATAAATAATTTTTTATAAATTCCTTATATATAGCTGTCAATTTGTATATATCATCAACTGATACACATTCATTTACCTGATGTGCAGTTTTATTAATCATGCCAAATTCAATTACCGGACAAACATCTTTTATAAATGCAGCATCAGACGTTCCTCCATTCGTACTCAACGCAGCATTAACATTAGTAATTTTATTTATTGCATTAAGCATGATATCAGTCTTTTTATCTGGAATAGAAAAAAAGACATCTCTGTTATTATGCATAGAGAGTTTATAATCATTAGTTACACTCGAACAAATTTTATTGATTAATTTATATAAAGCATCAGGTGATTTCATATTGTTATATCGAACATTAAAACTTGCAGTTATTAAACCAGGTATTAAATTATCGGTATTGTTTCCAACATCAACGGTAGTAATCTCGCAATTTGAAGGCTGAAAATATTTATTACCATGATCAAAAGTTGTGTTTTTTATCATATCTAATATGGAAATCATCTTATATATTGGATTATCTGCTAAGTGTGAGTAAGCAACGTGCCCTTGTCTTCCATAGCAAGTCAATTTGAATGTTGCAGATCCTCTTCTACCTATTTTTACAACATCACCTAGCTTCTCAATGCTAGTTGGTTCAGCAACTACACAGTAATCTATCTTTTTTTGTTTTCTTTCCATCCATTTCAAAACTGCTTTTGTTCCATATTCTTCCATACTTTCTTCGGCACTAGTAATCAATGCACTTATTGAACCATCAAATTGAAATCTTTCCTCGATTGAATTTATCATGGCAGTAATAAATGTAGCTATTCCACTTTTCATATCAGATGCTCCTCTACCATATAAGATTCCATCTACAACTTCCGCCATGAATGGATTAAACTTCCAATCTCTCAATTGGCCTGGCGTAACAACATCAACATGACCAGCAAAGCATAAATTTGGCGTTTCATTTACATGTTTTGCATATTTTGCATATAGGTTCTTAACCTTAACTTCTTCACAGTTACCAAATTCTAAAATTTCACAATCAAAACCACTTTTTTTAAAAAGTGCCGCAATATATTCTATTGCTCCATTGCTCATCGGTGTTATACTCTTGAAACCGATCAATTTCTTAGTTAGTTCTACAGGATCAACGTTCATATATTAATTTTAAATTAAAAATACTATTTAGTATATATACTATGTACTACTTAAAACAAGTATTACACCAAAGCAAAAAAGTACCCATAAAAAAAATAATAGTAGATCATCATCTCATTGAGAATATTTATGAAATATCTACTCTATACGGAGATGATATTTTTTTAGTTGCAGACGAGAATACTAAATCGCTTTTAAATAAAAGCGCACTTGATAAAATTTCTCACCTAATTATTCCAGCCACGCTTCCCATTTTAGCAAGTAGTTCTGAAATTCCTAACAAATCGAAGTGTTCTGGAACTTGTATCATATCAAACAAATCATTTAATACTGCTTCTTCTATTAGAATAGTCAATCTAATTAGAAATAAAGCGCAAAGTAGCGATTTAATAATCGCACTTGGTAGTGGTACTGTTAATGATGTTTGTAAATATGCAAGCTATCTTGACAAAAAGAACTATATATCATTTCCAACAGCAGCATCTGTAAATGGTTATATTTCTGCAAATGCTTCAGTGTTAGTAAATGGGCATAAAAAATCGTTCACAGCACATCTTCCCAAAGCAGTATATGTTGATATTGATATCATTACAAATGCACCACTTCGTCTAACATTAAGCGGATTTGCAGATTTTATCTGCCGTTCAACAGTAAAAGCCGATTGGTTATTATCTCACCTATTACTTGGTACGGAATATAACGAATTACCTTTCACACTTATTGGAGATTTAGAAGAAATTTTACTCAGAGAATATCTAGCGCTCACAAAAAAAAATAAAAAAGTAGTCTTATTACTTATGGAAGGTTTACTAATTTCTGGACTTGGAATGACAATATCAAAAGGCAGTTACTCGGCAAGTCAAGGAGAGCACATGATAGCTCACGCAATGGAAATAGTAACAAAAGATTACTCTTCACTACATGGCGAAAAAATTGCTGTTACAACTCTTACCATGGCTAGTATACAAGAAAAGATATTATCAATGCAAAATCCTATTTTTAAGCCAATTATCTTAGATCTAAAAGAGATTATCGAATATTTTGGCAATAATGAATTTGCAAAAATCTTAGAACAAAAAAAAGTTCTACAACAAAAAATTGGAGAGATCTTTTGTAAAAGATGGAATAATATTTCCGGTATAATTAGGCAAAATTTATTACCTGCCAGACAACTACGAAAAATATTTGAAGATTTGTCAATACCACATCTACCAGCGCATTTAGGATGGAATGATGAACAATATTACAAAGTGGTCAATCTTGCATTTGCAACAAGAAATAGATTAACCTTTCTTGACTTGATTCATTGTATAAAAGAAGAATGAGTGTCCTCTATAGGAGTTATGGAAAATTAAGAATTGTTTATCTTAATTTTTTTTATTTATAATTTTTTTTACTTTATTTTCAGCTTTAACTTTAAAAAGTTATAGATCAGATCTACACTTCAATAAACTTGAATTATTGCAATTTTTCTATTTTAACTTCTTCTTATTAAAAACTTTCAATTTAGTATTTTTTTAAATTTAAAACAAACTTAAAATTTAGTATACTAAATATAGACAATTAAATATAACAAAATTCATTATACTTAATTTTTAATTACTCTTACACAGAGCACAGAGTAAAGTAAATCAACTTTTGACTTTTTTAAAGAAAATAAAACTTATCCTATACTGAAAGTTATAGAAACTCAGCAATTACTATTAGCTCATTGTCTTCAGTAAAATTTCGTATAGAGACCAGAATTTTTTTTCTTGATCACGTATATCACACTATATAATTTATACGCTATAAAGCAGCACAATATAGTGTGGTAATTTTCATATCTATATATTTCTACTGAAAATAAATATAATAATATTTTCTTACGAAGATCCAAAGTAATATCAATTTCTCTTAAATCAAGAACTAATTAATCTATCTAGTTAAAATTTTCTTCAATTAATTTTAAAGAGAATTTGATACGTAAATTATTGCAATTACCTTACAAATTATTTAATAACACACAGCACATCTCATCAGTACAATTATTGCTGAAGAGCAATATAAACTAAGTTTAGTTATCAAATAACTAAGTTAGTATCAAGTTAATATAATTAAATATAGAAATTATTAATTCAAAATTAACCATATATTTCACGTACTTTCAATAGTAAATACACTTTTGCCTTGAGTTGTAAAAATTCATTGAAATGTTTTCATATACTTTTATTCATTTATTTGAATATGAATAATATTTTCGATATTATTAATTTCTATGATATTTTCAATTCTTTAACAATTATTAAATTACTTATTTTAATAAAGAACTTGAATTTTTCATTAATCTATAATAGCATACGTATATATGATTTATGTATCATAATATGACGCATTTTGTTACAGATAAATGCATAAAGTGCAAATATACAGATTGTGTTGAGGTATGTCCTGTTGACTGCTTTTATGAAGGTAAAAATATGCTTGTTATTAATCCAGATGAATGTATTGATTGTGGAGTATGTATACCTGAATGTCCAGTGGATGCAATTATATCTGATGATATCATAAAAGACATTTTAGAATTAAATGAGGATTTATTGAATAGTGAGCAAAAGACCTTCAAAACATTCTACAACATAAATATAAAATATTCACAGAAATGGCCAAATATTACAGCTAAAAAACAACCTCTAGATGAGGCGGAACAATACAAAGAGGAAAAAAATAAAACAACTTATTTTGATGAAAATCTAGAATTATAGAGGATAAACACTGCCGAAAAATTCTCGTATTTATGTTCCTGTTAACCAATGATGGTTGATTCCTTTATTTTTATATTTTAAAAAATGATAACTACAATGTTTCAATTAAAATTGAAGCTAATATGATTTAATAAAATGATTAGACAATTATTTTTACTATTACACAGATATACATCAAGTAATCTTGATATATCTTTATTATGTAAAATGGATGTAAAAAGAATTGTAAGCTATTTGGAAAAGTCATTAAGGTACAGTGTGTTTTTAGTATACAGTTAATTAAACAATACTTTAATCCTTCGTTTATAATCTTGTTAGTTTTTTGACCTATATGAAAAATACAGTTTTTACTGGTTTTAAAATAAAATTACTACAATAGTAATAATAAAAAACTATGAATCTTCAAATAATCTATCTCCCTATTTACGAGTTTTACACATGTAGTTATAATCACTAAAAATATTCTTCTAAGAGTACAAAATGCTTCCAACTATAGCGGTTTTGATTGGTGGTTTTTCTCGCGAAAAAGAGGTGTCTTTAATGAGTGGAAAAGCAATAAAAAATGCTCTCAATAATCTCTTGTATGAAGTAGTAGAAATATATGTTGATAATGACATTGTTGAAAAACTAAAAAAAAATAATCCAGATCTTGCTTTCATTGCATTACACGGACCTTACGGTGAAGATGGATGTATTCAAGGTTTACTGGAAATTTTAGGTGTAAGATATACACACTCAGGAGTTATGGCTTCAGCTATTGCTATGAATAAAGCAATGTCGAAGCACATATTCTGCTCTCTCTATATTGACAATCCGAAAGGATATGTTCTTAGCCAAGAAGATGTGCTAAAAAACAATATCAAAATCAAATATCCGTATGTCTTAAAACCGATAAATGAGGGCTCAAGTATCGGAGTGCATATAGTTTTCTCGCATGAGGATTATTTAAAACTAAATAATACGCTTTGTACAATTTCGGAGCTTGACGAAAAAAAAGAAAAATATATTCCAGTGTCATCTAGTACCTGGATAACAAAAAACTATTCAAAAAAGCTAATGATAATAGAAGAATATATACCTGGTGTAGAGTTACAAACTGCTGTATTACTAAATGAAGCAATTGGCACTATAGAAATAAGGCCAAAAAACAAATTTTTTGATTATGAAGCAAAATATACAGGTGGGCTTGCGGAATATGTATTTCCTGCTGAAATTCCCGATAATATATATAAAACAACTTTAGAATATGCATTAAAAGTTCACCAATTTTTAGGATGTAAATCTATCTCTCGTTCAGATTTCCGTTACAATCCAAAGAATAATACTCTAAAAATGCTTGAAATCAACACGCATCCTGGTTTTACTGAATTATCGTTAGTACCAAAAATTGCAAAATTAACAAAAGGAATTAATTTTGATGAATTGGTTAAAATCATCGTTGAAGATAGTTTACAACATAGAGGTATTAGAGATTAAGTAAATGCTGAGTAACGTTACTAGAAGCCAGAGGAATTTTTTGCGTAAATGTGCTTTAGTTTTTATAATATCACTCTTTCTTACTCTAGTGCTCTATAGCTCATTAGACAAAATCACGGATAAATTGAATTATTATTTCACTTGGTTTAGTAACCACCTAACTAGGTTATTGCTCAATAGCGGATTTTCAATTAATGAAATTGTTATAACTGGCAACAAATTTACAAACAAAAAAAATATACTAGATTTGATAGATAAAACGCAACCAATCATTTATATATCACTTTCAAAACTTGCTGACAACATACAGTCTGTAAATAAATGGATAAAGTATATAAGAATTTATAGAAATCTACCTAATAATATCTTACATGTCAACATAGATGAATACAAACCGTTTGCTCTCTGGAAAGATAGTAACAACAGAACTGCAGTAATTGACTCCGAAGGTAAGGTAATTACGTACGATTATTCAATAAATAACCTTATCATGATCGAAGGACAAAATTCATTATCGGATATAAAATTTATCAAAAACATATTAGAAAGTAAAACTCAATTAAGTAAATACATTTCTGCTTGCATCTATGTGGGAAATAGAAGATGGAATGTGATACTTAATAACGTTTCTACAGTAAAATTACCTGAAAATAATCCTAATGCTGCATGGCACTATCTAAATCATTTACAAAATACAACTGATTTTACTTTCAATGATTGGAGCATAATTGATATGCGTATCGTTGATAAAATTCTTGTGAAGAAATAATCTTATCATATAAATGAAATAGCAATACTAGAACTCACTTTATAAAATTATTATTTTTACTATTTCAGTAGTG
Organism: Wolbachia endosymbiont of Meromenopon meropis; assembly: GCA_029784595.1. GTDB lineage: Bacteria > Pseudomonadota > Alphaproteobacteria > Rickettsiales > Anaplasmataceae > Wolbachia. Next base: position 14,600 of record JAJETZ010000001.1, on the reverse strand, counting down.
AAAGACTATTGCTTAGCTTGAAGTCTCTGTATAGTTTTTAAAATAATAGAAATATTAGAATTAATAGCTAAATTTTATAATTTATTTTTATAGTAAATTTACTATACATCTTTAAGAATTAGATTTTGTTTTAACTCATATAATATAAAATTCAAGCAGGATAGTATGAAATCATTTTATCGGAAAGAAGCGCCAAAAAACCTTCACACTTCTCACACAAAGTACAAATAATAAGTATTATCCTCTTAAGACTTCTTTATTTTTTTTGATAAAAATTTAAATAATATATTTACCATTCAATACGAAACTTAAATTCATAGTTAATATATATGATTAAAAAAGAAAATTGAATATCTGTACGAAACTATCTATTAGTTTAAAATTATTTCTTATTGATCTTATTTTATAGTTAGCATAATTGCAAGTAAAAATGCACTGTTTCAATAGAAAATAATCGTTTCTCATATAAAAATTTCACTAAGATATCACTTTAAAAATTAAAAACTTACTATCATTTTTAGTAATCTCTTATCATTTAAATATTTATTGCTATAACTAATAAATTTTATAAAAAATTTATTTATCAAAATCAATAATAACAAATATTGATCTACTTTATTTAAATAAGAAAAATCATTTTTAAAAAAACCTTGCATACAATAAATTCTTTATCATAAAGAATTGACTAATGTAGAACTGATAATAGTTGCAATATTGTAAAATTGAAGTACACAAAAGCTTAACCATTAATTTTAACAAATAAAAAACGGTTCACAATAACTTCTCTTCTCTTTAATTTTAAGTTAAAGAGCAGAAGAAAGGAAACGCAAAATTACATCTAAAATCTGCGATCCAAATCAGGACTTAAATTCTGAAAGTAATTGTAAGCACTGAGAAGAATTCCAAATAAAATTTTTATCACTAAAATACAAATTTTTAGAAAAATTATCTATGTGAGAATACATCTTTGTTCTAAAAAAAAAGAAGATTTACTCTAATTTTTGTAAAAATCAATTCTCTTCTTTACCACAATATATAAAACTAAACCTACCTCCTTTCTTTTAAAAGAAAATCTGTACTTCATAGTATTTTTGAAGTATCTTTTACAAAATTAAGATATATCAAGATCAAATAAATTGATAAAATAAAAGATAAAATAGTACAATCTTTCACAATCAAATAAAACAAAACTACAAAAAAACTTAGCAAAACCTTATCGCTATACTTTCGTAAGTGTTTTATTCTCTTGTTTTTTTATGTTTTTATAATAATAAACCTTACCTTTTGCTGTAATATCTCTGTCAACCAACTCTATGACTGCCATTGAAGCGCAATCACCCTTTCGAAAATTAAATTTTATTATTCTAGAATACCCACCTTTACGATTCTGATAACGATCAGATAAAACATTTAATAATTTATCAACTGACAACTTACTATTATGAAGACGTGAAAGCAAAAGCCTTCTACCGTGCAAAGTATTCTTCTTATTCTTAGCAATTGTAATAAACTTCTCCACGTATGGACGAAGCTCTTTAGCTTTTGAGAGAGTAGTTACAATCTGCTCGTGATTAATTAAGGAAATAGACAAATTTTTCAACATCGACAATCTATGTTCAGTATGACGAGACAACTTGCGTTTTTTTATTCCATGTTTCATATATTACCTAATCCTCATCAGTATGCTGTTTAGCCAACTCAACTATATCTTTAGGAGGCCAATTTGGGACATCCATGCCCAAAGACAAGCCAAAATTATTTAAAACTGATTTAATTTCATTTAAGGATTTTCTACCAAAATTGGCAGTTCTCAACATCTCACTTTCTGTTCTTTGTACAAGATCACCTATATAAGTAATATTCTCATTCTTCAAACAATTGTGTGACCTAACTGACAGTTCCATTTCGTCTACCTTGCGCAATAAAATAGGATCATAACCTAAATCTTTATAATCTTTAGACAGAGAAGAAGACTGTAATTTCTTATGATCTGTGCTAGAACTAATAAAAGGTTGGAGCTGCTCTTGCAATATCCTTGCAGCAGAATCTACAGCTTGACCTGGAGAAATTGTACCATCAGTCTCAACCGACAATATCAACTTATCCTTATCAGTAACTTGACCAACCCGGCTATTCTCTACTTTATATGAAACTCTATTAACAGGACTATACAAAGCATTAACGGGGATAAATCCAATAAAATCTTGCTCACTCATCAGCTTCAAAAATTCGTTTTCCTTATATTTAGCAACGGGAAGATACCCTTTTCCACTAGCAACATATATAGTCATATTAAACTCTACATTATGTCCTAGTGTACATATTAACAGATCTTTATTTACAACAGAACACTGATCATCAGTTTTTATCATTCCAGCTAATACCTGACATGGTCCCTTAACATTTAAACTTAAACACTTATTGGAAATACCATTCAACTTACATCTCAACATACTCATATTCAGTACTATATCAGTTACATCTTCCCTTACTCCTTGAATTGAAGTAAACTCATGAGTCACGCTATTGATCTTTATTCCATAAACTGCGCTTCCCACAAGAGAAGATAACATAACACGCCTCAATGCATTACCAAGCGTTAAAGCAAACCCACTCTCCAATGGCTCAAGTATTATATCGCCTTTCTCAATTGAATCACCTGGAACTATTTTTACTGAATTAGGCTTAGTTAGTTTGTATAAACTACTAAAAACAGAAATATTATCATTATGGTGCATACAGTACCCTTTCCAATATTCTATACTCTTCTTTTTTTTCTTAACCTGCACCCATTATGAGGAATTGAAGTTTTATCTGCAATTGATGTTACAGTTAATTCACTCCCCTGAAGGGCCTTAACCGCAGCTTCAGCGCCAAAACCCGGACCGCGTATTATAACAGAAACAACTTTCATACCAAATCTGTCTACAGCGATCTTTGCAGCAGATTCAGAAACTTTACCAGCAGCATAAGGTGTAGACTTTCTTGAACCAGAGAAGCCATGTTCGCCCACAGAAGTTTTATACAAAGTGTTACCCTGAACATCAGTTATATTTATAAAGGTATTATTAAAAGTTGCACGAATATGAATAACTCCAGTAACAAACTTTCTTACATTTTTACCAACTGTTCTAACCCTTTTCATTAAAACTCACAGCAACAACAAAATTTATTTTTTTTCGGCAATAGAAAAACGAGATCTACCTTTACGGGTTTTAGCATTAGTATGAGTTCTTTGTCCTCTTACTGGCAAACCCTTCCTATGTCTCATTCCTCTATAGCACCCCATTTCCACTAAAAATTTTATGTTCATGGCTACTTCTTTTCTAAGATCACCTTCTATAGAAAAATTCTGTCTAATAAAGCTGCTAATCTTTTCTATTTCTTCATTTTGCAACTCCGAAACACGCCTGCTTTTATCGATTTCGCAAACATCGCAAACTTTACTTGCAGTAGCAATACCTATACCATATATATAGGTTAGCGCAAAAGAAACACACTTTTTTGCTGGAACGTTTATACCTGCAATACGTGTCACTTATACTCCAATACTTAAAAATACTCATAACAGTTCCTGATTTTATATCATAAAACAATTTAGAGTCAAATTAAATTACAAGAAATTTTGTCTTCAATTTTCTGTTTTACAAGATTAATATTAAGATTAGCGTTAACTACTAATAATTTGTTCTTATAGTACTCACGCAAACCCTTTATTTGAATATGATATTCATTTATTCTTCTATTAATTGTAGATAAATTAGAATCATCAATTCTTCTTTCTAAAATTGAATTTCTACATTTTATACAAGAAGGAATCTCATTATTCTTAAATAATAACCCATTATACAAGCTTTTACAATTTAAACATACAAGACGATTTTTTAATCTATTAACTGCAGTTTCATCATTAAGTTGTAATTCAATTACAACATCCACATCCCTGTTATATCTCTTTAGCAAAACCTTAGTCAAAAAACAAGCTTGATTCAAATTTCTAGGAAAACCATCCAGTAAAAAATCACTATCTACAAGTTTAAGTTGATTAAGCAATAATTTACATATGACATCGTCCTGAATTAAATTACCTGATTCTACAATATTCTTTATTTTTTTACCTAATTTACTATTACCAGCTATAATAGCCCTCAATAAATCCCCTACTGAAATTAACTTTAAGTTATACCTGGATACTAAAAAGTTTGATTGAGTCCCCTTGCCAGAACCAGGAGGACCAAAAATTGTAATAATCATCTTAATTTTTTAGTTTTAGATTCATATTTTTTTATCCAGCTATCATATCTATTGGCAAAAATATATGATTGTATTTGCGTAATAGTATCAGTAACAACATTGACTACAATCAATAAACTGGTCCCACCAAAAATAAATGGTATATCATAATAATATCTTACAACTTCAGGTACAGCGCATATAATCACTAAATATGCAGAACCAACAAACGTTAATTTAAAAACTATATCCTGTAGATAATTGGAAGTATGCTTTCCAGGTCTTCTACCAGGTATAAAACCACCATTCTTTTTAAGAAAATCAGCATTTTCTTCTGGATTAAATATAAAATTAGTATAAAAAAAGTTAAAAAATATTATAAACACCAGATAAGCCACAATATAAACTACTTTATTTGCCATAAAATATTTCAAAATAAAATCAGAGAAGGCATATTCTTTGTAAAAATTTGCAATTGAAATAGGTGTAAGTAAAATTGCATTAGCAAAAATAGTTGGTATTACCCCGGATAAATTGATCTTGAGAGGAATATAAGCATAATCATCATTATGTAATCTTTTAAACTGCTTTTTAGGATATTGAACAATAACTTTTCTATAAGAAGATTCTATAAAGATGACTAAAAGCAATAATAAAAAAAATACTACTAGAATAAAAAAAATAACAAATAGTGATACACTGCCGTTTTTATTCAGTGTCAACAAGGATGAAAAAGCGCTATGTAACTCTGATACTATACCAGTAAAAATAATTAATGAAATACCATTGCCTATACCATTAGTACTGATTTGCTCACCAAGCCATATTAGCAACATAGTTCCACCTAAAAGACTGAAAACACCTAATATACGAAACATAAAACCAGGTTCAATTACAATTAAAAGGCCTTCTTTATTCATTCTTTCTAATCCAATTAGAATTGTAATTGATTGAAATATACAAAGAACTATAGTCATATAACGTATGTAAGAATTCATCTTTCTACGTCCTAATTCACCATCGTTCTTGACTTCACTAATCCCCTTAACTGCAGAGGATAATAATTGCATAACTATAGATGAAACTATGTATGGCATAACACTTAATGCTAGGATTGTCATCCTAGCTAATGCACCACCAGAAAATAAATTAAACACTCCAAAAACACCACCAGAACCTTCCTTGAAAAACATATCATTAATTATATCAAGATTAATTCCAGGAATAGGCACGTAAGTACCTAAACGATAACAAACCAAAATAACTAATGTAAAAAGCATACGCTTCAACAAATCGCCTTTATATAATAAGGCAGGATCCAAAATATTAAATGTGGACTTACCGCTCATTTTTTATGATAATATTTCCACTCTACCACCAACTAAAACCACAGATTTTTTTGCAGCTTCTGACGCACAATCAACTCGAAACACAAGTTTTTGGTTCAAAGTACCCTTATTAAGAAGTTTGATTTTATTTTTAATAGATTTTTTCACAAAACCTAACTTACATAGAAGCTCTTTATCTACAATGGAATTCTTTACTATTTTCTTAGTTTCTATCAAGCGCTGTACATCACCAACATTAATTATAAAGTACGTATTCTTACGTATAGGATTAAAACCTCTTTTAGGCAGACGCGTATATATGGACTGCTGTCCGCCTTCAAATCCATTTATAGCAACTCCACTCCTCGATTTTTGCCCTTTATGCCCCCTACCAGATGTTTTCCCTTTACCACAGCCAATACCTCTACCTAGCAATTTCGACTTCTTTTTTTTTGATAACTTAGTAAATATAGAGTTCAGTTTTACATCAATATTCATACTTTTTAACACCTGTTTCCAACTATCTCGCTAATCCTTTTACCTCTTTTAATTGCCACTTGATAAGGAGATAAAATGCCATCAAAAGCCTTAAAAACTGCACATATAACGTTATGAGGATTATTTGATCTTGTAGATTTAGCTACCACATCCTTTATACCTAATACTTCAAAAACTGACCTAATAGCTCCACCAGCAATAATACCAGTTCCAGGTTTAGCTGCTCTTAAAACTATTTCACCAGAACAAAACTTAGCTTTAATATCATGATGCAAAGTTCTACCTTCACGCAAATATACTTTAATCATTGATTTTTTCGCAGCATTTACAGCTTTTATCCTAGCTTCAGCAACTTCTGCATGTTTACCCATTCCACATCCTACTCTACCCTTTTCATCTCCAACAACAACCAAAATTGAAAATGAAAACCTCCTACCACCTTTGGTGACCGTTGTTACTCTTCTTACCGAAACCAAAAGCTCCAACAAATCATTACTACTTTGTGAACTTTTTATCACGCCCATGTCAAAACCCTCTAAAACTTAAACCCAGAAGTTCTTAAAGCATCAGCAAACTGAGAAATCAATCCTGTATACTTATACGCTCCACGATCAAACACCAATCCTTGCTTCAATTCAACACTAGATAAACGCTCAACAATCAAAGAAGAAACCTTTTTAACAGTATCAGCATTGACCCTACCTTTACATACATCTCTAATTTTAGGATCTAAAGTAGAAGCAGAAGTAAGAGTAATTCTCTTCTCATCATCGATTAACTGAACATAGAAGTGTCTATTGGACTTGAATATAGATATACGCAAACGTTGCTTAGTACCACTATTAAGCTTTCTCCTATTACGAAGCTTTCTCTTTTCAAAGTCATTTAAAAAATTGAATAATTTTTTCATTTTAATTATTTCTTAATCACTTCTTTTTATTTATAACTTTACGCAATACAAACCTACCCTTTATTGAAATACCCTTACCTTTGTAAGGATCATATTTTTTAATTTTGCATATATCAGATGCTATGACGCAAACCCTTTGCTTATCTACGCCACTTATCACTAAGTGCGTAGGCTTCAAACACTTAATTTCAACATCATTAGGCACTCTATACTTTATATTATGACTGTAGCCAAGATATAAAGTTAAATATTTATTATAGCACTCTGCTTTATACCCAACACCAGTAATTTCAAGATCAACGGAAAAACCATTAACAATACCATTAATAACATTATTAATGTTACTCCTATAAGTACCCCACATAGGTTTCACTTCATCAAAATGATCTTTGCTTTGATCTACGGAAAGCAACAACTGATTATCAACAATATGACACGCAACACCACTGCATAGTTTAAATTCTTTATTTACTTTGGCACTCTTTACTAAAACTCTATTTCCATCGCACTCAATTGAAACACCAACTGGAATATTGATAGGCGCCACACCTATACGAGACATAACCCCTCTCTATTACTATTTAGAATACACGACACAAAACCTCTCCTCCAATTTTTAACTTATGAGCGTTATAATCGGTCATTACTCCTTTAGATGTAGATATGATAAAAATACCAAGTCCATTATATGCTTTATTAATTTCTTTACATTTAAAATAACGACGACAACCAGGTTTTGATATTCTAACTATATTACTAATCACAGGCGACCTCTCATGATACTTTAATCTTACAACAAAAGATGGGATCTCTTCTACGATCTCTTTATGATAATCAAAAATATATCCCTCATCCTTTAATATTTTTAATATAGAAGAGTTTACTTTAGAAAAAAAAACCCTTGTTGTTCTATGCATTGCTAGTTGAGCATTACGTATCCTCGTCAAAAAATCACCAATACTATCAGATAGCGCCATAATGTACTCCTAATATTATATTACCAACTAGATTTCGTAACACCAGGAATTTTTCCAAAAGAACACAAATCACGTAAAACGATCCTACATAGGCCAAATTTTCTATGTACTCCCCTTGGCCTTCCTGTTAAAACACATCTATTTCTAATCCTAATTTGAGAAGAATCTCTAGGTAAATCTTTAATCAACTTATTCTGAGCCGCAAACCTTTCACCTATAGATAGACTTCTATTATTTATTATAGACTTCAGCCTCCTTCTTCTTTCCTTGTACTGATCGTGTAATCTCACTCTACGAAGATTCCTTTGCAGTATAGATTTTTTTACCATATATTTACTTCTCTTAAACTAATCAAAAAATGGAAACATAAAAGCCAACAATAATTCCTTTGCCTCCTCGTCGCTAGACGTACTGGTTACAATATTAACATCCATACCTCTGATTCTATTTATTTTATCGTAATCTATTTCCAAAAACGAAATATGCTCCTTTATACCAAAGGAAAAATTCCCATTACCGTCAAATTGCTTTACACTAAACCCCCTAAAATCTTTTTCTCTCGGTAAAGCAACATATATCAATCTCTCTAAAAATTCATACATTCTATCTCTACGCAAAGTTACCTTACAACCCACTATAGCACCTTTTCTTACTTTAAAGCCAGAAATAGACTTTCTTGCAAACGTCGATATAGGCTTCTGCCCTGCAATCAAATACAAATCGTCAAGTGGCTCATTTATTGCTTTACCATCCGTTGCAGCAATTCCAATACCCATATTAATACATACCTTAATAAGTCTAGGCACTCTCATGACACTACCATAATTAAATTTATCTTTCATAAATTTAATTATGTTGTCTTTGTATAACTCCTTAAACATATCTTTAGTCTATTACATCACCAGAAACTTTTGCAAAACGCATTTTTTTACCATCAACAATCTTAAACCCTATCTTAGTCGGAGATTTGTACTTAGGATCCAGTATTGCTATATTAGATATATCTATAGTTAATTCTTTATTCAAAATACCACCACTGCTACTAGCTTTCGGCTTAGCATGTTTCTTACACACATTTACTCCAGAAACAATAGCTCTTCTTTTTTTCAAATTATCTATTAGAATTTTGATTACCTTGCCAACTCTCCCCTTATCTTTGCCAGTTAACACTATAACATCGTCACCACTTCTTATTTTTACGCTCATTACAAAACCTCAGCTGCTAATGACATTATTTTCATAAAAGAACCAGATGGTAACTTCTTTATAGACCCAAACACTCTTGTACCAAGAGGCTCACCTTGATTATTAATCAAAACCACAGCATTACTAGAAAAGCAAATTACAGAACCATCAGATTTTTTGATGCGATTTTTTACTCTAACAACAACTGCTCTATATACCTTACCTTTTTCGACCTTTCCTTTTGGATTGATAGATTTAGCAGAAACAACAATTATATCACCTATAGACGCAAACTTTCTTCCACCCAATAAACCAATACAAAGTACCTCACGTGCACCAGAGTTATCTGCCACTTCTAGTAATGTATTTTTTTGAATCATATAATCCTTATTCATCAACTCGTACAACAACCCATTTTTTAGTAGAAGAAATAGGTCTATGCTCCTGTATAAAAACTATCTCTCCTTCTTTACACTTATTACTTTCATCATGCACCGTATATTTTTTACATTTCTTCATAACTTTTTTATAAAGCTTATCTTTATATACTCGCAATATTGAAACTTTTATAGTTTTATCGCAATTGGCCTTAGTTACAATACCAGAAAAAATTCTTTTAGGCATCCTCTTTCTCTATTTTTCTTTCATTTAATACAGTTAAAATACGAGCTATGCTCTTTTTTATCAAGCTAAAACGTAAAATATTACTATTGCAGCGCCCTAATTTCTTCTGAAAAACCAAACTAATAAACTCTTTCCTCAAATTTATAAGAATTACATAAAGTTCTTGTGAAGATTTCGCTCTAATATCAGCCATATTATCCATAACACACCCCCTTGTTAATCACAATTAGATATAAATCTACACTTTATAGGCAGCTTGGTAGTCGCTTTCTCAAGTGCTAACCTTGCCAAAGGCATTGGAACATCACTACTGATTTCAAACAATATTCTACCAGGCTTAACTTTGAACACCCAAAATTCAACATTACCTTTCCCCTTACCCATCCGAACGTCAGCTGGCTTTCTACTAACAGGAATGTCAGGAAAGATTCTAATCCACACCTTACCAGAACGCCTCAACGTTCTAGAAACGGCACGTCTCGCAGTTTCAATATGTTTAGATTGAATTCTGCCTCCCTCCATAGCTTTTAAACCGTAACTACCAAAAGATAACGTACTAGCACCCTTAGTACTGCCCTTGATTCTACCCTTAAATACCTTTCTATACTTACTTTTTTTAGGAACAAACATTGCAATACTCTTTAATTAACAACATAAACCCAAACTTTAACTCCTATAATACCATATATAGTTTTTGCTTCACAAAAGGCATAATCTATGTTAGCACGTAAAGTATGTAAAGGCAAACGGCCTTCTTTATACCATTCAGTACGAGCTATCTCAGCACCACCAAGACGCCCAGAACAGCTAACCTTAATACCCCCACTTCCCATTCTCAAACAACTTTGAATAGCTTTTTTCATTGCCCTCCTAAATGAAACACGCTTCTCCAATTGCTGCGCTATACTGCTTGATATTAAAGTTGCATCTATCTCAGGTCTCTTTATACCTATTACATTGACTTCTACATTAGTCTTTACTTTTTCAGCTATCTGCTGCTTTATTTTTTCAATATCTAAACCTTTCTTGCCTATTATCACTCCAGGTCTAGAAGAATGTATTATCACAGATACTAAATCAACCTTACGTTCTATAATTATTTTTGAAAGACCGGCGTGTTTAAAGGAAGTATTTATATAACTTCGAATAGATAGATCTTGATGCAATTTTTCTTTATAATCTCTATTAGCGTACCAAATAGAATCCCATGTATTAGTATTCATTTTTAATCTAAATCCTATAGGATTAACCTTCTGGCCCATATCTTACACTCTCTAAATTAGTCTTCATATAAACTTTAATATATAAAATCATGCAATCTGTTCTAATTTTATAGTTATATTACTATAACGCTTACTGATCCTATTTGCCCTTCCCATAGCTTTTGGAAAGATTCTACGTAAAATAAAAGATTTACCCACCATAATTTCTTTTATGTATAAATTATCAACATCCAATCCATAATTATATTGAGCATTAGCAATCGCAGAATTTAATACCTTTCCTATGAGGGTAGCAGCTTTTTTCTCGCAAAACTTTAACTGCATAGCGGCAAAAGAAACCTTTTGATTACGCACTAGATTTGCAACTAAATTCAATTTACGAGGAGTTGATTTTAAAACTTTGCAACTGGCCTTAACTGATATACAATTACCATTCATACTAACTACCTTTTCTTGCTGCCTTTCTGTCGCCGCTATGTTGAATAAATTTACGAGTTGGTGAAAACTCTCCAAATTTATGACCTATCATATTCTGATCATTAACATTAACTGGAATATAGTCTTTACCATTATAAACGGCAAACTTCAAACCTAAACAACTAGGAAGAATTACAGAAGCTCTAGAATGAATTTTTATTACCCTGTTAATAGCCCCCCCACCCTCCAAAGCTCTATTTACTAATTTTAGCACAGAAGGATGACAAAAAGGAGGCTTCCACACAGATCTACTCATAAAATTAACCTTTTAAATTTTTTATATATTTATCACTAAATTTATCTCTCTTTCGAGTTTTCTTTCCTTTTGTCACAATACCCCATGGAGTAACAGGATGACGCCCTCCAGAAGTCTTTCCTTCTCCACCTCCATGAGGATGGTCTACTGGGTTCATAGCGACTCCGCGAACAACAGGTCTAACTCCTAACCATCTACTTCTTCCTGCCTTACCCAATTTTCTATTTTTACGATCAGGATTAGACACCGCGCCAATAGTAGCTTTACAAGAAGATAAAACCAACCTAATCTGACCGGATCTCAAGCGTAACAAAACATATTTATCATCATGACCAACAACCTGCGCATAACAACCAGCGGCTCGAGCAATCACAGCGCCATTACCTGGCTTCAATTCAATACTATGAACAAAAGAACCTACAGGTATGCATTTTAGTGATAAACAATTACCTGGCAATATATCGGCATCATCTCCAGACATTACAACATCACCAGGCTTTACATTCTGTGGAGCCAATATATAAGATTTAGTCTTATCACTTTTATATGATATCAATGCCAAGAAAGCACTCCTATTTGGATCATATTCTATTTTTTCAACTATACCTTGACCACCTCTATTACGCTTAAAATCTATAACCCTATAACTCTTTTTATGACCGCCACCTTTATGACGAATCGTAATTCTACCATAGTTATTCCTTCCACCACTAGATTTTTTACCAAACGTTAAAAGCTTTTCAGGCCTATCCTTCGACAAACCAATCTTACTTACCAGTACAGTCCCGCGAGAAGATGGAGTAACAGGATTGAGAAACTTCATAATCATATTAAACGCTCATTATATCTAATTTTTGACCATTTGCTAAAGCGAAGTAAACTTTCTTTCTTCTTTTTTCATATCCGGCTATATCGCTAAAGCGTCCATGTTTACGTTTAACATTGTATCTAATACTAACTATATTAATAGAAGAAACCTTAACATTAAACAAAGACTCTATTGCCAATTTTATCTTATATTTATTTGCACTAACAAAAACATACAAAGAATATTTGCCAAACTTTTCTCTCAAAAGAGAAGTCTTTTCTGTAATGACAGGACATTTTATTATATCATTGTATTTAATCATAATAATCTACCTTCAAGATATTTCAAAGCATCAACCGTCAACATTATGCACTCATGATTTAATATATCAAAAACATTTAATCCAATAGGTTTAATCATATTTACGTAGTGCAAATTTCTAGTAGCAAGTAGTAACTGGTCTTCATAATCACCAACAATAAGAAAAGAAGAAAATTTAAAATTTTCAACACATTTACACATTTCAGATGTTTTCTTCACATTAACATATAAATTATCAAGAATAACCAATTGAGCATTAAAATACTTTAAAGATAAAGCAATTTTTAAGCCAAGCTTGCGTATTTTCTTATTAAGAGAATAAGAATGACCCCTAACAACAGGACCAAAGATAATTCCACCTCCCCTAAATTGAGGAGAGCGTAAACTTCCTTGTCTTGCTCTACCAGTGCGTTTTTGACTATAAGGCTTAGCTGTAGTACCAGAAACATCACTGATACCTTTTACCTTATGAGTGCCAGACCTCTTCTTTGCTAACTGCCATCTAACTACATCATGCAAAATACTTAACTTTCTCTTAATAGAAAAGATTTCAGGATTAAGCTGAATAACGCCTATATTATCATTAGATAAATTAACTAATTTATGTTCCATAATTAATTTATTAAATTATTAGCACTATCACTACCTGAATCCAAGAGCAAACCTATTGGAAAAGGAGTACCTTTATGTAGGGGCTTTTTGATTGCATCTCTTACAAAAACGTAAGACCTCTTAAAGCCAGGAACGTTATTACCTTTTACAGCAATTAAACTATTTTCATAATCAATAAACAGCACTTGCATGTTATGCACGGTTATCCTAACGCAACCCAAATGACCAGCCATTTTCTTTCCTTTAAATATTCTACCAGGATCCTGACATTGACCAGTAGAACCTTGCGATCTGTGAGCAATAGAAACCCCATGAGACGCATTAAGTCCACTAAAATTGTGTCGCTTCATCACACCAGCGAACCCTTTACCTATAGAATAGCCTGTAATATCAAGATATTGACCAACCACAAAATGATTAATACCCACTTTTTTACCACACTTTACTTTTGAAAGATCATCTAATCTACTTTCATATAACCTATATCTACGATTTATTCCTTTCTTTTTTAAATACTCTAATTGAGGTCTTGCAATATTTTTAAAATCCCCTGTACCCAAAATAACCGAATTATAACCACACTTACTTCGCTCTTTCACATCAACAACACAAGTTTCATCAAGATATAATAAAGTTACAACAACACGACCACACTCACTATATATAGAAGTATGACCAATATTTTTCATCAATAAACCAACTCTTCTCAATAAACCAATTCTCTTCATTTTCCTTTCCTAAAGACCTTTTTAATCTTTAAATAAATTTCTACACCAGGAGGTGGAGGAGGAAAAAATGATGCATCCCCAAGCATCTGCATCATGGCAGGAGTAAGTCCATATAAAACAATTAAACGCTCAGAAGTTCTCTTCTCAAATTGTTCATGAGACTTCTTATCAACATGAGGAGATCTACCAACATCAAACTTAAAATTATTCCTAGGCAGTGCAACGGGACCTGAAAGTCTTGCATCAGAATGTTTAAATTTATCTCTAAATCCACAAACAAATTCTCTAACATATTTTTCTAATTTTGAACAATCGAAAGCTTTACTTATGATGTACGCAACTTGTTCTATTTCAGCCACAACAATTTACTCCAAAATTTCAGAAACAATACCAGAACCAACAGTTTTACCACCCTCTCTT